>CAZKPZ010000075.1:0-13012 GCA_964554745.1 uncultured Treponema sp. | reverse complement strand
TCCCCATAATCGAAGCCATCGGGTAATAGCCTGCAGGGTTGAGCGTATACAAAATAGTCTTTGGAAGTCCTCCGTTTTCCTCAACTAGACTCAAGAAGCCCGCAAGCTTTTCTGCAATCGGCCAGTCATGCACGGCATCAAAGCCTGTATCCGCTCCCACCTGGCGGAACATCTTTGCATTTGTGTTGCGGATGGCATTCAGATGCAGCTGCATTACAATGCCGCGCTTTGCGTATGCGCGCGCAAGCTCAAACAGAATCTTTGTTCTAAAGGCTTCGGCATCTTCATCACTCACCTTTCTGCCGTTCAGTGCGGAATCAAATATCTTCTGGATTTCCGCATCGCTCTTAAGTACATAAGGCGGATAGCCAAGGCCGTGGTCGCTTGAGCGGCATCCGTTCTGCACAAAGAAGTCCAGCCGCTTTTCCAAAGCCTGTATCAGGTCATCAACAGTCTTTATCTTTATTCCTGCAACTTTCCCCAGCTTTTCGATATACGTAACAAAGTCGTCCTTTTCAATAGCCATGGCTCTATCCGGTCTGAATGAAGGGCAGACTTTTGTCGTTATCTTTCCAATCGGAGCCGTTCCTGCCGCAATCGCCTGATGATATTCAAGAGAGTCCACCGGGTCGTCCGTAGTGCCGACAGCATATACGTTGAATTTTTCAAAAATACCTTTAACAGACAGCTCATCACTGGCCAGCAGCTTATTGGCCTTTTCCCAGATGGCAGGGGCAGATTTTACGGCGAGCGGCGTCTTTATGCCAAAATAGCGCTGCAGCTCAAGATGCGTCCAGTGGTACAGCGGATTCCCAATCAGATGCTCAACAGTCTGCGTCCACTTCATGAATTTTTCATACGGATCTGCATTCCCCGTAATGTATGATTCATCAACGCCAAAAGTGCGCATCTGCCGCCACTTGTAATGGTCACCGGCTCCATTTTCTCCGAGCCAGGCGACAGCAAGATCCGGCATTTTCTTATTCTCCGCAATTTCTTTTGGAGAAAGGTGGCAATGGTAATCCACTATAGGCTCATTCCTACAGGCAGCAAACAGTTCTTTCGCCGTATCGCTCTGGAGTAAAAAGTCCTCACCCATAAAATCTTTCATCGTACGTTCCTTTTGCTCTTTATCTTTTTATTTCCGCCCTGCCGCCTTTTGCGACAGCCTCTATCTCTTTGTCAGACACAAGATTACAGTCTCCCTCAACCGTAAATTTCAAGGCTGCCGCGGCAGTGCCGTATTCAATCGCCTTATCGCCGCCGTAGCCCTTAAGCACTGCGCCAATAAGCCCCGCACTAAAGGCATCGCCCACGCCCACGCGGTCAACCGTTTCGATACTGTACACACGGCTGTAATGAGGACCGCTCTTGTCATACAGAAGACCGCCCCAGATGTGATTGCTGGAAGACGGATTGTCCAGCAAGGTGATGGCCGTCATCTTAAAGTCGAACTTCTGCATCAGCCGCCGCGCCATTTCCTCATAGGCCGCGTGGTTTGCCACATCGGTCGCCATTCCCTTCAACGGAACGTCAATGTCATAGACTTCACGAATTTCCTCCTCATTCGCAAAGCAGACATCAACATAGTTTGATATTTCCGTCAGAATTTTCCGAGCCTTTTCAAGCGGCCACAAAGAGGCGCGGTAATTCACGTCAAACGATACGGTCACGCCCAGCCGCTTTGCCTCACGGCAGGCTTCAATGCAGATTGCAGCCATCTCATCGCTCAGCGCCGGAGTGATTCCCGTCAGATGAAAAATCTTTGCATCGGCAAAGATTCTTTCCCAGTCAAAGTCACTCTTTGTGGCAAGCGCAAACGAAGAGCCGGCGCGGTCGTAGGTCACCTTGCTGCCGCGGAGCGATGCGCCCCGGTCTATGTAGTACAAGCCGATTCTAGGCCCTCCGCGAGCGACAAACGACGTATCCACGCCGAACGAGCGCACAAAGTTAAGCCCGGCTTCCGCAATCTCAGTCTCCGGCAGTTTGGTCACGTACTCGCTTTTAAATCCTGCCACGCACAGGGCAATGGCAACATTTGCCTCGGCACCTCCATACATAACATCAAACTCGTCCGCCTGCAAGAAGCGCTTGTGCCCAAGCGGAGAAAGACGCAAAAGCAATTCTCCGAAGGTAACGACTTTATCTTTCATATTTTTTCAGCACGGCTCTGACCGCTCCCTTACCTGCTATAAGCTCTTTAAAGAAGCCTTCAACTTTTTCTCCGATGCCGGCAGTATACAGATTTATGCCAAAGATAGTTTCGTTAGACAAAAGTTTAGTCAGAGCACCGTCCGCAGTCTCAGGCGTTCCAATCTGAACATTGCTCAAAAGCGGTCTGATTGTCTCAAGCAGCGGATCAGAAGAAAGCTCGAAGGCATTTCCATCGTCATCGACCGCAAGCAGATAGCGGCACCAACCTGCTATTGCAAGCGGAATCGCCTCAAGCTTTTTTGCATCTCCGTATTTTGCGACATAGCTCTTGATTGTCTCGCCGTAGCGGATTCCCACTTTCTGCGAAGTGTCTGTTGCAATCCGCTGCGGGGTATCCGGCATGAACGGATTTGGAATACGCACATTGATTACTTCATCAACAAAAGCCTTGGGGCTGATAATTCCAGGGTCAGTAACGACTGGCATTCCCTCCACGAGTCCTATATTGTGCACAAGGGCATTCAGCTGCTCGTCCTTCATCTCGTCCGCAATCAGCTTGTAGCCCAAAAGGCAGCCGTAGACAGCAAGCGCCGTGTGCAGCGGATTCAGGCAGGTTGTAACTTTCATGCGCTCAACCTTATTCACCGTGTCGCGGTCAGTCATATATACACCGGCCTTTTCAAGCGGCGGCCGTCCGTTGGGGAAGCGGTCTTCCACAACCAGATACTGCGGGCCTTCCGAATTTACGAACGGTGCAATGTAGGTGTTCTTAGAAGTGACAACCGGCTCTATTCCCTCAATACCAAGTTTCTTCAACTCCTCGCACACAGAAGCGGCAGGTCGCGGCGTAATCTTGTCTATCATAGACCAGGGGAAGGAAACGCAGCTTTCGTCAGTTATGTAGTCAACAAAATCTTTGCCTACAAAACCACGGTCAAGCCATTCATTTGCGACCGTCACAACAGAATTCTTAAGTTTCTCTCCGTTGTGGGAACAGTTGTCCATACTCACAACAGCAAGAGGCAGCTTACCGTGATTAAAGCGGTGCAAGAGCAGAGAGGTCAGAACTGCCATCGCAGACACAGGCTGAGCGGGGCCGCCTTCCAAGTCTTTTTTTATAAAGGCAAAATAATTTCCGTCCGGCCCTTTCAGCGCATAGCCCTTCTCGGTAATCGTGAACGAAACCATCTGCAGCGAAGGAGATGCAAAGATTGTCTGCAGCCGCTCCCAGTCTTTTGCGTCATCACTCTTTGCCTTTATAGCCTCTGTAAGAGAACCTATTATCTTCTTTCCAGTTGAGCCGTCTGCATTAAGTGTAACTCCGAGCACAAGATTGTCAAAGGGTTTGTAAATCTTGTCTACAATATCAAAGTCGAATGACTCCGCACAGGTAATTCCCTTATCGGTAAGCCCTTGATTCAAGAGTGTATCCGCAAGTCCGCCAATAAAAATGCGGAAGATATTTCCGATTCCAAAGTGCAACCATACCGGATTTTTCTTTGTCGAATCGCAAACTTTCTTAACGTCATACTTAGGCAGCTCCACACCGGCTTTTGTCCATGCCGCCTTGTCTTGTAACTCTGCAAGCGTAAGTTTCATCTTCCCTTACCTCTATCTGTTCTTTTGAACCGCTTCCCACAAGCCGCAGATATATGCGGCACCAAGAGCACGGTCATACAGACCGTAGCCTGGCATTGCCTTTTCGCCCCACAGAGCGCGTCCGTGATCAGGGCGGATAGGTCCCGTAAAACCAGTTTCGTACAAAGCCTTTACAATTTCGTACATATCAAACGAACCGTCGCTGCTCAAGTGGGCGGCTTCCTCAAAGTCATTCTTGCCGTCGTTAAAACGCAGGTTGCGCACATGGGCAAAATGAATGCGGCCTTTGAGCGCACGGATTGTGGCAGGAATATCGTTGTCCGGGTTAGTTCCGTAAGAACCGGAACAAAGCGTCACTCCGTTATGAGGGTTGTCAACCATCTTCATCATCTTCTGCAGGTTCGGCAGAGTAGTGATAATTCTAGGCAACCCGAACACAGACCATGCAGGATCATCGGGGTGAATCGCCATATTGATGTCGTACTTGTCGCACACCGGCATTATGGCCTCAAGAAAATACTTGAGGTTCGCAAAGAGCTTTTCCTGGTCAACGTCCTTATACTCCTGAAACAACTCTTTTACGCGCGCCATACGTTCCGGTTCCCAACCCGGCATAACAGTTCCGTTCATGTCACCGGAAATAGACTCGAACATGCGCTCCGGGTCTATCGCATCAACTGCTTTCTGGTTATATGCCATAACGGTGGAACCGTCCGGCCGTTTGCGCGCAAGCTCCGTGCGAGTCCAGTCAAAGACCGGCATAAAGTTATAGCAGACCATGTGGATGTCGTTCTTGCCAAGGTTTTCCAAGGTCTTTATATATGTCTCAATATCCTTGTCCCTGTCCTTACCGGCAGTCTTGATGGCATCGCTTACATTAACGCTCTCTATACCGTCAAGCGTAAGAGACTCCGCCTCAACCTCGTCTTTAAGAGCCTTTATCTCTTCAAACGTCCACAGCTGGTCAGGCATTTTATTGTACAGCGTTGTAATAATGCCTTTTACATAACCAGTCTGTCTTATCTGATTCAAGGTTACGGTGTCATATTTTGAACCGTACCACCTCATTGTCATACGCATAAAAAAGTACCTCCGCTAAAAACAGCCGCGTGCATTAACAAAACTCAACCGGCAACACCGAATATCATATTCGGGATAAACAGCACAAGCTTAGGGCAGAATACAAGAATCGCCAGCTCAAGAAGAATGGCAAACAGGAACGGCAGACTTTCTTTTGTATATTCTTCCGGCGGACACCCGATGATACCGCATACCGTATACAAAGCGGAACCGATTGGAGGAGTCATAACACCAAGCGTAACGATTGTAGCCATCAGAACGCCAAAGTGGACAGGATCCATACCTACGCTCGTGACCATCGGCAGGAAAATCGGAGTAAGCAGCAGGAAGTTTACATTGCTGTCTACGAACATACCGGTGATAAACAGGAATCCCAGCATAATGAGCGTAAGGAGCTGAGGATTCTCTGTTATTCCGAATATAAAAGAACTGAGCGCAGCAGGAAGCTTGACCCATGTAACGGCATAGCTGAAAGGCCCTGACATGGCGATGATGAGCATAATTGCACCGTTGTCCTTTATTGTGGTGATGAGAGCTTCCTTAAAGTTCTGCCAGTTCAGTTTTTTGTAAACAAACTTGCCTACAACAAGAGCATATACAACAGCAAAGGCTCCCGACTCAGACGGAGTGAACACGCCGAATCTTATTCCGACAATAAGAATGACCGGGAACAAGAGCGCCCAGATAGAAACTTTAAGATTGTCAAAAATCTCTTTGAATGTAAGCTTAGGGGCATCAGCTTTTGGCGGATCAAATCTTCTGATGCGGCTTGTTATGGATGTTGTAGCCATAAGAAATGCCATCATCAAGACACCCGGCACAATACCGGCGGCAAACAATCGTCCTATTGAAACCTCGCCGACAAAGCCAAAGATAATAAGACCAAGGCTCGGCGGAATGGTCGCAGTGATAAGAGCCGTAAGGCAGTTTACAGAACAGATATAGCCCTTTGTATAGCCAACCTTCATCATCTCGGGAGCAAGGATTCTTGTTTCCATAGCAGCGTCGGCAGTGGCAGAACCGGAAACGCCGCCCATCAAGGTAGACATGACTACAGAAATCTGGGCAGTACCGCCGTACATGCGGCGCGTCAAAAGACGAGCCAGGCTCAAAAGCTGGTCTGTAATGCCGGAAACATTCATCAAGTTACCGGCAAAGATAAAGAACGGAACTGCAAGGAATGCGAACGACTGACTTTGCAGAACCACCATCTGAACCGCGGCCTCAAAAGGCAGCATCGGCTGGCTATAGAAAAACGCGAAACCGGCTATACCGATTACAAATGCTATCGGCATACCCAACAGCAGGAACACAACAAAACATATAAGAAGAAGCGACATATTTTTCTCCGGGTTTTTATTCAGCAGAATTAAAATGCTGTATGCAATTCTTAATCTTTATCGCCGTTGAAATCGACATGGAAAAAGTTGCAACAACAAGACTCAGCGTTACAAGCGAATACGGAATAGGCATTGACTGATAGGTGCGCAGGCGTTCCGTCCAGCAGAGTCTGACGCCGTATATAAAAATCACAACCGTCGTACACAGAATTATTGCATACACAGCTATAAGAACAATTTTCTGAAGTTTCTTGGGGAAATACCTTGTCACAAGGTCAATTCCAATCAGCTGACCGCTTCTCCATGCAATGTCTGCTCCAAGGAATGAAGTCCACGCCAAAAGGAGCATCGCCAAGTCAATATTCCATGAAGCGGAAATTCTAAAAAAACGCAATATTGCAGAAATAAAAACAAAAACTACAAGAAAGATAAAACCGACACCACAAATGCCAGTTTCCACTTTGCAAAAACATTCGTAAATTTTCTTCATACTAAATCCTAACGAAAACGGGAATATGGATGCCACATCATGCAGGAACCTGATTCTCCCGTCAACCTTTCCGGAGACAGGAACAGAATCAGATTCCAAACGAATTATTTTACTTACCTATTTAAGTTCGCTGAACAATCTGTCCTTGAGTCCTGCAGAGAAGCCAAGGTCGTTGTTCTTGTAGAGCGGGTCGATTGCCTTCTGGAATTCAGCAATGTCTACGTCAACAATCTTAACGCCATTCTTCTTCATGTTCTCATAGAAGCCAGACTCTTCCTTTTCGATAATTGCGCCATATTCAAGAGCAGTCTCACGCATTGTCTTTGTGAAAAGCTCCTGGTCTTCCTTTGACATGCTGTTATAGAAAGCCGCTGAGCAGACGAATGCAGACTGAAGCATATAGTGCTTGGTCATGGCAAGATTCTTTACGACTTCGTACAATCTTGAACCGTCTGCAGTAGCAACCTGAACTTCACAACCGTCAAGAGTCTTTGTCTGCAGTCCCTGGAAAACTTCGCCCCATGAAATACCGATGTTTGCAAAACCCAAGTACTTTGCCAAATTGTTTCCGATTGCATTGCCGAATCCACGGATACGGAGACCGGAAAGGTCAGAAACATGCTTTACCGGTGTGGTTGTATAGAAGCAGCGGAATCCATTGTACATATTTGTAATATAGACGATTCCCTTCTTTTCAAGCTCTGCCTGCCACTCCTTGAAGAGCTTCGTGTCAGGAAGCTTCTTGAGCAAAGCAGGATCCGTCAAAACATAAGGAGCCATGAGGATGTTCATGTCAGGGATATTGAACTGACTGGCAAGGCGTCCTGGATCACTCGGAACTACAAGACTTACACCAAGCTTTGCCTGAGTAACAAGAGCATCTGTATCGCCGGACAAGGCTCCCGCAACCTGAACAGTAGCATCAAAGCGGCCTGTGGCGTTAAGCTTGTCCGCAACGGCCTGCATCATGCGGCTCTGACCGGTGGTCGCGGCCTCTGTTCCTGCAAAAGTAACAGCAATCTTTCCTGCTGATTTCTTCTTTGAAGAAGACTTATTCTTTGACCAAGGCCATGCAAATGCCATTCCGGCAACCAAAACTGTAGAAATTCCCAAAGCAATCAATTTTTTCATAGGCGTTCTCCTGTTTACGTATTAACATACTAATATGTTAGTATGTTAATTATAAGCCCACCCCTGTACTCTGTCAAGCGTTTTTTTTCTTATTAATTCGCGGTGGGTCATCGGAAAAAAATGCTTCACTGCGCTATCAGCTGTATCGCAAACACACCAATTAGAAGCCGCCGTGCCGGTCTTACTTTTTGTTTTAATATGTCCAGATGATTTTTTTTGTACATCCAAGACCTCTTTTTAGTCTGTCCGAAAGATTTTCTCAACCGGTCCAAGACTTGCTTTTAATAGATCCAAAACTTCCTTTTAGTACAACTGGTTATTCCTTTTAGTACAACTTGGTATTCCTTTTAGTACAACTGGAGATTCTTTTTAGTACAACCGGGAGTTTTTGTACCGAAGCAATTAAGTCCGCGCGCCCGCGTCCTTCGTACAGAAACCCGCTCCGTTTTTTACATTTTAATTTATAAAAAGTTGACAAACAGGAACTATTAAACTAATATGTTAGTATATCACTTTAGGCGGATTTTATGGCAAATAACGGCAGTGTACAGGCGGCGGTCTACAACGCGCTTAAAAAGAACATAATGAACTTGCAGCTTAAACCTGGCGCGGAGATGAGCACTCAGGAAATAGCAGAAAAGCTCAACGTCAGCCGTACGCCCGTCCGCGAAGCCTTCATCAGGCTGCAGAGGGACGGTCTTTTAGACATCTTTCCACAGAAAGGGACTTTCGTGTCAAAAATCCGGTTGAGCCGCGTGCAGCAGGAACGATTTATAAGGGAAAGCCTTGAGTGCGCCAATATGGAACAGCTTACGCACTGCTGCAAGCTTGAATACATGGAACAGCTTGAGACGAATATAGAAAAGCAGGAGGAAGCCGTCGCAAAGAGCAACTTTCCCGCATTGATGGACCTTGACAACGAATTCCACGAACTGACCTTTTATGCAACCGGGCAGATTCTTGCATGGGAAACGATACTTTCAACCAGCAACCATTACTCGCGCATACGCAACATAACGGCGCAAGACAACAACATAATGAAAAAAGTCGTGCTTGAGCACCAGGAAATCCTGCAGGCCATACAGGACGGCTCTGCAAAATACGCAAAAACATTCATGAAAAACCACCTGCACAAACTGGAAGACCAGCTTTCAAGCATCATAAAGCAGAACCCTGACTTCTTTGTCCAGGAAGAAGTCTCCAATCAGGACCGCTTTGAAATGCTGCTGACCGAAAACTAAAACTCCCCTCTCTTACAAGTGCCACAGAACAAAACAGACCCTCTAACTGTGCTTTAGTCAAGGCATAGCTGGCAGCAGTGTGTAAAATGGCAAGTGCAAGGTATTTATTAATTGTTCTAAATATCACTTGACAAAATACAATACGATTGTATACAATTCGTACGATAAGAACGCCACACAGGAGAGGCACATGAAAACTGACAGCAAACAATATGAACTCCTTAGACTGCAAAACCAACTGTGCTTCCCCTTGTACGCGGCAGCCAGACAGATTACAAGCAAGTACAATCCATACTTTAAGCCGCTGGATCTCACCTATGCGGAGTACATAACGTTCATGGTTCTCTGGGAGCAAGACGGCATAACCGTAGGGGAACTGGGGCAAAAGCTCTACCTTAACAACAGCACTATCACGCCAGTGCTAAAAAAGATGGAATTGGGCGGCTACATAAAGCGGGAGCGCAAGGCAGGAGATGAACGGATTGTAGTAATCTCGCTGACAAAAGCCGGACGTGAGATGAGAGAAAGATGCCTGCACATTCCGCAGGAAGTGGGTAAGTGCGTTGCTATGCCCAAGGAAAAGCTCATGCAACTACATGACTTGCTTTACGAACTTATAGAAAACATACAACGGAATTAATTTTTTGGAGGAAAATATGAAAGCAGCAGTACGCTATTATTCACGAACAGGGCACACAAAGGCTCTTGCACAGGCAATTGCAAAGGGAGCGGGTGTAACGGCAGAGTCCGTTCCGGCAGAAATGACTGAAAAGGTCGACGTGCTGTTCATCGGGTCGGGACTTTACGCGGCATTTCTGGACAAGCACCTTAAGGACTACCTTGAAAGCCTGGACGCTTCCAAAGTCGGCAAGGTCGTGATGTTCTCTACATCGATGCTCTCAAAGAGAGCCTTCCCGCTCATGAAGAAAGTGCTTGAGGCAAAGGGTATCACTGTTGCAGATGAGACGTGCTACGCAAAAAGCATGCCCAACGCAGATCTGCTAAAGGAAGCGGAACTTTTCGGCAAAAAACTTTCATCAAACTAAACATACGGATGAAAAACATGGCATCCATTTACGATTACAAGGTCACAAAGACAGACGGCAGCGAACTTGCGCTTGCAGATTTCAAGGGCAAGGTTATTATGATTGTAAACACGGCCACCGGATGCGGCTTTACGCCGGACTACGAGCCGATTGAAAAGATGTACGAAGCCTACCACGACAAGGGGCTTGAGGTGGTAGATATTCCGTGCAACCAGTTCGGCGGACAGGCACCGGGCAGCGATGCTGAGATTCACGAATTCTGCACGCTGCACTACAACACTAAGTTTCCGCAGATGAAGAAGTCCGACGTGAACGGTGCAAAAGAGCTTCCTCTTTACACATACCTCAAGTCACAACAGGGATTCAAGGGCTTTGACGAGCACAAGTACCGCCAGGTCATTGAGGAAATGCTCGCCAAGGCAGACCCGGACTGGAACAAAAAGAGCGACATCAAGTGGAACTTCACCAAGTTTATCATAAACCGCGAAGGTTCTGTCGTAGCCCGGTTTGAGCCGACAGCAAAAATGGAAAAGGTGGAAGAGTGCATAAAGGCACTGCTGTAGTCTGAAGCACACGGCCGGCGCAATTTTAGCCGTAATTGCACACAGATGGCAAATTCGCTATAATTGCGCTAACTATGTCATTTTACGATTCTTTCGATGTCGCCGTTGTCGGCGGCGGGCATGCCGGAATAGAGGCCTCTCTTGCAGCGGCAAGGATGGGGCTTAAGACGCTTTTAATCACACAGACAGTAGATTCAATCGGCCGCATGAGCTGCAACCCGTCTATCGGGGGAATCGCCAAGGGCAACATCGTGCGCGAGATAGACGCGCTGGGCGGCGAGATGGGCCGCCTGATAGACCACTCCATGATACAGTTCCGCATGCTCAACAAGAGCCGCGGTCCTGCGGTACAGGCACCGCGTAGCCAGGCAGACAAGATAGAATACTCAAAGCTCGCACGTCACACGCTGGAGCTTACCGACAATCTCTCCACTCTCATGGATACGGCGGTGGACATTCTTACAACGGCAAGCTCCACTCCCCTGCCCCCCGAGACAGACAGCAGCGCGGAAGACGGCAGCATTCCCGGCGAGCGCCGAGGCAACAAGACTAACCCCTATCTCACCGAGGCTGCCAAAAGCGGCAGACGGCAGAAGGTCATAGGCATAGTAACGGAGCGCGGCCGCGTGATTCCGGTGCGCTCAATTGTGCTCACCACAGGAACATTCCTGGGCGGACGCATCTTTATCGGCGAATATGACGCGCCTTGCGGCAGACTGGGAGAAAGCGGCGCGTTCGGGCTTACAGAAAGCCTGTCGCGGCTGGGCTTTACGACAGGCCGACTTAAGACCGGCACTCCGCCGCGAATTCTAAGGCACACGGTCGACTTTACGAACCTGAGTCTGCAGGAAGGAGACGCGCAAATCATTCCGTTCAGCTTCGACGATGAAAGCGTGGAGCGCATACAGGTGCCCTGCCACATGGTCTACACGAACGAAGAGACGCACAAGATAATCCGCGCGAATATAGGGCGCTCCCCCTTGTATTCTGGCAAAATCCACGGCGTAGGGCCGCGCTACTGCCCTTCCATTGAAGACAAGGTAATGCGCTTTCCTGACCGCGACCGCCATCAGATTTTTGTTGAGCCGGAAGGCCTTGATACAGACGAGATTTACTTTAACGGCCTGTCGTCTTCCCTGCCGGAAGAAGTGCAGGACAGCTTTCTGCGGACTATGACAGGCTTTGAGACCTGCACGGTAAGCCGACCTGGCTACGCCGTTGAATACGACTACGTGGAGCCTACGCAGCTCTTTCCGTCGCTTGAGACAAAGCGCGTGGCAGGACTGTTCAACGCGGGGCAGATAAACGGAACTTCAGGCTACGAGGAAGCCGCCGGGCAGGGGCTGGTTGCAGGAATCAACGCGGCGCTCTACGCACGCGAGCACAAAAAGCTCTGCGGCGCGCTCTGCACGCCGGACGCAAGTCTTGGCAGCTCGCCGGCGAGCGCCGAAGCCGGGCACTTTGAGTGCAAGCCGACCTTCAATGCAGAAGAGCTAAGGCACTTTGCGGAAATCTCCGCGCGCGAGACAAAAAACCTTATAGACAAAATGGCAGCGTCAGCGGACTCTGCGTGCGCCGCGCACTTTAGGGATATCCCCGAATATGAGCCGCTCATACTGGGGCGCGACGAAGCTTATATCGGCGTTTTGATTGATGACCTGGTGACTCTGGGCACAAAAGAGCCGTACCGCATGTTCACCGCTCGCGCCGAGTACCGCCTTAAGCTGCGCCATGACACGGCAGACCGCCGCCTGAGGGCAAAGGGCTTTAAGGTTGGGCTTATCAGCAAGGCGCAGATGGATGTCGTAACGCTTAAGTACGAGCACGTGGACGAGGCGGCACTGTACCTTGAAAAGCATCCGGATGCGGCAAAGCCCGACATCTACACCGATGCGGAATGGGAAGAGGCAAAAGAGGATTACAAGTACAAGTACTACATAGAAAAGCAGGATGCCCGCGTGGCCAAGCTGCACCGCATGGAAGACGCGCGCATTCCGTCATCGTTTGACTACGGTAAGATTGTAGCCTTAAGCGCGGAGTCCCGCGGCAAGCTTGAGAAGGTGCGTCCGCTCACTCTGGGGCAGGCATCGCGCATAAGCGGCATACGCAACAGCGACATCATGCTGCTTATGGTATACCTAAAAAAATAGAGGAGACACACGCTGAAAAGCAGGGAATCAGTTTTTCTTTTCCTGGTACAAGGCTGCGTCAGCCCGCTTTATCAAGTCTTTAACGGCAGCCTCTCCTAAACCCTGCATGGGCGCGTAGCCTACGCTCACCGTCAGCTGATAGGGCTTGCCGCTGTACACATTGTAAATTGCAAATGAATCATAGAGAGTTTCTTTAAAACCGGCGGCTTCGGATTCAG
>CAZKPZ010000074.1:0-13283 GCA_964554745.1 uncultured Treponema sp. | reverse complement strand
GGTAACTTGTAAATAATAATTCCCCACTTTTCTGTCATAAATTACAACATTTTTTATAAATCATGGCGGGGGTAAGACCGTCATGAATCTTTCTAGGATAGTTGTTCATCCATTCCTCCGCTTGCCGGACTTCCTCATCAGTGACCAGCGAAAAATCACAGCCCTTAGGGAAGAATCGGCGGAGAATCCTGTTGTGATTCTCGTTCGTGCCGCGCTCGCAGGCTGTGTAAGGATGCGCGAAGTAGAGTTTTGTCCTGGGTTTCCCGTCGATGCAGCTTCTTTCGATTCCCTCAATGTTCATGAACTCTGTTCCCCCGTCGCAGGTGAGCGTCCTGAAAATCCTTCTGAATGCCTCGCTGCCGATTTCTCTTTCTATGCCGTCAAGGACATCGATTACACTTTCCCCTTTTGCGTCGGGAATCTTTCTCGCAATCTCATTGCGGCTCTTGCGCTCAGTCATGGTGAAAAGGCATTCCGTTCCTTTGTCCGCCCCGCCTTTTACGGTGTCCAGTTCCCAATGGCCGAAACTTTCCCGCGTCTCGACCTCTGCCGGCCGTTTGTCGATGCTGTGCTCCGCGCATTTGGTGCGGCTGTAGCGCCTTGTGGAACCTTTCTCCCGGTATTTTACCCCCTTGTTGGGCAGGTCTGTCCGCTCCACCCCCGCGACATCGCCTTTGTTCACCCAGTTGTAGAGAGTCTTCTCGCAGAACCTTGTCTCCGTCTTCCAGCCGTTAAGCCTGAACTCGGCCAGCACTGCATAGGGGCTGTAGTTCTCATCCACAATCAGCCTTTTCAGCTCGGCGCACAGGATGAAGTCGCTTCCTATTTTCAATTTCCGCCCCCTGGCCGTGTTCTCCCAGTCAGCCTTCAGCTGGGCATAGTCCGCATTGTATTCCCAGACTTTGCTCATGTCTGTTTTCGTATGCTCCACAAGTCCGCGTTGCATCTCATTGTATATGGTTTTCCTGTCACACCCGAAAATCTTTGCCAGCTCTGTCTTTTTCGTGATTTTTGGGTATCCACGCTTGCCGAGCAGGTAGCCTTCCAGCAGAAGCCTCTTGCTGTGGCAAAAGCAGCTGTTTTCTTTTCTCTTCTTTCGTGCTATATTCTCCATTAGGTTTTCTTCCTCCTGTTTTTTGGTCTGTGCAATTTCCATTATAACAGAAGGTTGAAAACCTTTTTATTTTGGGGAATTATATTTTACAGCTTACCATTGACTTTTTTTTAGAAAGTGAGACAATAAAGGATATGGATATTTCAGAAAATAAGAATGGTGATACTAACGTTGTTTCAGTCTCCGGCAGACTGGACACTACCACAGCTCCTCAGCTTGAGACAAAGCTCCGCGAGTGTACGAAGGGAATTAAGACGCTTGTCATGGACTTACAGGCGGTTGAGTATATTTCAAGCGCGGGACTGCGTGTCGTGCTCTTGGCTCACAAGCTTATGTCAGGCTTCGGCGGTAAGCTTGTTGTGCAAAATCCGTCAGAGTTCTGCAAGCAGGTGTTCAAGGCCACCGGCATGGACAGTGTGCTTGCAATCGCATAAAGTCCATACCAGTTTCTCTTATAGTGCCAGCGTCTTCTGCATGGTGAGGACGTTCTGGCCGTCGATATACGAATAGCTGACGTTATCCATAAACTGCTTCGTTAGGAATATTCCCAGCCCGCCGATTTCCCTGTCGTCTGCAGAAAGCGTAATGTCGGGGTCTTCTTTTGCAAGCGGGTCGAACTGAACGCCCCTGTCCTTAAATGATATGGTTATAACAGGTGTGTCCGCGTTCTTAGCCATATTGCAGGAAATCTCTACAATTCCCTTTTCTGGCTTATATGCGTAGTGGGCTATGTTTATGTAGACCTCTTCAACCGCCAGATCCAGTTTGTTCACTATCTCAAGAGGGCAGTCCTGCGGCAGCATGGAATGAATAAAGTCCGTAACAGCCTGCATGTTCTCGTCGGTGGCGTCAAAAATCTTTGACTGGAACTTTTCGGCTACCAGTTCCTTGAGCGACAGTTCCAGCATTGTGATGTCGTCAAACTGCGGCGCGTTCCCCTCAAAGTTGCTGATTTCCTTGCGGACTTCCTCCAGAATCTCTTTTGAAGACAGGTTCTGCTTGTCTTTTATGGATGCCAAAAGCCGTTCCTCGCCGTACAGCTCGTTGTTTTCGTTCGTGGCTTCAGTTACACCGTCTGTGTACACAAAGAGTCGGTCTTTCGGCTTGAGCGTGACGGAATGGTTGTCATACTTGGTGTCTGGCAGACCTGCCAGCATGAGATTGGGTTTTACGGTAAGGAATTCTACTGTGCCGTTGTGGTGCATGACCGGGGATGTGTGACCTGCGTTTGCAAATTCCATAAGACCGGTGCTCAGCGTAAGAATTCCCATCCAGCAGGTGACGAACAGCCCGGCATCGTTGCCCTCGCACAGCTGATTGTTGACTTCCTCAAATACCTGGGCAGGGGTTTTGCCCTGTAGGCAGACGTTCTTAATCAGCGTCTTTGCAATCACCATAAAGAGGGCGGCCGGAACTCCCTTGCCGCTTACGTCTCCTACGACTATGGCAAAGTGGTCGTCGTCTACCATAAAGAAGTCGTAGAAGTCACCGCCGACTTCCTTTGCAGGCTCCATAGAAGCGAACAGCTCTATTTCAGGATGGTCTGCATACGGGGGGAACAGACGCGGCAGCATGTTCGCCTGAATCTGCGTGGCAACGTCAAGCTCCGCGCTCAATCGCTCCTTTTCTGCGGTGGTGTGCGTAAGGTCATCTATGTAGCGGTGCATGTCCACACTCATCTTCTCGACGGCACGTGCCAGGGTGGCAATTTCGCTCTTGCCCTTTATGTTTCTTAGCAGGCCGGAAAGTTCTCCCTTGTGGCGTGCAAAGTTCTCTGTCTCGTTGGTGACAAGAACCAGAGGCTTTGTCACAGAGCGGTAGAGGATTATTATATAGATGATTATGAACAGCGGAGTGAGTATTGAGGAGAATACAAACGTGGATCTTATGTAGCGGTTCTTGAGCATCTGGACTTCGCTCATGGGCTTTACGATGCTTAGTATGGCCACAATCCGCGAGTTGCTGTCTCTTACCGGAATGGAAGTTGTTACATGACCGCCGGTCTTGTTGTATGCAAAGCGGATATAGGGTTTGCCTTCAATCATGACTTGCTTTAGATTACTGATGTAGTCTGCGTCGTATTTTTTGAGAGAGTTAATCTGCCCCAATGGATACGCCTTGCCGTTTATGATTTCCGGGTGAACTGTGTCATATATATAAGTGCGCGTCTCGAATTTTTGGTCTGGAACAGTGACGTATATGTAGGCGAGTGTTGCGGTTTGGGTAAGCACGTTGAGTCTGCGGTCTGTCTCGTGCCAGGCTTCATCGGCAGGCTTGCCGGCTTCGTAGTAGGGAATGGCGTCTCCGTCTATGTATGACAGGGCTGTGTAGGCGAACTGCTGCGTGATTTTTTCGTATTCGCCTTCAAAGAGCGACTTGAATACCCGGTAGCCAATCAGACCGTTAACAATGTAGAGTATTGCGCAGAATACAACGATGTATAGGGGCAGCCTGATAATCAGACTTGAAATATTGAATTTTTTTGTTGAATCTTGCATATATCTTTGAGTATATGACAGAAAATCTAAAAACACAAACTTTTTTATGCCGGGTCTGACACTCCTGCGGTCAGTTCCGTTTGCTTTTGCCTTAAAGCTGTGCTAGAATACTTGTATGGATACTAAAGCACTGTTTAAGATAAGTTACGGGCTGTTTGTTCTTACGGCAAAGAATGGCGATAAGGACAACGGCTGCATTATAAACACGGCCATGCAGGTCACGTCGCAGCCGAACCGCATTTCTATTGCAGTGAACAAGGCGAACTACACTAATTCTATGATTGCTTCAAGCGGTGAGTTCACTGTTTCCGTCATTAGCGAGGCAGCGTCCTTTGACCTCTTTAAGCGCTTTGGCTTTGCTTCAGGCAAGGACAGCGACAAATTTGCCGGTTTTAACGGTGCAAAGCGTGGCGGCAACGGAATTTATTATATTACGGAAGGCTGCAATGCCTATATCTGCGCAAAGGTCGTGCAGACTGTGGACTTGGGCAGTCACACGCTCTTTATTGCAGATATTACAGACATGGAAGTGCTTAGTGACGTTCCGTCCGCAACCTATACCTTCTACCATGAGCACATCAAGCCTAAGCCGGCACAGACTGCATCAGAGGGCGGCAAGACTGCATGGAGATGCAAAATCTGCGGTTTTGTCTGGGTAGGGGAAGAGCTGCCGCCGGACTTTATCTGCCCTACCTGCAAGCACCCGGCCTCTGACTTTGAGAAGATAACGGTATAACTAAGCATCTTGCATATTTATTCAAAATTTACTATACTAATGCTTTAGTATGGCTTTAGGTACTAAAAGTTTTCTTAAGATTTATTCTCCGAAGATTCCGGCTTTTAATTATCTTTTTTTAAATTCTGCCCCCGCTCAGCGAGGGTATTTTTTTATCTGTACAACAACTTTTAAACAGCAATATAATAACGCAAAAACAGGGAGTGAAAAATGCCTTTAAATCCACAGATTCACAAAGTAATGGTCATCGGTTCCGGTCCGATTGTTATCGGTCAGGCCGCCGAGTTTGATTATGCAGGAAGCCAGGCTTGCAAGGCCTTGAAAGAGCAGGGGCTTGAGGTTGTTCTTGTAAATTCAAACCCTGCAACCCTCATGACCGACCATTCCATGGCGGAATCAATTTACATTGAGCCGCTTATCCCTGAAACGATTCAGCGTATTATAGAAAAAGAAAAGCCTGACTCAATATTGTCCAGTCTGGGCGGTCAGACTGGGCTTACGCTCTGCATGGAGCTTGCCAAATCCGGCTTTTTAAAGAGCCATGGGGTGCGCCTTTTGGGAGCCAAGCCCGAGACTATAGACAAGGCGGAGGACCGCCAGCTCTTTAAGGACACCATGGAAGCCATCGGCGAGCCGTGCATTCCTAGCAAGGTCGTAACAACACTGGAAGACGCCCTTGACTTTGCAGACAACAAGATTGGCTATCCGGTGATTGTGCGCCCGGCGTTTACTCTTGGCGGAACAGGCGGCGGCATTGCCAACACGCACGAAGAGCTTGTTGAAATAGCGCAGAACGGACTGCACCGCTCTCCGATTCATCAGATTCTGGTGGAAAAGTGCATTGCCGGTTGGAAAGAGATTGAGTTTGAGGTCATGCGCGACCATTCCGGCAATGTGCTTACCGTTTGTTCTATGGAAAACTTTGACCCTGTCGGCGTGCATACAGGGGATTCCATAGTCATTGCCCCTGCCGTGACGCTGAGTGACAAGGAATACCAGATGCTGCGCTCTGCAGCGCTGAACATCATCAGCTCGCTTGACATGGAAGGCGGCTGCAACTGCCAGTTTGCGCTCAAGCCGGATTCGTTCGAGTATGCGGTCATTGAGGTTAACCCGCGCGTGTCACGCTCTTCCGCGCTTGCGTCCAAGGCGACCGGTTACCCGATTGCAAAGGTTGCCACGCTGATTGCCATCGGCTACAACCTTGACGAGATACCGAACTTTGTTACGCAGAAGACGGCCGCCTGCTTTGAGCCGGTGCTTGACTATGTTGTTGTCAAGATGCCTAAGTTCCCGTTCGACAAATTCGTGTACGCCAAGCGCACGCTGGGCACGCAGATGAAGGCGACCGGCGAGGTGATGGCTATCGGCTTTAGCTTTGAGCAGGCAATTATGAAAGCGGCGCGCGGTGCGGAAGTGGGCGTAGACAGCCTGAACCTGCCTGTCTTTGAGGAAGAGAGCGACGAAGATATCAAGAGGCGAGTCGGAGAATGCACTGACCAGCGGCTCTTTGCCATTTTTCAGGCGCTCAAGCGCAATATCCTTTCTGTAGAAGAAATTAACAAGATTACCAAGATAGATTCTTGGTTCCTTAACCACCTAAAGAAGCTGTCCGACATGGAACAGCACTTTGCACGGATTAAGTCTGGTGATGGCGAGCTGACGTTGGACTGTTACAAGGCTGCAAAAAAGTTCGGCTATCCTGACAAGGTGATAGAGCGCCTTACAGGCGTGAGCATAGTTGGCTCAAGCGGCGTGCTCAAAGAGGCCGGCGAGGCGGCAAAACTTGTTGCGGAGGGCAAGCTTGCACACATCAGCCCTTCCTACAAGATGGTAGACACTTGTGCCGGTGAGTTCAATGCGGAGACTCCGTATTTCTATGCCGGATACAATAACGAAAATGAGGCCGGTGAGTTCATTGCCGAGCGCGAGAAGAACGGCAAGAAGTCTTCAAAGGGAACGGTCATTGTCCTTGGCTCAGGCCCTATCAGAATCGGGCAGGGCATTGAGTTTGACTATGCTTCCGTTCAGTGCGTGTGGAGCTTAAAGAAGCTCGGCTACGACGTTGTTACGATTAACAACAACCCGGAGACCGTTTCAACCGACTTTGACACGAGCGACCGCCTGTACTTTGAGCCGCTTACGCCGGAAGACGTTATGGGCGTGTACAACACAGAAAAGCCGATTGGTGTTGTTGTTGCCTTTGGCGGACAGACTGCCATTAAGCTTACCAAGTTCCTTGACAGTCAGGGCATACGTATCCTGGGCACCAGCGCGGACTCAATCGACGTTGCCGAAGACCGCGAGCGCTTTGAGGAGCTGTGCGACAAGCTAAAAATCAACAAGCCGAAAGGTGAGACAATATTTACCACAGAAGAAGCACTTGCTTCCGCCGAACGCATCGGCTACCCGATTCTGCTGCGTCCGTCTTATGTTCTGGGCGGTCAGAACATGATTATCGCCTTTAATGAGGATGACGTAAAGGAGTACATGAAGATTATCCTCTCACAGGAAATTGAGAACCCTGTCCTGATTGACAAGTACATGATGGGCACTGAGCTTGAGGTTGACGCAATCTGCGACGGCGAGGACATCTTGATTCCCGGCATCATGGAGCACATAGAGCGCACAGGAATCCACTCAGGAGACTCAATCGCTGTATACCCGAGCTGGAACCTGAACGACATCATGCGCGAGAAAATCATAAACCAGAGCCGCGAGCTTGCCCTTGCCCTGGGCACAAAGGGCTTGGTGAATATTCAGTATCTTATCTACAATAACGACCTGTATATTATAGAAGTGAACCCGCGCTCTTCACGTACAGTTCCTTACATAAGCAAAGTAACCGGTGTTCCAATGGTGGAGCTTGCCACACGCGCCATGCTCGGCGAGCGCGTGCGCGACTTTGGCTACGGAACAGGGCTGTACCGCAATCCGCCTTACTATGCGGTTAAGGTTCCGGTCTTCTCGTTTGAAAAGCTGATGGACGTAGTCACGCACTTAGGTCCTGAGATGAAGTCAACCGGTGAGGTTCTTGGACTTGCCTCTACGCGCGAGGAGGCAATCTTTAAGGGCTTGATTGCAGCCGGCTATACTATGAAGCGCAGTGGCGGCGTGCTCTTTACCGTGCGCAAGACTGACCAGTACGAGATTCCTGACCTTGCCAAGAAGTTCTATGACATGGGCTTTAAGCTCTATGCCACTGAGGGAACGGCAAAGGTCATCAGCGACTTCGGTATGGACGTTACGGTGGTGAACAAGATTCACGAGAACCCGGACGACAACCTGCTTACCCTGCTTGACACCGGCAAGGTTGACTACGTGATTTCAACGTCCGCCAAGGGGCGCAATCCGCGCGCGGACTCCGTTCGCATGAGACGGCACGCCGTTGAGCGCGACATACCTTGTCTTACGGCAATTGACACAGCTAACGCGATTGCTGACTGTCTTAAGTCCAAGTACTCTGCCGAGAACGTGGAGCTTGTAGACATCAACCAGTTGCGCGACACCAAGCAGAAACTTGCCTTCTGCAAGATGAACTCTGCGGGCAACGACTTTATTGTGATTAACGCTATGGCGCAGACTGTCAACAATCCTGCAGGTCTTGCCGTTCGCTTGTGCGACAGGCGAGGCGGCGGTATCGGCGCTGACTCGCTGGTGCTTATCGAAGAGAGCAAGTGCGCTGATGCCAAGATGCGCTTCTTTAACCTTGACGGAACGGAAGGCATGATGGCAGGAAACGCCATCCGCTGTGTGGGCAAGTACTTGTACGACAATAACATCAACGGCATTTCAGAAAAGCACGGACGCAAGACTGATAACACTGAAGTGATTACGATAGAGACCGGAAGCGGCGTAAAGAAGCTGGTTCTGTACAAGCAGGACGGAAAGGTCACTTCTGTTACTGTTGACATGGGTAAGCCTACGTTTACGGCGGAGAGTCTGCCTACCAAGCTTAAGACGGCCGCATTCGTTCCGTCCGGCTTGAACGAGAACGAGGGCTGTAAGCTGCCGAAAGAGGCAATCGTCAATGTACCGCTTAAGGTAGGCGGCAAAGAGTATGCCGTTACCTGCCTGGCTGTCGGTAATCCTCACTGCGTTGTGTTCAGCAAGTTTGTTGACAAGGAAGACGTTAAGAAAGTGGGGCCGATGTTTGAGAACAACAAGGCTTTCCCTCAGCGCGTGAACACGGAGTTTGTGCGTGTGGCAGGTCCTAACGAGCTTAAGATGCGCGTATGGGAGCGAGGCAACGGCGAGACGCTTGCCTGCGGAACCGGCGCGTGTGCGGCAGCCATTGCCGCTGTGCTGAACGGATATTCTCCGCTAAACACTGACATTACTGTTGAAGTGCGAGGCGGAAAGCTCAGCGTGCGCTATACAGGAGACAGCGTGTTCCTTTCGGGTAATGCTACGGTCTGCTTTGAAGGTGAAGTTGAGATTTAAAAATATTCAGTTCTTCTGATATAATATGCAGGCGGAAGTCCAGGGCAAGTGAAGTGCACTTGCTCTGCAGGACTTCCGCTTTTTTTTATACTGGCATTTTTTTGCAGTGTTCCTATCGGAATAAATTATAGCCCCATATAGAAAATAAGTATTATGCAAAGATTTTGATTTAGTGTAGTCTTCCTTATGTAGATATAACCTAGTTATTAGCTAGGTTATAAAAATGCTGCTGACTTACAAACAATAAATGTAAGCTTTTGGTTATAAATCAGGAGGACAATATGGGAACGCTGTATAAAAATGCGACTGAACTTATAGGACGGACACCTCTTTTGGAAGTTTCTAATTTGGAAAAGAAACTTGGTCTTGGAGCCAGAATTTTGGTCAAGCTTGAGTATTTTAATCCGGCCGGTAGTGTTAAAGACAGAATTGCCCTTGCCATGATTCAAAAAGCAGAAGAGTCAGGTGAACTCAAGGATGGCACTACAATTATCGAGCCTACATCAGGGAATACAGGTATAGGACTTGCGAGGGTTGCTGCTTCAAAGGGGTATAAAGTTATTCTTACAATGCCAGATACAATGAGTGTTGAACGCCGCAATATTCTTAAAGCTTACGGCGCAAAGATTGTGCTTACGGAAGGAACTCTTGGAATGAAAGGCGCAATCGCCAAGGCTAAAGAACTTAATGAGGAAATCGAAAACTCCGTTATACTCGGTCAGTTTGATAATCCTGCAAACCCACAGGCGCACTATGAGACTACCGGTCCAGAAGTGTGGGAAGATTCTGACGGACAGATAGATGTGTTCATTGCAGGTGTAGGAACAGGCGGAACTCTTACAGGTACCGGGGAATTCCTTAAGTCAAAGAATCCGGCGATACAAGTTTTTGCCGTAGAGCCTGCGACTTCTCCTGTTCTTACAGAAGGTCACGGCGGTGCGCATAAGATTCAGGGGATTGGAGCTGGCTTTGTTCCTAAGGTTCTGAATACTAAAATTTACGACGGTGTGATTGATGTTGACAATGAAAAGCCGTTTGCTGCCGCAAGGGAGCTTGCAAAGACTGAAGGAATCCTTGTGGGAATTTCTTCTGGTGCTGCACTGTCTGCGGCAATAGATTTGGCAGGAAAGCCTGAGTATAAAGGAAAGACAATTGTTGCGCTGCTCCCTGATTCTGGAGACCGCTATTACTCAACAGCTTTGTTTGGAGATTAAAAGATATTATGGCTGACAAAAAATTAAGGCAGATTGCGATTTACGGAAAAGGCGGAATCGGAAAGTCCACTACGACGCAGAATCTTACAGCGGGACTTGCAGAGCTTGGAAAGAACATTCTTGTTGTGGGTTGTGACCCCAAGGCTGATTCCACACGTCTTCTCTTAGGCGGTTTGCACCAGAAGACTGTACTGGATACAATCCGGGATAACAAGACAGAGATAAAACTGGACGATCTTGAAAAGCGCGGTTTTGAGGGAATCCGTTGCGTTGAGTCAGGCGGACCAGAACCAGGAGTAGGATGCGCGGGGCGCGGTATTATAACTGCCATATCGATGCTTGAAAACCTTGGTGCTTATACTTCTGATTTGGACTATGTTTTCTATGATGTCTTGGGTGATGTTGTGTGCGGCGGATTCGCAATGCCTATCCGCGAAGGTAAGGCGCAGGAAATTTATATAGTCGCATCTGGAGAGATGATGGCTTTATATGCGGCGAACAACATCTGTAAGGGAATTGCCCGCTATGCAAAGACGGGCGGCGTGCGCCTTGGCGGATTGATTTGCAATTCTCGTATGGTTGACCGCGAGGTGGAGCTTCTTACGGCTTTTGCAAAGGAACTGAACACTCAGCTTGTCCATTATGTGCCGCGGAATAACATTGTGCAGCAGGCGGAAATACGCCGCAAGACTGTCATTGAATATAAGCCGGAAAGTGACCAAGCCAATGAGTATCGCTCTTTGGCAAAGAAAATCGATGAAAATCAGTTTTTTACTATTCCGACCCCGATGACACAGGAGCGTCTTGAAGAGATATTGATAGAGCACGGCCTTATGGATGCCGCGGATGACTACAAGATTTAGGGGGAGGCGGATGTGCATTCTCTGGAAACAGTTTATAAAGAGCATCCGTGCTTTGGCGGAGCAAAAACTAACAAAGGTAGAATTCATCTGCCGGTAAGTCCGGGTTGTAACATTGTGTGCCGGTTTTGCCGCCGGGTGCTGAACGACACTGCTCAAGTTCCAGGAACAACAAGCTCTGTGATTACGCCTGATGATGCTGTCGAGGTAATCCGTGAAGCCCTTGAAAAATGTCCGGAAATCAAAGTCGCAGGAATTGCAGGCCCTGGAGATACGCTTGCAACTCCGTATGCGCTTGAGACGTTTGAAAAAATCAACCGCACCTATCCGCAGCTTATAAAGTGCATGAGTACGAACGGTCTGCTACTTGCTGAAAAGGCTGAGCAGGTTATAAAGGCTGGAATAGAGACACTGACTGTTACTGTTAATGCCGTTGACCCTAAAATTGAAGCACAGATTAACAGGCGCATTGTCTATCATGGCAAGACGTATCAAGGTGAAGAAGCCGCAGAAATTCTGATTCATAATCAGCTTGACGGAATCAGAAAAGTGTCGGCATCCGATGTGCTGGTAAAGGTTAACACCGTGCTTGTTCCTGAGATTAACGGCAGTCACATTGAGGAAGTCGCACGGACTGTGGCTCAGGCAGGTGCGTCACTGTTCAATATAATTCCAGTAATTCCGCAGGCGGAGTTTGCAGACAAGCGCGCGCCTACATGTGAAGAGTTGGATAAGGCTCGTGTTGATGCGGAGCGGTATATAACGGTGTTCCGGCATTGTCAGCATTGCCGTGCTGACGCAATAGGTGTACCCGGAGTGTTCGATATAGGCAGCCGGATTTACCTTAAGCGCGAGATTGAAAAGCGCAAGAGCTTGGAGTCAGAGAAAGCCTTTGCGGCAGAGTCTGCCGGACTGCATTTGGCAAGTGCAGGTTATAGCGCGGTAGAACTTGAGGAAGAGAATATGATTGAAAAATCAAAATTCTCTTTTTCGTTTGCAGTACAGACGCAGACTGCCACGTTCAGTCACGGTTGAGTTTGCAGGAGAAGTGTAAATGGCGTATAAGATTGCAGTCGCTACCAGTGACGGAAAGAAAGTCGATACCCACTTTGGCATGGCTGAAGATTTTACAATCATCGAAGTAAGCGATGACGGTAACTATCAGGAAGTGGAGCGGCGTCCTGCTGCAAAGGCTTGCTTGGGTTCCTGCTCCACCGTACCTAAAGACGGTAAGACTCAGCACAGTGCGGAGGATAACGCTTTGCTTGTAGCCGCGGAAAATCTTGCAGATTGTTCCTATGTGCTGGCTGCAAAAATCGGTCCCGGCGCAGTAAGAGCTCTGGCAGTAAAAAATATAACTGCTTTCGACATAGTTATGGATGTTGATGAAGCAATTGGAAAAATAAATATTTACAGAGAAAAAATCGCGCAAAGGAAAAAAGGAATATAAGAGCTAATTAGAAAGTGGAGGAATGTTATGGCGTTTAATTTTGACAATTCAAACGTGGCCACAAGAGAACAGCGTCTTGGTTCCATTACAGGCTACTGTGGGGATTTAAAAGAACTTGTTGCCTGTTCACATGACGGTTCTCTTAAGAACAAGGAACGGTGCTTTTCCCAGTCTTCTTCTTGTTTGTCAGGATGCGCACTGGGACAATTGTCCGGTATACGGAATGTGGCTATTGTTTACCATGCTCCTGCTGGTTGTGCCGCAGTTGCCGCCGGTAGCAAGATTATGCAGACTCAGCTTGCGGCAAGAATAAACAAGACGACAAACACTGTTTATGTCTGCACAGACCTCAATGAGCAGGATACTGTATTCGGCGCTTTGGAATCCTTAAAAAATATAATAAAGCATACATGGGAGTCTTATCATCCAGATGCAATTTTTGTCTCTACATCCTGTGTCTCCGGTGTTATCGGAGAGAATATCGATGACCTCTGCGAGCAAATAAAAGACCAGTATTCTGTTCCTTTGATTCCTGTTCACTGCGAAGGATTTAAGTCCCGTATCTGGGCGTCAGGCTTTGATATTTCTGATCATGCTGTTTTGGAAGGAATTGTAAAGCCTCCTGTAAAAAAGCGCAACGTCATAAACTTCAAGAACTTTTTTGAAAGTGCCCGTCCGCAGGTTACAAAGCTCTTTGCGCAGTTCGGCATGGAAACGCAGTTCTTATACTGCAATTCTACAGTCGAAGAATTGTCTCATCTGTCGGAAGCAGCAGCAACGGTCTGTATCTGCGGAACGTTGGGCACGTACCTGGGTAATGCTCTTGAAGAGAAATACGGAGTGCCTTATGTACGTACTATAAATCCGAACGGAATAGCTGGTTTTGAGACTTGGCTTAGGGCTATCGGTAGAGCGATAAAAAAAGAAGACGAGGTTGAAAAGTACATAACGGAACAGCGTGCAATCTA
>CAZKPZ010000073.1:0-13384 GCA_964554745.1 uncultured Treponema sp. | reverse complement strand
AGACAACGGCTTTTGGTGCCGTCATTCCGCTGGTTCGAATCCAGCCGTCCCAGCTTTCTATTTTTGGAAATTTTTTAAGGAGTTCTAGAATTATGGAACAGTTTGTGATTAACGCAAAAATCCGCAAGGAGACAGGAAAGAAAGCTGCAAAGACTCTCCGTGCAACAGGCCGCATTCCGGCAATTGCTTACAACGAGAAGGGCGAGTCAACTATGCTCGACATTGATGCTGCGGAATTTTCTAAGGTATGGCGCACTGTTACGCCGACAACTTTGATTAAGCTTGTTATTGACGGACAGGAGAATCAGGCCTACATTCAGGACACTGAATATGACATCCTTACTGACAAGAACCTTCATGCTGATTTCCACATTGTCAGCGGACAGAAGCCGATTGTCGCAAGATTGAAGATTCATTACAGCGGAACTCCTGCCGGTGTTCTTAAGGGCGGCTTCCTTGTAAAGCACGTTCCGAACGTAAAGCTCAAGGCTCTTCCTGCTGATATGCCGGCTTCTATCACTGCCGACATCTCTAAGGTCGATATTGGTACAAAGTACACAGTCAAGGACTTGGGATTGAGCGACAAGGTTACAATCCTTTCTAATCCTAACGACCTCGTTGTTACAGTTGCACCTCCAAGAAAGTAACTTTTTCTTGAACAGCTGATTTTTGATGAATCCGGACTTTCTGGGCACTTGTGCCGGAAAGTCCGTTTTTTTTAGGGCTATGCAGTCTTCTGTAATAACTGATTTTGAGCAGGAAGTCTCACAAAACTTAGTTTCTTGCGGTGTCTCACTGTCTGCTTCCATAACGCTGGGTGCGGCCGTGAGCGGCGGAGCTGATTCCATCTCGCTGATTACGGCTCTTTCCCATATAATTCCAAATAATGTCAACTTGATTGCCGTAACGGTGAACCACAATATGAGGGAGCTGTGCGAGACTGCAGGAGACGCTGATTTTACCGAAGCCTACTGTAAAAGAATAGGGGTTCAATGCGTCCGCTATGAAGTTCCGCGCGGAAAAATCTTTGCTGATGCAAAAGAAAAGGACTTGAGCGAGGAGGAGTCCGCCCGCGTTGCCCGCTATGAGCTTTTTGAGCGCTTCATGCAGTCTTACCGCGTGGATTATCTGTGCCTTGCCCATAATCAGAATGACCAGAAAGAAACGCTGCTGATGCGCTTTCTTTCCGGCGGCGGCACTGCGTCTCTTGCCGGCATACGTATGCGGCGGCAGCGCTATGTACGCCCCTTGCTCAGCATATCGCGTGCAAGAATCGAATCGTATCTGGCACAGCAGGGAATTTCGTACCGTACAGACAGTTCCAACGCGGACAACCGCCTGTTCCGCAACCGGATGCGCAATGTAATCATGCCCGCCTTGGATGAGAGCGTGCCTGGCTGGGGAACTGCCGTGTTGTCTCTTGCCGGAAAGATGGCGGATGACGAGGCTTTTTTGTCTGATGCCGCGGAGCAGGCCAAGAGCCGTGTATCTTTTGCCGTAGCAGACGGCGCGGCGGTGATGAGTCTTGCTGAGCTTGCGAGAGTGCCGAAGGCGCTGAAAGTGCGGCTTTTGTATGCTGCGGCAAACGCTGCCGGCTGTTCAGGGCGTATTCCGTACAGTTTTATTTCAACTATTGCCGATAAAATAACTGACGGCTGCACGGCGCGATGGCAGGAATCTGTTGCTGAAGTTCTTGTTACGGCGGACAATGGCAAGCTTTTTGTCGGAAAAGCAAAAAAAATAGCGACAGAAAGCGGGTTCCTTGCTATAATAAGGAATGACGGCGATTATACGCTTTCTGCCCTGCACTTGCGCGTAAAGGCCTCTAAAAGCGGAGAACATAGCGGAATGGAGCTGCAGGCTCGTTCGTCTGCAATTTTTGTTCCTGCATTGCATTTTCCGTTTATCATCAGAAGCCGTCAGGCAGGGGATGTCATCAGGACTGCCGGTGGCGGTTCTAAAACGGTTGCAGCGGTTCTGAAAGACTGGAAATGCGATGAAAAGAAGGACTTGATTCCGCTTTTGCAGCGCTTGGACACTCCTGAGCAGGATATTGTAGCTATATGGGGCGCCCCCTATGGCTTTAAGAATTGGATTGTAAAAAATTAAGTTTATATAGAAGGATTTGCTATGAAGACTAGACTGCTTACTCTTTTTTGTTTTGTGCTTTCGCTTTCAGTGCTGAGTGCAGAAGAATATCCCCGGATTACGGCTTCAAGCTCTCTGGCGAACAGGCGTACTGCCTTGCGCTGCCTTGAGTCTGCAAGCAACTATGCCGCCCAGGAGAATTGGAGTGCAGCTCTTTCGCAGTCGCAGATGGGATTGAATTATGATGATTCAGTCTCTGACCTCTGGTATATCTATGCTTTGGCGAGCAGCAGGAACGGAACGCCCAAGGCGGATGTGATTCCCAGTATACGCAAGGCGCTTGACGATTCAAACTGGGTGAACTATAACCGCGACAATGCAAGAATCTTTTATGCGGATTTGCTGTCTGACACCGGCAGGAATACCGAGGTTTTTGACGTTCTTGATTCAAATCCGCCTGTTTTCTCTTCTTCTGCAGAGTATATCCGGGCAAAGGCCTATTACCGGATTGGCAGCGAGGAGTCCTACAGCAATGCCAGAAATAAGATTTCAAATGCACGGCGTATCTTCCCTGACGACTCACGCTTTCCGCTTTTGTTCTTCCGCTATGAAGAGCCGGATTCCACAGACCCTGTGGTTCAGCGCCTTGCTGCGGCCTTTGTGCAGCAGATAAGTCAGTACGATGAGGCTGCTCCTGATGATGATGCGGAGCTTGAGATTTATGCGGCTCTCTTTGCCTCCGGAGATACAAGAAAGAAGCTGCTTGAGTCGTTCGCGGCGCGCGGCTTGGTGCATCCCCTGTATGCAAAAGTTGCCCTGCAGGAGGGCATGATGGACCAGAAAGAGGCGTTTGAATATATTGCTTCTTTTGCCGATGACAGTACAAATATTGATTATATGCGCGACTTTATGCAGCTGGTTACGGACGAAAGCGTAAAGGCAGAGGCAAAGGAATACTTTACTGCGTTCGGCGGCGAGATGACTGCTGACATGACTGGTGACGGCGTGGCTGATTTGTTCGTTACTTATTACCGCGGCCGTCCGCAGCATATTTCCTGCGACTGTAACCAAGACGGCAAGGAAGAGTGGGAAGTCTTCTGTGATTTTGGTGTTCCGGTCTCAGGCATCTTGTATGACGCAAGTTATCTGAACGCCGGCGAGGCGGACTTTACCTGGCAGTCATTCCCGGCGCTCTCTACGTTTGTAGTCAAAGATTTTTCCGGCCGCAAGGTGAATATATTTAACTTGATGGGAGAGAAGCTGCTTTGGTCTCCAATCAGAATGGAACGCGATGAAGCTTTGTGTGCGGCTTCCGGCGCGGAATTCTTCTTTCCGCTGCTTAATACGAATGAGCGCCAGCTTGGTAAAGAGGAGCTTGCGCTTTCGTCTTCAAGCTTTACGGTTCCTTCTTCGGAGCGTGAGAATTCATATATCACGGTTTCCGTGCTGGACGGCGTTATTCAGATTGCTGATTATTATCATGACGGCAAGCTCTATGCCCATGCGAATTTCAGCGACAATATCCCGGTCTCGCGCATTGTTGATGCCGACGGCGACTCGGTGTTTGAGACTACCGAGTACTACAAGGCTGTGACTGCGGACAACGTGAACGTGCACAGCGAGGAAGTGGAGCGCACTATAATGTCGAACCTGTTCGGCACTCCGTCGAACGGCGCGAACTTCTACCTTTATATGGTGCAGATTGACACGACTGGGGATACTGTGCCTGACTTTGCGGAAGAGTACTCCAATGACGGCGCCGTTACCAGTTCCTGGGATACTGACGGCGACGGTTACTGGAACGTACGGAGCAACATCACCCGCGATAAAGAAAGCGGCAAGAACATAGAGACGGATATGTTCTACGATGAGCGCCACGAGAATATCATTGCGGTTACTGTTGAAGACGGTGTTCCGGTAAAGGTGGAAAGCGGCTCCGCGGAATTCCGTGTAACTAAAGACGAGAAATATGATTTCTATTGGTTAGGAGACATCGGTAATGAACGCCTTGCCGCTGATGCAGTGGAATTCTTTAAGAACAACAAGACACAGGGACTTTCTACCGTTATAGAAAAAGCAGATGGACGCGTGCATATTGTGCACGTAGGAGGTTTCTATTACGGTATGCTTGTGCCACAAATCGATTTTGCAACCGATGGTGAAAAGAAAAATGCTGAGAAGACAAAATAGTTTGAGCCGGCTTCATTATATCGTTTGTTCTGTTTTGCTTTGTTTTGCGGTGGCATGTACGTCATCACCAAAATCAAAGAAAGCTCCGAAAAAGGATGTTGATACCGGCAACAAAAAATACACGTCGGAAGATGCTGCAAAATACGAGATTTCTACAATAAAGAAGTTAAAAGAAAAAGATTCCGTAAAGGCTTTGTGGAGAGCAAAGCTTTTTACGATGAACAATCCTGATTTTGCATCTGGAAAAGCCCTCTATGCTGAATACGTAAACGAAATTGCCAGAGATTATAATAGTGCGGTAAAAGCTAAGAATTACCTGGAGGCACTGCGTCTTTTTGTTTCTTTGGATGCAGTGGGCTATAAAAACACAGGTTCTCTTTCCATGCAGGAAAGTGAGCTTACTGCCTCAATAAAAAAGAATGTTCCGGGGCTTGCGAATAAGAATGCCTTTTCCACACTTTCCGAAAGCGTAAAAGGCACCGTTACTGTCTACGTGGACAAGGGAATTAAGGTGCAGGGGCGTGTAGGATACAATGACGCCGTGCTTGGCTCTGGATTCTTTATTTCAAAAGACGGCTATATCATTACTAATCATCACGTTATTGCAGACTGCGTTGACCCAGAGTACGAGGGGTATGCGAGGCTGTACATATACCTTGCGGAGGATTCCGACACAAGAATCCCTGCAAAGATAATCGGTTATGACAAGAATGTGGATTTGGCTCTGCTTAAGACTGAGGTAGATGCTCCGTATGTCTTTACGCTAGGTTCGAGTGAACGGCTCAAGGTCGGCGACAAGGTGTATGCAATCGGTTCTCCGCTTGGACTGGAACGCACGCTTACCAGCGGAATCATTTCTGCAAAAGACCGCGAGCTTTTTAGCGCAGGCAAGGTGTTCCAGATTGATGCCGCCGTAAATGCAGGAAACTCCGGCGGTCCTATGATAGACTCAAACGGTGTGGTACAGGCTATTGTCTTTGCAGGTGTGCCTAACTATCAGGGGTTGAATTTTGCGATTCCAGTTGAATACCTGCGCTATGAGCTGCCGATTTTTTATTCCAAGGGGGAACGTAAGTCTGCCTGGATTGGCTGCTACGGCAAGACAAAACGGCGTGCCGGCAGCGGCGCAGAAAACGAAGGCCTTTCTGTGGAATACGTAATGCCGGGCAGCACGGCTGCGCTTGCCGGAATGAAAGCCGGAGAGACCATAGTTGAAGTAGGCGGAACGAGAGTGACTTCGCTGGATGATTTTAAATACGACTTCATGCAGCGTGAGGCCGGCACTATTGTGAAAATCAAGTGCCTTGACAAGAACGGAAAGTCAAAGACCCACATCGTTTATCTTGACGAACGCCCCGCGGCTCCTGGTAATGAAGTTTATATACATGACACGATATCCGAGGCCTTGATTCCGCTGCTTGGAATGGAACTCAAGCCTGGCTCTTCTACGAACAAGAATCTGTATGTGATAGAACGCATTGTAAAAGGTTCTCTTGCTGATACCAGCGGATTTACGGTGGAAGACCCAGTACAAGTGCTCAAAACCGAGATGGACGTAAAGAACGGTGTCGGTGCGATACAAATATACGCCAAAAAGCGGAACAACGGCTATTTGGACACTGGCGTCGGCTATTCTGTTCCGTTGGACACTCAATATTACTTCTGATGTCCTGTATCCTGTTTGATTATTGAAATTACTGGCCAAAGCAGCTATAATAGCATTTGCATTTTAGTGTAATTAATTCCATAAGGAGTATTTTTTATGATTAAGACTGTAAAAGACGTTGACCTCAAGGGAAAGCGCATCATTATGCGCGTTGACTTTAACGTACCTATGAAGGACGGAGTTGTTCAGGATGACACCCGTATCATGGCGGCTTTGCCTACAATCAAGTACATCATCGAACAGAAGCCGAGAAGCCTCGTCTTGATGAGCCACTTGGGAGACCCGAACAAGGACGTTAAGAAGGCTCAGGAGAAGGCAGAGAAAGCCGGCAAGCCTTTTACAGATGCAGACAAGGAAAAGTTCATCAACGGAAAGAACCGCATGAAGCCTGTCGTAGAGTACTTTGCTTCAAAACTCGGCTCACCAGTGACATTCTTGCCTGATGCTCTTGGACAGAAGGCTGCCATTGACGCTCTTCCTGAAGGAGGAGTCGCAATGCTTGAGAACGTCCGCTTCCACAAGGAAGAGACAAGCAAGACTGACGCAGACCGCGAGAAGATGGCAAAAGAGCTTGCTACATACGGTGACATTTTTGTAAACGATGCTTTCGGAACAGCTCACCGCGATCAGGCTTCTACAGCTACAATCGCAAAGTTCATGGCAGAGAAGCCGGTCGGCGGTTTCTTGATGGAAAAAGAAGTAAAGTACATCGAGCCGATGGTGACAAACCCGCCAAAGCCAATGATTGCAATCATCGGCGGTGCAAAGGTTTCTTCTAAGATTGCTGTTCTTGAGAGCCTCTTGCGCAATGCTTCTGCGTTGGTTATCGGCGGCGGCATGGCTTACACATTCCTCAAGGCTCAGGGATACAAAGTCGGTAAGTCTCTTGTAGAAGATGATTTCATCGACACAGCAAAGAAGCTTCTTGCTGATGCAAAGGCAAAGAACGTTCAGATTATTCTCCCTGTAGACCACGTTGGAGCAGAAGCATTTGACGCAAACGCAACACCAGTTGCAGTTGACGGCGTTGATATTCCTGACAACCTCATGGCTATGGATGTCGGACCAAAGACTGTTGAAGAGTACAAGAAAGTTATTTCTTCTGCAAAGTCAATTGTCTGGAACGGACCGGTCGGAGTATTCGAATTCGATGCATTTGCAAAGGGAACAGAGACTGTAGCTAAGCTTGTTGCCGAAGCAACAGGAAAGGGCGCAATGACTGTTGTTGGCGGCGGCGACTCTGTAGCTGCTGTTAACAAGTTCCACCTTGCAGACAAGATGAGCCACGTTTCTACAGGCGGCGGAGCTTCTCTTGAATTCCTTGAAGGCAAGACACTTCCTGGAATTGCTATCTTGGCAACAAAGTAAACTGTAGCTGACGAAACACAAAACACAAGGCAGATAGTTGCCTTGTGTTTTTTTTTGTCTCCGCTTGACAAAGTTTGTTCGTTACTATATGCTAACTATATAAGTTACCTCGAACTAACTTAGAGACCTTCTGCATTTGTTCTCCGTGTGTTGCAAGTGCGGTTGGTCTATTTTGATTTGATGCGACGGGGAACTAAAAGACTGGAGGTAATGTGTATGTCACAGTTTAGTATAAAGAGAGTTGTTGGAAGAGAGATTTTAGATTCACGTGGTAACCCTACTGTTGAAGTTGATGTTGCATTGGAGGGCGGAGCTTTTGGCCGCGCTTCTGTTCCGTCAGGAGCATCTACCGGTGAGAACGAGGCCTTGGAGCTTCGTGACGGTGACAAAAAACGCTACGGCGGCAAAGGCGTTCTAAAAGCCGTTGACAACGTGAACAAGGTAATTGCCCCGGCGCTCGTTGGTGACTGCGTGTTGAACCAGAGAGCCATTGACAAAAAGATGATTGCCCTTGACGGCACAAAAACAAAGTCTAAGTTGGGTGCAAACGCAATACTCGGCGTTTCTCTTGCCGTTGCAAAGGCTGCTGCAAATGCTTTGGGTCTCCCGCTTTACCGCTATATCGGCGGATCAAACACTTATACCCTTCCTGTTCCTATGATGAACATCATAAACGCAGGCGCTCACTCAGACGCTCCTATATGCTTTCAGGAATTCATGATTCGCCCGGTCGGTGCAAAGACATTCCGCGATGGAATCCGCATGGGCACAGAAGTATTCCATTCTTTGCAGAAAGTACTTAAGGGCAGGGGACTGTCAACTGCCGTCGGTGATGAGGGCGGCTTTGCGCCTGCTCTTAAGGGAACGGAAGACGCAATTGAAACAATTCTGCAGGCCATAAAAGATGCCGGCTACGAGCCAGGCAAAGATGTCCGCATTGCAATGGACTGCGCTTCAAGTGAGTTCTACAATAAAGAAGCAAAAGTCTACGATTATACATGGAAAGAAGGTGCTGCCGGCAAAAAACGCACAAGCGCAGAACAGGCGGCATATCTTGAAGAGCTGGTGAGCAAATACCCGATTGATTCAATTGAAGACGGTATGGCTGAATGTGACTGGGAAGGCTGGAAGCTCTTGACGGATAAAATCGGCGGCAAGTGCCAGTTGGTCGGTGATGACCTGTTTGTTACAAACGTTGAGTACCTAAAGAAAGGAATTGCATCAGGATGCGCGAACTCAATTCTCATCAAGGTAAACCAGATTGGCTCCCTCACCGAAACACTCGACGCTATTGAGATGGCTCACCGCCACGGCTACACAACCGTTACCAGCCACCGTTCCGGCGAAACAGAAGACAGCACGATAGCAGACATCGCAGTTGCTACAAACTCCGGTCAGATAAAGACCGGCTCTGCTTCCCGCAGCGACCGCATGGCAAAATACAACCAGTTGCTTAGAATCGAAGAAGAGCTTGGTGACTTGGCCTGCTACGGATACCAGCGGATAAAATAATCTCATGATTCCGCACCGATAATAACCGAAACTTTTTACCCGCAGTTCTAGGATTTGTTCTTAGAACTGCGGGCTTTTTTATATAAACAAAGAGCTTGAAGCCTCATGTGCCCCAAGCTCTTTGTTTATGCGCTTACAGCTTTTAGATTCTCTGCAAAGCGCAAGAGAATAACTTGCGCGTCAAGTGGAATAGTAGAAAACTCATCAAAGAATTCATCAAAATCCAAAATACCGTCATCAAACTTTTGTTCAAGAATATCGTCCATGTTGTCGCCGTATTCATAGTCAGTGGCTTTTTTATACATGGTGCTCTTGTGCAAAAATATAGAGACAGCGGCTTCCTTAAGCTCGTCCGGAAGCGTCTGAGCCGTGTAGCCGGCCTCTTCCACCGAAAAACCTAAGAAGTAGGTGATGTCATTGAACGAGTCGTTTAGCAGCCGCCTGTTTATGTCGGCATCTCTTCTGTCCAGACAAAGCAGACGCTCCAAATACTCATAGTCAAGCAGCGTCTCTCTGCAGGAAGTGTAGATAGGTGTCTCCTCTTTCATGATATGTTCACACAGAAACTACTTTGAGTAATACTCGACAATCAGCTGGTCGTTTATTTCTACAGGAATGTCCTTCCTTTGCGGAGTCATCACAAGCTTTGCCGAAAAGCTAGCCTCGTCGCGCTCAATATATGGCAGCGGACTTTTGTTCATCTCAAGGAAGCACTTCTTGAACTGCGGATTCTTCCAGTCCTTTTCTTTTAGGGCAATCGTCTGTCCGATACGTACCGGCGTTGACGGATAGTTTATTGTCTTGCCGTCCAGCGTGATGTGCCTGTGAGTGACAAGCTGTCTTGCCATGCGTATTGAATTCGCAAGACCCATCCGGTATACAAGGTTGTCAAGCCTGCACTCCAGTGTCGTGATTAACACTTCTCCAGTCTTTCCCTCTTTTTTCTGGGCATTGGAGTAATACTTTCTGAGCTGGCTTTCCAATATGCCGTAGTATGCCTTGACCTTTTTCTTTTCGATTAACTGCCGGCCGTATTCTGAAATCTTGTGAGTCTTTTTGAATGCAGGTGAGTCTGCGCGCTTCATAGCCTTTGGATGACCGCAGACATTTACTCCCAGTCTTCTGCATTCCTTGAACCGAGGGTTTCTTCTTGTTGCCATTTTTTTTCTCCTGTAATGTTGTTATTTAACATGAGTTAGCCTAGCACAACTTGCCTGTTTGTTCAAGTATACGTATATAAAAAACACGAGATGACCATGCCTTGTCTTTTATTGGATGTAGAGCTTCTTCTGATTTTCATTCCTTGAAATGTTTCCGCTTTCGGTATATAATAATCTGCTATGCCGAAGACAGACAATCCGCTTATAGTTCAGTCAGACAGGACTCTTCTTTTAGACGTTCACGCGCCAAGGGCAAAAGAATGTGCAGATGCCCTTATTCCTTTTGCGGAACTGGTAAGTTCCCCGGAGCACCTGCACACCTACCAGCTGACGCCGCTATCTTTGTGGAATGCCAGCAGCGCGGGCTTTTCCAGCGAGAACGCCATACAGACACTGAACGAATATTCGCGCTATGACGTTCCCAGTCAGTGAGCGTCTGGATTCAGGAAACGGCGGAACGCTTCGGCAAGCTGCGGCTCATACCCGGCCCCGTGTACGAGAAAGACGGCGTAAAAGACGAATGGCTATACCTTGTGTCAACCTCGCCATACGTATTCCGGGAAATAAGCGCAAGCCCCTTTGCAAAGAAATTCCTCTCACCGGGCACATACAGCCTCGGCAACGAGAATGACGCAGCCTTTCATCTTACGGAAGAAGAAAAAAAGAACTGCTTCCTGCTGCATCTGGTAGACCGCGGCATGGTCAAGCAGAACCTGCTAAAAATCGGCTGGCCTGTAAAAGACGACGTACCCTTGGTAGACGGCGCAAAGCTTGACATACATCTGCGCGACACTGCCAAGTCCGGGCAGAAGTTCGAAATCCGCAACTACCAGCAGTCTGCTGCAGAAGCTCTTGTGGGCAATAAAGGCCCCGGCACAGGCTTTGGCACCATAGTACTGCCGTGCGGCGCAGGTAAGACTATTGTAGGCATCAACATCATGGCTATGCTGCAGACCAACACACTCATTGTCACTACCAACATTACGTCCGTGCACCAGTGGATTAACGAAATATTGGACAAGACGAACCTGGAGCCGGAGCAGATAGCCGAATACACAGGCGAGCAGAAACTCATAAAGCCCGTTACCGTGGCAACCTACCAGATTCTGACCTGGCGGCCTGACAAAGACGGCCCCTTCCCGCACTTTTCGCTGTTCCGCGACAACGACTGGGGACTCGTTATTTACGACGAAGTGCACATGCTGCCGGCTCCAGTCTTCCGTGTGGCCGCGGAGCTGCAGGCAGTGCGCCGAGTGGGGCTTACCGCCACCCTTGTGCGCGAAGACGGCTGTGAAGGGCAGGTGTTTTCACTGGTCGGGCCAAAGCGCTACGATGTTCCGTGGAAGGAGCTTGAAAAGAGCAAATGGATTGCAAGTGCGGAGTGCATAGAAGTGCGCCTTGACCTTGACAAGAACACAGAGCTTGAGTACGTTGTGTCGCAGGGCAGAATGAAGCACCGCCTTGCAAGCGAGAATCCTAATAAGCTCGGCGTGGTTAAAGAGCTAGTGCAGAAGTACACAGAAGACAAAATATTGGTCATCGGTCAGTATATTGAGCAGCTTACGCAAATCGCCGAACTGCTGCACGCTCCCATAATCACAGGCAAAACACCTAACGTGGAGCGCGACAAAATCTACGCCGACTTCAGGCAGGGCAAGATGAACGTGCTTGTGGTCAGCAAGGTTGCGAACTTTGCAATCGACCTGCCCGACGCAAGCATGGCAATACAGGTGAGCGGAACGTTCGGCTCCAGGCAGGAAGAAGCCCAGCGCCTTGGCCGCATACTGCGCCCAAAGGAACGCACCAGCCGCTTCTTTACGCTGATTACGCGCAACACCGTGGAAGAGGACTTTGGCGCCAACCGGCAGAAGTTCCTTGCGGAGCAGGGCTATTCCTACAGAATCATACGCTATGTGGACGAATCAAGTTTTGACGAGCTTGAAGAGCCGCTGAGGTTAGAATAATATGAATGCAGCAAACATCAACCAGGACGAAAGAATCCGGCGGATTATCGACTGGCGCAAATACATGACCACAATCGACGATACGGATTTCTTTGATATAATCCGCATGTATCTGGGCGAAGTCAGCACGCCGTATAACAAGCAGGACCTTGTTGAAAAACTAAGCGCATTCCTGCGGAGAGACGAGAACAAGACGGCGATAGTGCGGCTGTTAAGCCCCATAGACCTAAGGCTGCTTGCCGCAATCCGCTATATCGCCTTTCCTACCGCTCAAAAACTGGAAAACTTCTTCAGGCAGTCAATGAACCGCCGCCAAATCTCTGACCACATAAATAACCTTATACAGCGCCTTTTGATATTCTACCGCAAGCAAGAAGGCTCTAACAGTTCCAGCCTGTGCATCAACCCCTTGCTGGAAGAGCTGGTCGCCAGCGTGCTGCCGGTAGACATCCTGCTGCCGTCATACACAAAGAGCACTCTGCCCCGTCTGCCCGAGTCTCCCGCATTCGGTGGCGACTCCCTTTCGGTGAACGTAATAGCCTCTCTTTTGGCCTACGTGCTTGACAATCCCGAACTGTGCAAGGCGGACGGCAGCCTCAAAAAACGCAACGCGCAGGAAGTGCAAGATAAAATCGGCGGAGAAAAGCTAGTGCAGCAGCTGGTGACCTCGCTGCGCAATCTTGGGGTGCTTGTGGACGGCTACAACGGCAAAGGACTTGTGCTGGACTGGAAGAAGGCGCAGGACTTTGCTTCCATGGACTTGCCCACGCAGTACTCCTATTTGTGCGCCGCCGCTGCCGGTCACCTTTCCAAGGCAGGGGCGTGCAACAATGCCCAGCTCTTTTACGACACGCTCTCAGCGGCGCAAAAGTTCTACACTATAGAAAGCCTAAGCCGCCTTTCCTTCTTGATAAGCCAAAAGGCCGCTTCGGATGACCTTGCGCCGCGCCGTGGTTTTGGCGGCGGCCGCTTTCAGGAACTGATTGCGCGCTCCGCAGCTTCTTCGTCTGCGTATTCATCAGAGTCTTCCCCTGCCCAGAGCTCTGCTCCGGCTGGTGATTCCGGCATTATGGAAGTAATGCTTGAGGCCGCCGTGACATTCGGCTTTTTAAAAGTGGAAGGCTATGACGACCGCGACTCTCCTGTGTATTCCGTTGTGCCGCAGTTCTTTGAGTGCGCCCTGCCGCCTGACGCAGGCAAAAAGGGCAGCATCAGCATAGACTCAGGCTTTAGCGTGACCGTGCTGCCGCTGCTCAGCCTTGAGGATTTACTGCCGCTCATACAGTTCTTGGCACTGGTAAAGTGCGACCGTGCGCTGACCTTTGAGATTACCAAAAAGTCAGCCATGCGCTCGTTTGACATGGGCATGAAAGCCCAGACTATAAAAGACAGCCTTGAAAAATACACACCCTACCAGCTGCCGCAGACACTTATGG
>CAZKPZ010000072.1:0-13447 GCA_964554745.1 uncultured Treponema sp. | reverse complement strand
GGACAAGATGGAGGCAAAAAAAGAAGAGGAGGAAGCGCTTAAATCAGAGGAAAATAAAGCTTAAACTCTTGACTAATCTTCTATATAAATGATATAGTTATGTTCCCCGTATATATTGCAGACAACTGCTCATTGTTTGCGAACATTTCGAGTTCGATGCAAAAGCTTGGAATGTTAAAAGTTTTTTTTGAAGGTATATATACATGAACGAGAAAGGCAAAAAATTTCAGACCGTTTTCTCAAACGGTGATGGTGTAAAACATGACTGGTACATCGTTGATGCTTCAGGCAAGACACTCGGACGTGTAGCTGCTGCTGTTGCCGCTGCTGTGCGTGGAAAGAATAAGGCTTGCTACACACCTAACGAAGAGTGTGGTGATTATGTTGTAATCATCAATGCTGACAAGATTCAGGTTTCTGGAAATAAGGGACAGGATATGCTCTACCGCCACTACACAGGTTATGTCGGCGGACTTAAGTCAGAGTCTTTTAATTCTTTGATTGCACGCCATCCTACAGAACCTCTTATGAGAACTATTAAGGGTATGTTGCCGCATAACCGTCTTGGACGCAAATTGGCTGACTATGTCAAGGTTTACGCTGGTAGCGAGCATCCGCATACCGCTCAGAATCCAAAGCCGCTTGAAGTGTGAGTTAAAAGGAGTTTACTGTGATTACAAATATTGCTATTGGTACAGGTAGAAGAAAGACGGCCGTTGCTCGCGTATTCTTGCGTGAGGGAAGCGGCAAGATTGTAGTCAATGGAAAGGATGTTAAGGAATATTTCCCGACAGACACTCAGCAGCGCCTTGTGCACCAGCCTCTCCTTGTTACATCAAACGATTCTAAGTTCGACATTTTGATTAATGTTCAGGGCGGCGGATTGAATGGACAGGCAGCTGCTTGCTTGCACGGAATTTCACGCGCTTTGACACAGGTAGATCCTAACTGCCGTACAGCTCTTAAGGCTAACGGATATCTTACTCGTGATTCTCGTATGGTTGAGCGTAAGAAGTACGGTCAGCGCGGGGCACGTAGACGCTTCCAGTTCAGCAAGCGCTAAATCTTTATTTGCGCTTTACATGGTTATAAGCGAAATAGAGCAGACTTCACCCGGTGTGTGCAAAGTTACACCCGAAGGGGAGTCTGCATTTTTTTTACGTACGCAGTATCTTTCGCTCCTTGATGAGGAAGCTCTTTTGTCTGCTTCTTATCTTAACGAAGAGCAGTCGTTTGACGTTCTGAACGCCGCGCTTATTTATTCTGTTGAGACTGCTGCAATGAGCTATCTTGCGCGAGCGGAACAGTGCCGCTCCGGTCTTACGGCAAAACTTGAGCGCAAGGGTATGAACCGCAAGAGCATACAAATAGCCTTGGATTATCTTGAGGAAGTGGGCTATCTGGATGACTCGCGCTTTGCTGGCGCCTGGCTCAGAAGCCGCTCCATAGACCATACCGAAGGCCGCATACGACTTGCGGCTGAACTTGCGTTGCGTGGCATAAGGGGCAACGTGGCACGCCGTGCCCTTGACGAATTCTTTACAGAACATGACGAGCTTGAATTGTGCCGCAAGGCCTATTCCAAGTGCGCATCGTTTTCCCATGACGGCGCTCAGATTGCGCGTGCGTTGCAGCGCAAAGGCTTTTCCCTATGGGAAATCAAAAGTGTTCTTAACGCGTGATTTACTTTTTTGACGTAACGCTTTTTATATGCTACAATAGATAAATAGAAGATGAACAAAGACGAAAAGATAGAAAAGCCTGTTGTTTACTCTGCCATGGAAGTGGCTAAGATTTGCGGTGTGGTAAACCAGACGGCAATCAACTGGATTCGCAATGAATATCTCAAGGCGTTCAAGACGCCGGGCGGTCAGTACCGGGTGTACCCGGAAGACCTAATTGACTTTATGCGCCGTAACAAAATGCATGTGCCCGTCAGTGTTATGGATGCCGTTAAGCCAAAAGCTCATCTTCCTGAAAAGTCCGTGCTTGTTGTTGACGATGATAAGACTTGGAATGATGTGATGTGCAGTTATCTGCGCTCTAAGGACAAAGACCTTACACTCTATCAGGCTTTTGACGGCTTTGATGCCGGTTCTAAAATGGCTTCCTTGAAGCCTAAAATTGTCGTTCTTGACTTGGATTTGCCTGGCATAGACGGTGTAAAAATCTGCCGGAACATCAACCAGAGTGATTCCTTTGGAAAGCCTGCCGTAATCGTAGTGACGGCACTTGACGATGAGGAGACCGAAAAAGACTGTCTTGATTTAGGCGTCGTCAGATATTTCCGCAAGCCGCTAAACCTGCCTATGCTTTCAGAAACACTTGAAGACTTGTTTGTCAGTCTCCGCAGTGACAAAAGCGAAGACTGATGCTTATTTTGTATTTGTCTTAATTCTGTTTATTTTTCGTAGATGTATGCAGGATACTCGATTTTTGGCTCTATGATGTCCAGTACTTGCTCCGGGAGTGTAGCTGGACTTTTTGAAAGCGCTTTGCCCACATTGTTCGCTATGCCCATTATGTAATGGTAGAGCGTCTCGTTGGGAACATAGCTGTAATCGACTACCTCGTGATACACATTGTCAAAATTAGTAGCCGCAATCGTGCTGAGCATGTCATCCCAACTGCCGACGGCATCGATGAGCTTGTTGTCTTTTGCCTGTTTTGCGGTATAGATGCGCCCGTCCGCAAGCTTCTTAACGTCTTCGATTTTCATCTTACGGCTCTCTGCGACAATGCCGGTAAACTGGTCATAGCACTCGTCCGCTATGGACTGCATGATTGCCCTCTGTTCTTCGGTGACTTTTTCATCGTAATGTCCCATTATTTTGTTGCGGCCGGCATGGATTGTCTCTGAGTGAACGCCGTATTTGTCCATAAGCCCGGTCAAATCCACGAACTGTCCAGCGATAACTCCTATGCTGCCGGTGAGACAGTTGCGGTTTGCCATGATATAGTTCGCCGAACAGCCGATATAGTAGCCGCCGCTTGCCGCCAGCGATGCAAAGTATGCGTAGAGAGGTTTTTTGCTTGCATATTCAGTAAGGCGCAGGTAGGCTTCGTCTGCCTCGTACACCGTTCCGCCTGGAGAGTCTATGTACAGAACCATCGCAAGATTGTTGCTGTCATTCTGCAAGTCGTCAATAGTATTCAGCAGCCATTCCTGGTCGTATGAATCGTTGGAACTTTGTATCGTGCCGGTAATGTAGACCCGCGCGATGTACGGATAGTTGATGTTCTTTCTGCCTCTTTTTTTTAGTGCCCGCGGAAAGTTAAAGTCAATGATTCTATCGCTTGCTTTGCTGCCTGACGAACTTGTAGTCATGCTTTCAAGGGCTGATTTGCCCAATGCTACTTGTGCGGCCGAAACAACCACTGCCAGACAGATAATTACTATAAGGACGAACAGTCCCTTATTACTGTTTTTATTCTTCATTTGTGTCGTTTTCTCCGGATTTGCTGTCGCTGTGTTCGTCTGAGCTTTCTGCGATATGCTCAGCGCTTCTGCCGTTAAAGTCATATTCGCTCAGCCTGCCGGACTTTATCGCCATGGCCTTGAGCACAAGGTAGGCGTTTGTCTTCGTCATCTGCATGTAAGGCATTGTATACATCCCCAGCAAACCGCCGGTAAGTGATGTAAGTAGTGCCCAACCGATAAAGCTCAGGTCAAGTATAAATAAGTCACCTTTGTAGCCTCTGGTGATTTCTTTGCTTAGGCGCATAGCCTTGCACACCCCGATTTTGGGGTTCTCGGCAAGGATAAAGAATATCTGTGAGTATGCATAGGCCTTTACAAAGCCCGGAATTATGAACAGGAGTGACCACAGGAATATCCAGATAAATGACCAGAACATGCCCAGCATTCCCTTGAGCCACAGGTTGAAGCCGGCAAGAAAAGCTGAGAAAGGCTGCTCTTCCCGTGATTTGGCAAGCGAAAGAAACAGACTTGTGTAGGCTATTAAAATTACACCTATGATGCCCAGGGTTATGATGGCGAGGCCGTCATCTGCTTTAAAGCCAAAAAGGCTGATTCCCGGCAACCCAAAAGAAATACCCTTTTCTATGATTACGCCGGACACGTTGGAATCCTGCTGTATGATGCCCTGGACATTCTTCATGTTCTTAGCAAGAAAAACCGATGGTAATGATAAAAGAATGAATAATGCCTGAACAACGATTGTTGCCAGTATCGGAGTCGTCCAGCGTCCACTGAGCTGTTTCTTTGCTATTTGCTTATAAGCTACCCTGTCAAACATCACAGCCTCCAGACTTTTTGTTTATATTCTGTGCATTTCCGAAAAAACGCGCTCGTTCATAACGTTGCACTCAATTCCCAATGACGAGCACTCTTCAATGAGACTCTTGCGTGCACTGTCTATATCAATGTCCGCATTACTGAAATCAACAACCATCATCATAACGAAGTTGCCGCTCAGAATTGTCTGTGTAATGTCTACTATATTAATAGAATGTTCTGCAAGATATGCAGAAACCTTTGCTATAATACCAACTTTGTCGCCGCCGACCACTGTAATAATTGCTTTCATAATTCCTAAATACTAGCAGAATTTGAAGCCGTTTTCAAGAGTCTTTACAATGACTGCGGCGACATGTCTTTTATAAGGCCTTTTAGCCTTGTTATGTCTTCCAGTTACACTTTGAACTGGTCTATCTTTGCTCCGATACCGTCAATGCTGTCCTGCAGCTTGCTTGAGATGCCGCTCAGCGCAGCTCCGGTCTCGTTAATCTTGAGCGCTCCGTGATTCATTTCGTCCATGCTGCGCTTCATTACGCCAGTGGCTTCCTGCAGCTGGCGCACGCCCTGAAGAATTGCCTGGTTGCCGGCGGCCATCTCTTTTGAAGAGCTGCGGACCTCAAGCGTGGAGTTATTCATATCGTGCAGGGCATTGCTTATCTGCTTGCTGCCCTGCGTCTGCTCTTCCATTGCCTGCCGTATCTGCTGAACAAGCATGTCCGTGTTGTTAATCATGTGTGTCACTGTTGTGAATGCCTTGCTTGATTCAGCGGAAGCTTCTACAACGGAGTTGATAGAGTCTTTTATATTAGTAAGCTGGTCGCCTATAGTCTTGGACTGCAGCGTGGAAGTCTCGGAAAGCTTGCGGATTTCATCAGCAACAACACTGAATCCCTTTCCTGCTTCTCCGGCGTGGGCGGCTTCGATTGCGGCGTTCATTGCAAGCAGGTTCGTCTGCTCCGCAATGGAAGCTATTGCCGCGTTTGCTTCCTGCAGCATGTTACTCTGGCTTTCAATCTGCTCAATGCGGTTATTCACGTCCTCCTGCTTTGCAGAACCTGTCTGTGCGGATTTGCGCAGCTCGTCAAACGATGAGGCCATCTTCTCGACATTCTGGTTTACCGACGTGATGTTGCCTATCATCTGCTCAACGGCCGCCGAGGCTGAAGACACCCCCTCGCTCTGGTTTTCTATCATGTGCTCAAGCGACTGGATGTTAGAGGCAATTTCATGCACAGCGCCGGCAGTGTCGTCAACAGAGTTGGACTGGTTGTTGATTTGAGTTCGCACGTTGTCTATGTTGGAGATGATTTCACTGATTGAATTTGCGGTGTCTTCCGTACCTGCCGCCAAGTCTTCTCCTGCCTGTGAAAGCTCCTTCTTGGAGTCTTTTATGCTCTTGATTATTTCATGCAGGTTGCCGGTGAACTTGTCAAAGCTCTTTCCTACAGAGCCGATTTCGTCATCTCTGTTGATGTTCAGTCGTCTTGTGAGATCCGCGTCTCCGCTTGCAATGTTCTCTATGGCGTTATCGATTTTCTTAAGCGGAACAAGTGAGAAGTGCAGGGCAAGACCCATTAGAATCTGCATGGCGAGCAGGAACAGTATGGCAACGAAGAAAAGTGCCTTGCCCATCGTCTTGAGGCTGCTGAAGTAATATTCGTACGGAGCTTCGCAGACAATCGTCCAGTCGCAGTCCGGTATTTCCGCATAAGAGCTGGTGACCTTTTCCTGGCGCTGTTCTGAATAGTATGCTCCGCCTCCGGAACCGCCGGACAGCGCGCTGTTTATGATGGACTGCTGTTTTTCGTTGCCTATGTTCCTTACGGACTCTTCCGTACCCAGAACCATGCCCGTCTTGCGGTTTATGATAACAGGATGGTCGCTTTCCCCTATGGTTATCTTGTTGCACTGGTTCTGAATCATTTCGCCTTTGAATATTGCGCAGACGGCACCTATTATCCTGCCGCTGTCACTGCGTACAGGAACTGCGTAGAACATAGTGAGCATGTTATTTACAGGCGAAAGGTACGGGTCTTTGATATAGTTCTCGCCCCTCATGGCCGCCTTGAAGTACTCGGCGGTCGCAAAATTGATGACCTTGCCGTTTTCAGTAATCGAATTGCCCTGACCGTCGTAGAAAGTTACGTTCAGGCAGTCGTCCATTGAACCGGCTACACTTCTGGTGAGCTTGTATTTTTCATCCAGACTTGCACTCTCGCTCTTTATTAAGGATGTTTCCGCCAGTGCCTTGAGTGTTGAGAACACCTTTGAGTTTATTGAACTTACGCGGGATTCCGCTGTGTCGGCAACGGCGGCAAGAGTCTGATGTACTGAGTTAGTCAGCGTTTTTGAACTGATACGGTATGCGATAAGAGAGATGACTCCGCCTGTAAAGACAAGCATTATTCCAGATAGAATCAAAAGCTTTATGCGTAAACTGTTGAATTTCATATACCTTCCTTAAAGATAGACAGTTCCTCTATTATTGCAAAATAATTGATTTTCTTCAATTAATTACTGTTTTTTTTGCCTTTGCGTTCAAGGGTAGACCAGTCCACGTGTCGGGTAAAGTACATGATGCAAGCCAGCACCACGAATGTGAATATTGTGCCGATTAAGAAGGCGTAGTCTTCCGACAGCAGGGAGAAGTACAAGAATACGTACAGGAACAAAAAGAGCAGACACATTGAAAGGCCGATTTTTCGCTTTTCTGTTACTCCTGCAAGGTACAGACTGGTCAGGGCGGCCGAGGCGCCGGCGCTGACTAAATACGCCGCCATAAACGACAAGTGTTCAGAGAAGGCCAGGAGCATCAAAAAGAAGATTACCGAAGCCGCGCCGCACAGCAGGTAGTGCATGGGGTGCAGGTAGACGTTCGCAAAAAGCTCAAACAGGAACATAACGATGAACGGAACAATGATGAACAAAAAGCCATACTTAACCGCCCTGTTCAGCCGCTTGTACAGGTCTACCGGTTCTACCAGGTCAAAGCCGATTTTTGCGTCTCCGTCGGCGTAGGGCATGGACCAAGAGGCATTGAATCCGCTGCTGCTGATTTCCCTTGCGTCAGGCAGATATTCGTAGCCGGTAAAGCCGGGAGCTGGCCAGTCGCACTCTACTTCCATAGATGCTGATGATGAATACGGCACTGCAAAGAATGAGGCGGCTCCGCGGAAGTCAATGTGTATCGTCACCTCGCGGCGGCCGGGGTGCAATGAGGCAACCGCCTTAATGCCGCTTTCAGAGTCGTCATCCTTTACGGATATCACGGAACGCTCGTCTACGCTTGTGTCGTCCACGCTGAATGTCGGGTGGCTTCTGAGGTTGTCCTTGTCCACATTGATGAACACCTCTGCGTCATCGTAATGGTATTTGCGCATCTCATCGTTGAACTCGTCTATGTAGAACACTGCGTTGAGCGTCAGTATGCCGGTGTAGACCGGTGCGGAGTAAATGCCGACGCTTCTTTTTTCTGTCTTTATGGAAGATATGATTTTTACGGAATCGGCCTTTACCTTAAGAGACAGCTCTTCCTTGTTGAGCTTTCTTATCTTTTTGCCGTTCTTGTCAATCTCTTCTGTATAGAACATGTGTGTGTACGGAATATATGCGGTGGGGCCTCTTACAAAGAAGTAGTTTCCTGCTCCATCCTGAATTTTAGATACGGCAACGTTATACGTAGACTTTCGTGAGTGGAGCTGCCAGTTTGCAAGCCCCAGCGCGGCAATCAGCAGAAGAATCACAACGCCAATCAGGAACAGCTTGCCCGAGACAAGATTCTTCTTTTTGTCATTGTGCTCTTCTTTTGGCGCTGCCTGCGCTGATTTTAAAAGCTCTTTTGTGTATTCGTTTTCCATAAGTTAAGGACTCCTTGTAGTCTCATAGTATTGCTATACCTATAAAACCGTTGCTGCGGCAGTTAAGTAACAGTCTGTATTTCCTCGTGAGATAAGAGGTAGTACACAATATGCCGTGTGACAGGCCTGTACCCGCATTTAAATGTAGCAAAAAGGGAAAAAATGTGCTATACTGTTCCCATCGATTACGAGGAAGGTCTATTTTATGGATAAAAACGAGATTTTGGCACGGGCGAAAGAATATATCGCCGAAGAAAAAGACGATGCGTTCCGCAAGGAAGTTGAAGATCTGCTTGCAAAGGCCGATGACGAAAAGGCCTACAAGGAGCTTGAGGACCGCTTTTATCAGAGCCTTGAATTCGGTACGGGCGGACTCCGCGGCGTAATGGGCGGCGGTACGAACCGCATGAATACACTCAACATTTCAAAAGCCACACAGGGGCTTGCTTCTTATATCATCAAGGCGTTCCCGAATGAGGCAAAGGCCGGAACCCTCAAGGCGTGCATCGCGTACGACAGCCGCCATAACCACGATAAATTCTCTGACATAACCGCCCGCGTATTTGCGGCTAACGGAATTACGGAATATCTTTTTACCAGACTGCGTCCTACGCCGGAGCTCAGCTTTGCCATCCGCACCCTGGGCTGCCAGACAGGTGTCGTTGTTACTGCAAGCCATAACCCAAAGCAGTACAACGGCTACAAGGCATATTGGAATGACGGCGCGCAGGTCGTAGAGCCGCATGATGTGGGCATCATAAAAGAAGTTAATGCCGTAAAAGAGGTTAAGCTTGTTTCCCGCGATGAAGGAATCAAAAGCGGTAAGATTGTCCTGATTGACAAGGAGATTGACGACAAGTTCCAGGCCATGATTCGCAGCCAGCTCTTCCGCCCTGAGCTTATCAAGGAAAAGGCAGGAAGCGTAAAAGTCGTGTACACGCCGCTCCACGGAACAGGCGCCATGCACGTTGAGACTGTCCTTGGCAGTCTTGGTCTGAATGTGATTACCGTTCCTGAGCAGCGCGAGGGTAACGGCGACTTCCCGACTGTGGAAAAGCCTAATCCTGAGGAAGCGCCGGCGCTCAAGATGGCGGTATCCCTTGCGGAAAAAGAAAAGGCCGATGTCGTTATGGCTACTGACCCGGATGCCGACCGCTTTGGCACTGCCTTCCCCGACAAGGACGGCAAGTTCGTTCTTGTTACCGGTAACCAGATGGGCGCTCTGCTTGCGGACTATGTTCTTCTTTCTAAGAAGGAATTCGGCCGCATGCCGGCAGGTCCTGTGCTCGTGCGCTCTATTGTAACCAGTCCGTTCGTAGACAAGGTTGCCAAGAGCTATGATGTCGGCGTGCACGAAGTTCTTACCGGTTTTAAGTGGATTGCCTTTGACGAAGAGGAGATGGAAAAGTCCGGCAGGGAGCACTATGCCTTTGGTCTTGAAGAAAGCTACGGCTACTTGGTTGAGGCAGAGACCCGCGACAAGGACGGTGTTTCTGCCGCCGCCATGTGCGCGGAGATGACACTTTACTGGGCAAGCAAGGGCAAGAGTCTGCTTGAGCGCTTGAACGAGCTTTATAAGCAGTGCGGTTACTTTGAGGACAGGGCTATAAGTAAGTACTTCCCCGGCATTGAGGGACCCGGAATCATGGGCGGAATCATGACCAAGCTCCGCAACGAAGGTCTTAAGACCTTGGGCGGAAAGAAAGTGGTTAAAATCCGAGACATTCAGCAGCAGGTTGAATTTGACCCTGCTGATTCTTCTGCCAAGAAGCCTCTGCCGTGGCCAAAGAGCAATGTCTTACAGTTCTTCCTTGAGGGCGGCACGATTGTGAGCGCACGCCCGAGCGGAACGGAGCCGAAGATTAAGTTCTATATCAACAGCACTGTTCCTGTAGCCTCTGCTACAGACGACGCTCTTGCTGCAGCAAAGAAAGATGCCGCTGTTCTCTGCGACAAGATATCAGAAGAAATCAATGCTGTGTTAAATGCCGCAAAGTAATAATACTGTTTTCGCGGAAGGCAGGGAGATTCTTATTGAGAAAGCCCGGCTTTTCCGCGAGTACAGAAGGCTTGCACAGCTGTTTTACGGCGGCAGGCCTTTTGTTGCGTTTGACACGGAAACTACGGGGCTTGCGGGCGCAAGTGACTATTTGCTTGAGGTAGGTGCCGTAAAGTTCAATAAGGACGGACTTATCGGCGAAGTTTTTAATGAGCTTATAAAGCCCCCTGTACATATTGAGTCCTGCATAACTCAAATCAATCACATCGATGACGAGCTTGTAAAAGACGCTGACTGTGCTTCTGCTGTTCTGGGGCGTTTTATTGCGTATGCCGGAACAAAGTCCGTCCTGCTGGCGCACAACGCCCCCTTTGACGTAAAATTTGTTAATGCCGGTCTGATAAGGGCAGGTCTGCCGCAGCTCAAGAATATGGTCATAGATACTCTGCAGCTTGCACGCTGGGCTTATCCAAAGCTTGTGAATGAGAGTGAGAAGGGACAGTATAAGTTGCAGTCTTTGGCAAAGCGTTTTTGCATAGAGGTCTTTAATGCGCACCGCGCCGCAGATGATGCTCGTGTCTGCATGGAAATCTTCTTTAGAATTCTTTCAGATACGGAAAGCGTGCAAAAGCCCTATGCTCAATCTTAGGTCTGTGCCTAAATGTTCCACTTGACCCATGCTGCCTGTACGGAAAAAGCCTGGGTTTGCCTTCTGAAAGAGCCGAACCGGTAGCTGCCGTCTGCGTTTTTGCAGCAGCAGGTACATTCATCAGAAACAAAGATATGGTCTTGTGGGACACCTGCTTTTTGCAGGGCTGCTTTGTTCGCTTCGGCAAGTGAAAGCTGCCATGAATGGCCGTCTGCAGAACGGTGCACGCTGTTCGGCGTGAACCGTGAGGCAAAATAATCTGCGCGTTCTTTGTCCACATTGTAGCAGCAGTCGCGTATGTGCGGCCCGATGGATATTCTAAAGTCCTCAGCCTTGCTGCCGTAAACTTGTGCGGCCTTCTCAATGGCTGCCACTGCAATGCCTGTGCCTTTCCATCCTGAATGCAATGCTCCGAACACGCCTGTAACCGGGTCGTATATAAATATTGGTACGCAGTCGGCTACGGTTACAACAGGAATAAGCTCTTTGTTTGTTGTAATAATACCGTCGCCCTGTAAGCCCTTTGTCTCTGCTGCGCTTTGTATTGCGTAGACGGTCTTTGAATGAATCAGCTCTATGGGAACTGTCTGCTGCTTGTTCCCTGCAAGCTTAGAAAGAAAGGCAGCCCTGTTGCTGTTCTGCTCATTCCAGTGGAAACGCATACTGCCTGCCGTCAGCAGACTTATTCCCCAGTGCGGAGAAGGTGTCTGGCTGTTTTGAACGGCAGGGAACTGTCCTGTTTTGAAACACTGCTCGCACATGTTATTTGCCGGTACTTTCAATCTCCTGAAGACTCTTTGTTATTTCCGCAGCATAGGTAAAGCCTGTAATCATTTCCTTGATTTTTTCATACACGTCGCCTACTGCGCGCAAAATCTTATCGAGGTTGATTATCGAGCCGTAAGGGGGCAGTGTCGCGCCAGAGATAAAACCTTCCAGCAACAATGAGATGTCTTTGCATACATCATTGAAGCCTTTTATGATTCTTGAGGCTTCGGCATCAATTTCTGCCAGTATTTTATTAACCTGCGGCAGGTTTATCTCATCGCTTGCAGTATTCGCGTTGTATCGTGAAAGCTCTCCGCCGTATTCCCCGGTGGGGCAGAGTTTGTCTGCCAAAGAGTCAAGCCAGTTGTCAGTCTGTTCAAAATTGTCCATGGCCGCACTGAGCTGCCTTTGGTTTTCTTTTACTGAGAATGCACCCTCGCGGGAAAGCCCTTTAAGCACAGTCATATATTCAGAGAACTTCTGTTTTACAAAGAAATTTACAAAGCCTACTGAAAGTTCTGTTTTCACGGTAAAATCGTTGCCGAGATTTGTCCACGGAGTGAACGGGAACTGGGGAAAGTCCGGCAGTTTGAAGTAGCGTACAAGTTTTTGCTTGAGCTTTTCCTTTTTTTGATCCTGCTTCCAGCTTTTTAGTCTGCGCTCGAACTTCTTCTTAATGGTGTCGGAAAACTGTTCTGACCACTTTTCTCCGCCGCCTGCGGGTCGCACTGTGTATAGATAGTTTCCTGTTATGACTTTTGCAAGCTTTTCCATCGGGGTTGTGGTTACGAACATCTCGATAATAGAAATCTCTGATTCAGAGACTTCTCTGAAAGCATGCTCTTTGTCGGCATTGGAGTCCGCATTGGAAAGGTTGGGGTCAATTTCATTGTCTTCCATAAAGAGGACGAACGCTTCTAAGATACGCTCGTCGATATGGATGTAGTTGCAGATGACTTTTGCAAGTTCCATAAAGTCATCTTTTGTCTGGTAGAAAAGACAGGCGCGGGCCTGGTCGCTTGAAAGACCGAATTTACGTATCATGCGTTCCAGAGGCAGCTTGACCAGAGTTTGCAACCAGCAGACCATCTGTGCGAACTGATACATGTCTCTCTGGTTGTCTTGAGGAATGGAATTCAGGTTGCTGAGCATGGTCTGCCTGAGTTCCCGCAGACTCTCTTCTGGAAGCTCGTCTTTGAGCGACAGCTGGTACGGGTCGGATTCTTCTTCGATGGATTCTACGATTCCCGGCATGATAATCCTGGCAAGTTCTACGTAGAAACCGCCGGGATTCTTTTCAAATATTTTTATGTACGGCTTGAAGTAGTCCGCCGCTTTTTGCAGCATGACCAGCTTGCCGTAGAATGTATTATAGAGAAGTTTTCGTTTATAGACGATTAAATCAGGGTAGCGGTGCTCAATGTCTTTTGCAAGCTCCTTGAGCAGGGTTTCGTTATAAATCTCTTCGATAGACTCGTCGCTGAAAAAGGACTTGAGCCACACCCAGAAACGGCGGTAGAAAGGCTCTTTGCGGAGCTTGAATGTGAATTCAAGCTTTTCTTCCATGTTTTGTCTGTCATCCTTCTTTGTCTTCTGGGCAAAGAATTCATCTATTGCTGTTTCGTCAGCACTGTCCATCTTGTTGAGAAGTTCTCTCCGTTCTGTGGAACTCAGACCTCTGGCCAGCCTGTCCAAGTTTGAATTTTTATCAGCAGTCTCTTCCATTGCTTTTATTCTACAATAAATCAATTATTTTGTATAGCAATATCTTTCTTTTTTGAATTTAGTGCTTGACATTTTTTTTACTCTGGTATATATTCATTCTCACGTTGCACTTGCAAGTGATTGCAAAAAGGCGTTATTCCCCGATTGTGTAATGGTAGCACTTCAGATTCTGGTTCTGACTGTGGGGG
>CAZKPZ010000071.1:0-13775 GCA_964554745.1 uncultured Treponema sp. | reverse complement strand
GTTACACGCTTGCCCGGAAGCCTGAAGAATACACCGTGGGCGAAAACCCTCGCATCACCGAGGGCGATACCGCGCCTGTCACCTGCCTTTCGCCGCAGGCCCAGCTGTGCCCGCGCAGGGACAGCTGCGAGACGGTTGACCTGTGGACAGGACTGGACAAGGTTATTAACGACTATCTTGACGGAAAGACACTGAAAGATTTAGTTAAGAATTAGTGATTACAGGGGGATTTGCCATGGCAGAGAAGATTGCCAAGAAGATTACCGATTTGATTGGAAGCACGCCGATGCTTGAGCTGTCTAACATAGAGGCAGAGCTTGGCTTAAAAGCCCGCGTGCTTGTTAAGCTTGAGTATCTTAATCCTGCAGGCAGCGTAAAAGACCGGGTCGCCAAGGCCATGGTCGACACAGCCATAAAAGAGGGCAAGGTGACCAAAGACAGCGTTCTCATAGAGCCTACAAGCGGCAACACCGGAATAGGCCTTGCTTCTGTTGCGGCAAGCTACGGTCTGCGTCTTATACTGACCATGCCCGAAACAATGTCTGTGGAACGCCGTACGCTGCTCAAGGCCTATGGCGCGGAAATCGTTCTGACGGACGGCTCCAAGGGTATGCAGGGTGCGGTTGACAAGGCAAACGAGCTTGCCGCCGCCACGCAGCACAGCTTTATTCCCGCCCAGTTCGACAACCCCGTTAATCCTAAGACGCACGAGCTTACCACCGGCCCGGAGATTTGGGAGCAGACTGACGGAGCTGTTGACGTGTTCATTGCCGGCGTGGGGACGGGCGGCACGCTGACAGGCGTGGGGCACTACCTTAAGGGCAGGAAGCCTTCCGTAAAGGTGTTTGCCGTAGAACCTGCAACAAGTCCGCTGCTTTCTGAAGGGCATGCGGGACCTCACAAGATTCAGGGCATAGGCGCGAACTTTGTGCCGTCCGTCCTGGACAGGGGCGTGTACGACGCGGTTATCCCGGTAAAAAACGAGGATGCCTTTGAATACGGCAGGATGGTGGCAAGAAAAGAGGGCTTCTTGGTAGGTATTTCAAGCGGAGCGGCACTCTGGGCTGCTGTGCAGGAAGCCAAAAAGAGCGGGAATGCGGGCAAGACAATAGTCGCCCTGCTGCCCGACACCGGCGACCGCTATCTTTCTACCGAATTGTTCCAGAACTGACATTGAGTTTTACACATTGACTGAAAATGTCAAAATGGGATAGAATTAGCCATACGTTTCAAATTATTATACTAGAATAGAGGGGAAACTTATGGTAATCAAACCGATGATTCGCAGCAACATCTGCATCAACGCACACCCGGTGGGATGCGCAAAAGAGACTGAACGCCAGATTGAGTATGTGCGTTCACAGAAAGTAAAGCGCGGCATCAAGACGGCGGCTGAGGGCGGCAAAGGCCCTAAGACCGTCCTTGTGCTCGGCTGCTCCACCGGCTACGGTTTGGGTTCCCGCATTGCGGCCGCCTTTGAGTACGGAGCCGCCACCATCGGAGTTTCCTTTGAGCACGAACCTTCCGGCCGCCACGGCGGTACTCCGGGCTGGTACAACAACAAGGAATTTGACAAGGAAGCCGCAAAGGCAGGTCTCAAGAGCGTTACGTTCAATGCTGACGCATTCAGCGATGAGTGCCGCAAGACCGTAATTGACCAGGTAAAGGCCTGGGGCGCAAAGTTCGACCTGGTGGTCTACAGTCTGGCAAGCCCTGTGCGCACCGACCCGGATACAAAAGTGCTTTACAAGTCAGTGCTCAAGCCGGTAGGCCAGCCGTATTCCGGCGCTTCACTTGACATGATGACCGGCGCAATCTCTTCCATGACTGCCGAGCCGGCCGAAGGCGACGATGTTGCCAACACCGTAAAGGTTATGGGCGGCGAAGACTGGGTGCGCTGGATGAAGCAGCTTGCCGAGGCCGGCGTTCTGGCCGAAGGCTGCCGCACAGTGGCTTACTCTTACATCGGCCCTAAGCTTTCTCACGCAATCTACCGCGACGGAACAATCGGCGCGGCCAAGAAAGACCTTGAGGCAAAGGCTCACGAGATAGACGCTTCTCTTAAGTCAATCGGCGGTGCGGCCTACGTGAGCGAGAACAAGGGGCTTATCACACGCTCATCTTCCGTTATTCCGATTATCACACTCTACCTTAGCGTACTCTTTAAGGTAATGAAGGCAAAGGGAACGCACGAAGGCTGCATTGAGCAGATGGAGCGCCTGTTTGCCGAAAGGTTGTTCACCGGGGCTGACAATTCCGCCGGCACAGTACCGACAGACAGCGAGGGCAGAATCCGCATAGACGACTGGGAGCTTGATCCGGCTGTTCAGGCGGAAGTAGACAAGATTATGCCGGCTGTTACAGAGGCTAACGTTAAGGAGCTGGTTGACCTTGAGGGCGTGCGCCACGACTTCCTTGCAATCAACGGCTTTGACATTCCTGGCGTTGACTACGAGAAAGACATTACTGACTTGAACTCAATCGAGTAAAAATATATTCGGGCAGGGCTGCTTTTTTGGAAACCTTGCCCGGCTTCCATTGCTTCCGAGTGAACTACTACGAACATGTGTCACGTGTACCTAGGTGGACATGGCACATCCAGCCTAGGGAATAAGACACGCCCTCTTAATAACACAGACACATCTTCTTAGTAACATTGTGTCCGTCCGGCAGCAGGTGAATGCGGCTGTTTTCAGTCCAAGCCTTTTTTTCCAAGAAGAAAGTCAAATACATTTATTTTTTTTATTCCGCCATCAAGGTTTTCAAATGGATCATCATCCATGGACAGGATGATTTTGCGGTAACCGTCCTTTATGTTGCGTATCGAGGCAGTCTCCTGCTCCAGCTTTCCTTCTCCCTGCAAGGTATAGGCAACCTGCACGTACCATTGTTCTCCATCAACGGAACGCACAACGAAGTCTATCTCCTTATCATAGTTTTTACCTATGTCAACAATGTACCCGCGCTTTATAAGTTCCAGATAGACTACATTTTCAAGGGAGTGTGTCACCTCAAGCTGGCGAAAACGGAGTTTTGCATTGCGTATCCCAAGATCGCTCACATAATACTTGTTCTGAGTCTTCAGGTAGTTCTTTCCCCTGATGTCATACCGCTGTACTTTGTAGAACAAAAAAGAGTCACAGAGGTATTCAAGATAGTTGCCAACGGTATCATCCGTTATCTCCCTGTAGCCGTTAGACTTCAGTGTATTGGCTATTTTGTTTGCGTTTACGTAGGAACCTATGTTGGAACACAAAAAATTAAAAACTGCGTCCAGCATATTTTCATTCCGGATTTTATATCGGTCGATGATGTCACGGTACAAGAGGGTTTCCCACATGGAATTGAGGTATTCAATTTTCTCATCCGCTTCCTTAAGTTCCGTGATATACGGCAAGGAGCCGTAGAGCAAAAATTCATCAAAGGATTTTTTTACGCTCCAAGACGGCTGCTCTTCCTGAGCTGCTGAATAGAACTCTGAGAAAGAGAGCGGAAAGACTTTTATCTGGACGCTGCGCCCGCGAAACCTAGTGTTGATGTCTTTTGAAAGCAGATGCGCGTTACTGCCGGTTATGTAAACATCGGCATTGTGGTCAACCATGAGACCGTTCACAAGATCCTCAAAGCTTTCCACCTCCTGAATTTCATCAAGCAGAATATAATAGCGGTTGCTGTCGGTAAAAAGTTTTGTCAGGTGCTCGTAAAGCCTTTGGCTGTCACGCAGCGGCTTGTGTTTTTCGTCCACGCCGCTATTAATAAGCCAGTTATAGAAAAGCGTAAAAAGCAGGTACGACTTTCCGCTCCGCCGCATTCCAGTCACAACCTTGCATACAGGGCGGTCTTTGCTCCTTATTAGCTGCTCCAAGTAAAAATCACGTTTTATTTGTACCATACAGTCACAATGCTACTCGAAAAACTGAAAAAAATCTAGAGTTTTTCGAGTAGCATTGTGTCCGTCCGGCAGCAGGTGAATGCAGCTGTTTTTGTATCTTTCATATTCTGCTATTGTTTAAATGAATATGAACATAATAAAAGGTATGAAAAATACTCTGTTGTCTTCAATCCGGAACTTTTTCGGCAACATTCGCTGCTTTTGTAGCAAGTTCAATTTATTTTTCTTCTGATGATATTTTTCAAAAGCGTGAAGATTATGCCCGTGATACCTTTGGCGGCGATTCTCTGCAACTGCGTGCAGTGCAGGACGCTAAAGAAGCGCTGGAAAATACTTGCGGATATTTGATTGCGGCTTTTGCCTTTGTTGCTGTCTTTGCTTTTGTTGCTGCCCTGGTATGCAGGTTTGCCGCAAGTAAAAAGCACAAGGCCGGCAGTCAGATTCGTATTGCAAATACCGCTTTGCAGCTCTTTTGTATACCGCTTTGTGTTCTGGTGTATTTTTTAATGCGTAATGCCGGTGACATGGGCTGGCTGCGCTATTGCGGAATAATAACGGCCTTGGTTTTTGCATCGTTTTACTTTCTTTTTGAAAAGCAAAGGGTAAACCTGAATATCAAGAGCCTTGTGCTGCCTAATGCTGTTATTGCCTTTTTGATTGCGGGCATAGCTTCTTCCTGCCTTATGACCGGTGCTGCCATTGTTTTGTGGGCTGTAAAGTCTTTAATCTTTGACTTTGACTCTATGATTCCATGGATTGTAACAGCAAGTTTTGCCTATTTATTCTTTGCGCCTAATCTTTTTATAGCGTACCTGAACCGTTCTGTTGAAGAAATCACGATTCCAAAGGCGTTTAAAGTAATAACGAACTATGTGCTTTTACCTCTTGCGCTTGTTCTTCTTGCAGTTCTTTATGCCTATCTTGTAAAGTGCCTTGTAACGCTCAAGATGCCTGTAGGAAAGCTTAATCCTTTTGTTTCAATCGCTACGGCAATGTTCCTGTTCTTTTATTTTGTAACCGGGGACGAAATACGTATATGGCATAAGTGGGGGGCAATACTCTTTGCGCCGCTTGTTGTTTTGCAGATAATTGCTTTTGCCGTGCGCATAAGCGCATACGGCTTTACACCGCTGCGTGCCGCAAGTCTTTTCTATATAATTGCCAGCATTGCCTTTCTTGTGCTGCCCTTTGTTCAGAACGGAAGGTACATGGGCTATGTCTATCTGCTTTTTGCAGCTTTTGCGCTGCTTGCTACATGTACTCCTCTTAATGTTACGAGCTGTACGGTCCGCAATCAGCAGGGCAGGATAGATGCTGTTTACCGTAAGTATGTCGGCATCCCAAAGGCTGAATTCTATTCAGCTTTTTCAGATAAGCTTACTGAGGATGACAAGAAAAAAATCATATCGTCTTGGAATGCTATCAAAGACTGCGGCAGTGATGTAAAAGGTTCTCTTATGTCTGGCAAGAATGAAGAAGAATCTAGCTTGCAATATTTTGAGCGCTTGTTCGGCTTTGAGTATACCGGCGTTGATAACTTTGACGACGGCGAGCTTTACACCTTTAGTAATTACTGGCGCAGCGGGGAGGTTGATATTTCAAGCCGGCCGGAGCATATGTATTGCTTCAGCACGGATGTTAAATGGAACTTTGAGAAGCCTGAAAACAATGGGGATTCTGTTGCTCATCCCGATTTCATAATAACGCTTCCTGACGGGGCGCAGGTTGATATTACCCAGGACTTGATTGACAGACTTCGGCCGGGAGACTATTCTGATTCTATGTCTTCAGGCAGTATGCTTGTGCTGCACAAGGGAAAATATACTGTCTATTGTGAGGCTGTCAGTATGAGAATCATAAAACGGCAGGGCAGGGAAGTCCGCCGCGAGGCGGAAGGAGACGGATTCGTCTTCTGGTAGTCCGCTGGTCGTTTCGGATTCTCATAAAGGCGGTGCGTGCGCTTTGTGCCGCCCCTTTGCTTTTGCAAAGCGCTCCAATTGATTATTTCGCCTATATTTGCTAAAATACTCTATCTTTTTCATGGTGAGTAAATAAATTGACTGATTCAGAGATTAAGACGCTTATAAAGAACTTGCACCCGCTTGAAACAAAGGTGCTTTTGCGCTACACCGCCGCTGACGAACTGACCGGCGACAGACTGCAGAAAGAGCTTTCTTACAAAGAAGGTCACGCAAACCAGGCGTTCAGCTGGTTGTCCGGCAAAAAGCTGTTGAACGAAACGGGGCGTACCCCCCACACATATTTTGAACTTACGGAATTTGGCCGCGCCGTTGCAAAGAACGGAACCGCCGAAGAGCGCATTATTGCCTATCTTAAGGAAAGCGGTGCAAAGACGCTGCCGGAGATTGCCAGCGGCCTTTCACTTGAAAACAAGGATGTTGGTTCTGCGTTCGGTTCTCTGAGCAAAGAGGGCGTTCTCAAGATGAACGCCGAAAAGAAGGCTGAGTACACTGGTGCGGCTGTCCCTGCGCGCATCAGCGTTACAAAAGACTTGATTGCCAAGGCCGAGAAGGCCGGCGGCACAATCGAGTCCACCGCTCTCTCTCAGGACGAGCTTGCCGTTATGGCTACTCTGACCAAGAAGCGCGGCGTAAGCGAGACACCGTTCAAGACGATTGAGCGCGAGACAGTCACCTACCGCCTTACTGCGGATGCGGCCGCCGTTACGGCCGAGCTTAAGAATGCAGGCATTACAGGCAACGAAATCGGCGAAATCACCGGCGCTATGCTTTCTTCCGGCGAGTGGAAGAAGGGCACATTCCGAGCATACAATATTTCTATTCCTCCGGCACGTATCATCACCGGGCGCACGAATCCTTACGTTGACTTCCTTGAATCCGTAAAAGACAAGATGACTTCACTGGGCTTCCAGGAATTTGACGGTCCTCTCGTAGAGACGGAGTTCTGGAACGGCGACGCGCTATTTATGCCGCAGTTCCATGCGGCGCGCGACATTCACGATGTTTACCGCATCAAGACACCGACTCACGCAAAGTCTATCGAAGAGCCGTATCTGTCTAACGTGCGCGCCGTGCACGAGACCGGCGGAAACTCCGGCAGCCGCGGCTGGAACTACAAGTTTGACACTGAATTTACACGCCGCCTGATTATGCGCAGCCAGGGCACGGTTCTTTCTGCCCACCAGCTGCACAAGGCGCAGATTCCCGGCAAGTACTTTGGTATTGCCCGCTGCTTCCGCTATGACAAGGTTGACGCAACACACTTGAGCGATTTCTACCAGACAGAGGGAATCGTTCTTGGCGAGGACGTGAACTTGCGCACGTTGCTTGGAATTCTGCGTATGTTTGCTGTGGAAATTGCAGGTGCTACAGAAGTTAAGTATGTTCCAGGCTACTTCCCGTTCACGGAGCCGTCTATAGAAGTGCACATCAAGCACCCTAAGCTCGGCTGGTTTGAACTGGGTGGCTCTGGCATATTCCGCCCCGAAGTGACTAAGGCGATGGGCATTGACTGCCCTGTTCTGGCATGGGGTATCGGAATTGACCGCATGGCGCTCATGGCACTGGGGCTGAACGACCTGCGCGAGCTCTTCTGCGAGGATATCGAGAGAGTCCGCCTCAGAAAAGCTAAGTTCTAGGCAAGAACGAATTGGTGGTCCAGTTCCGGTAGGCTTTCGTTTACTTCAACCGGGCTGCCGTTATATGTATTGTCGCCGAGAGGGTTCGCGGCGGCAAGAATTTCTGCAAGCTTCTTGCCTACAATAATTTTCTGCACCATTTTTCCGGTGAGTATGACATCGGAAAATTCCATGTCAATGTCGGCCATAATGCCCATTGCTTCGTTTGAAAGTTCCATCTTAGCTCAAATCTCCTATTCTTTCGATTTTATACCTAATCGCGCCGCCTGTAAAGCACGCAATCCGTCTCTACTATTGACAATTTTAGCGTCTGAAAGTTACTATATATAATATGGAAAAGAAAGTTGATTTAAAGGAAGCATATTCCAAGATAAAGGCTCCGGTGATTATAGCTACAAAGAACCCCAAGAACGGTCAGTATGATTTGACTCCCTACGGTTGGGTGATGCCCTACGACTATGACCCTGTTACAAAGGTCGTGCTCAGCTCTGACCCGCAGCATCAGGCGGACGTTAATATCCGCCAGACGGGTGAGTTTGCCGTTTTGATTCCCGCAGAGCCGGACGGAAAGCTTGTGACTGAGACTGGTAGTGTCTCCGGTGCGGCAGTTGATAAATTTGAAAAATTCAAGATACAGGCTCACAAGGCGCAGACGACAGACCTGCTGATTCCAAACGAAGGCATCAGCTGCGTTATAGAGTGTTCACTGGTAAAAGTGCAGGCGGAGGGCAGCGTCGATTTGATATTCGGGCAGTCCGTCGCCGCGTATGAACTCTAGTGCAGGAGTTGAACTGTGAAAAGACTACATACAGAATTTTTGTTGACCGCAGTGCTTGCGGCCGCGCCTTTGCTGACAGTTCCCGTCCTGCTTTGTTCCTGCGGCAAGGGCGGAGACTCTGTTGCGGGGAACGGTGCGCCCAGAACTTATACCTACCGCACGACAAGCGCCGCTGTGTCTACCTGGTCTCCGACGGACTGGGAGATGACTGCAGAAAAAGTTCCGCTTGACTACACTTGTGACTCTCTGTATGAGTACGACTTGAACGACAGCCGCGACGATTACGTGATTAATACTTCCATGGCGGCAGAAATGCCAGTGGACGTTACCGTGCAGTATGCCGGAAACAAAAAGTACGGTGTGCCGGCTGACGCTACGGAAGGCTTTGCCTGGCAGGTAAAGCTCCGCAACGGTCTGTACTGGGATAACGGCACAAGAATCAATGCGGATTCGTTCGTGTATTCGCTGCAGCAGTTCCTGAACCCTAAGATGAAGAACTACCGTGCGAATACCTTCTATCAGGATTCCATGATTATTGCCGGTGCGGAAGAATATTACAACGGAACAGGCTCATGGGACGATGTGGGTTTTATAAAGAATGACGACCTCACTTTTACTGTTGTCTTAAAGCGCGCGCTTACGCCGTTTATGTTCATCTACAACTCCGGCTCGTTCATTCTCTTGCGCGAAGACTTGTACGAGGCGAACAAGCAGCAGTCCGGCGATATCGTTAAGAGCGCGTACGGCACTGCTGTTGAAAACTATGCGTCTTACGGGCCGTATAAGATAGTAGAATACCAGCCGGACAAGTCTATGCGGCTTACCCGCAACGAGGCTTGGCACGGCTACCATGACAAGACTCTTGAAGGGCAGTATCAAACGAGCGACATCTACATCCAGTATATTGTGGAGCATTCCACCATTATCTCTTTGTTCCTGCAGGGCAAGCTTGACGACACTGCGCTTGATGCCAAGGACTTGGAAAAGTATGCGTCGAGCGAGTACAGAATTATCAATCCTCTGTCTTACACCTGGCGCTATTCCTTTAACACGGACAAGGCTTCGCTCAAAAAAGAGAACACGGGAAACGAAAACCATCTGGCGATTTCAAACGTGAATTTCCTGCACGGCATTTCGCTTTCTCTTGACCGCCAGAAGTACTGCGACACAATCGGCATAGGCAGCAATCCTGCGTTCGGTCTGCTTAATTATTCATACGTTGCCGACCCGGACACGAATACAAAATACCGCGACACAAAGAGCGCAAGGCAGATGCTCTGCGATTTGTACGGCACGAAGGACGTTGCGGACATCACCGGCTATAACCTGGACGAGGCGAGGACGTACTTTCAGAAGGCGTGGAAGGAGCTTAGCGCCTCTGGCGACGTTAAGGCGGGCGACACTTTTGTGATTGACTATCACACGTATAACTCTTCTGACATAAACGTAAAGTCCGTGGCGTTCCTGCAGGAAGCCATAGATGCCGGCAGTGCCGGAACTCCTTTTGAGGGCAGGGTGACTGTCAAGCAGGTGATTGACCAGGATTACTACAACAATATGCAAAAAGGCAATGTTGACGTTGCAATGTGCGGTTGGGGCGGCTCTTCGTTTGACCCGTATTCCAGCCTGTGGGGGTATTGCACCGCAGAAGCCAAGAATGAGTACGGACTGGACATAAACCAAAAGTTCTCCATCCTGCTTGACGGCAAGAATGTTACCAAGAGCTTTAACGAGTGGTATAACGCTCTGTGCAACGGCGAGTATTCTGCGGCCGAGCCGGATGTAAGGAACACAATTCTTGCCGGAGTGGAAAAGGCGCTGCTTGCAACCTACAACATGATTCCCATGCGAGACTATAACGCCAATGCGATGCTCTCGCAGAGAATAGTAGAGGGCGCTGACAGCTACATAAATGACTTGGTTCAGCGCGGCGGAGTCCAATACCGCACCTACACGATGGATGATGCGGAATGGGAAGACTACTGCGCAAAGAACAACTATCAGCTACAGTATTAGCTTTATTAGCTTTCAAAGGCGCCGAACTTGCACAGCTGCGAGCAGACGCCGCAGCCGACGCACTGCGTGGGATCTACCACCGCCTTTTTGTTGCGGAAGCTGAGCGCCGGGCAGCCTAAGCCCATGCAGGACTTGCAGCTCTTGCACTTGTCCGGGTTCACCTTGAGCGACGCGCTGTGCTTTACGTACTTTAAAAGAACGCAGGGGCGGCGGCTGATTATTACGGACGGTTCCTTTACGGCAAGTTCTTCTTTTACGGCGGTCTCTGTCTCCGCTATGTTGTATGGGTCAACCACACGCACGCGGTTTATGCCCATGGAGCGCACCAGTGCTTCAAGATTTATCTTGCCGGCCGGGTCTCCCTTGATGTTGTAGCCGGTCGTCGGGTTCTGCTGGTGGCCGGTCATGCCGGTGATGCTGTTGTCAAGAATTATCACGGTGGAATTGCTCTGGTTGTAGGCAATGTTCGCCAATCCCGTCATTCCAGAGTGCATAAAGGTTGAGTCGCCGATAACTGCCACGGTGTGGTCTTCGCTCTGACCGCCGGTCGCCTTGTTAAAGCCGTGCAGAGAGCTTACTGAAGCGCCCATGCATTCAACGGTGTCTATCGCGTTCAGCGGCGGTGTAGCGCCCAGAGTGTAGCAGCCGATGTCTCCAAGTACAGTGGCTTTTGCCTTGTGCAGTACATAGAACAGTCCGCGGTGCGGGCAGCCCGAACACATGACCGGCGGACGTACTGGCAAGTCTGCCACCTGTGAGCAGCGTTCCGGCTCTTTAATTCCGAGCTTTTGCTTTATCAAACCCTGTGAGAATTCGTCTACTATCGGGAAGGTATCCTTGCCCTCAACCTTTAGCCCCAGTGACTTGCAGTAGTTTTCTATAATCGGGTCAAGCTCTTCTATTACAATAAGGCGCTCTACTGCTGCGGCAAAGTCCGTAATTTTCTTCTGCGGCAGGGGATATATCATGCCCAGCTTGAGTATGGAGGCCTTGTTGCCGAATACTTCCTTTGCATACTGGTAGCAGGTGGAATCCGTGATGATTCCGAGTTTTTTGCCCTCAAAGAGCGCGTCCGCAGCGGCCATCTCCACGCGGTTCAAGTCAGAGCTTTCCGCAAAGGCGGCAAGCTTTTGTGTGCGCTCTTCTACCAGCGGGTGGCGGCGGCGCGCGTTGGCAGGTGCCATAACGTACTTTGCCGGGTCTTTTGTGTACGGCCGGGCAGGCGGCTCTGTGCGAGGAGACGTTTCCACGATGCTCTGCGAGTGCGAGACGCGCGTGCACATCTTGATAAAGACAGGAGTGTCGAACTGCTCTGAAATCTCGTATGCCTTTTTTGTAAACGTAAGTGCTTCTTCTGAGTCGGAAGGCTCCAGCATTGGTATTTTAGCGGCCATGGCGTAATGGCGCGAATCCTGTTCGTTCTGTGACGAATGCATGCCCGGGTCATCAGCAACGTTTATGACTAGCCCGGCGTTCACACCGGTGTATGAAATGGTAAAAAGAGGGTCTGCGGCCACATTCAGGCCGACGTGCTTCATTGCGCAGAAAGAGCGCTTGCCTGCAAGACTTGCACCAAAAGCTGTCTCAAGGGCGACCTTTTCATTCGGTGCCCATTCGCAATAAATCTCACTGAACTTAACGGCTTCTTCTGTGGTTTCCGTACTCGGGGTTCCCGGATATGAACTTGCCAATGTAACTCCGGCTTCGTACAGGCCGCGTGCAAGGGCCTTGTTTCCTAACATCAACTCTTTCATACGCGCCATTATAGCACAGAGAAAGGGTTAATACCAGTCAAAAAAGTCATCCAGAGAATAGAGTTTGTAAGCCTTTTTGTCTACATCGTCTTCAAATCCGTTTTTGGAGATAAAGCCGTACTGATAAAAATCAAGGCCTGCGTCCTTTATATTTTTTAGTTTATCCCGGATAATTTTATTATCGACTTTGCCTTTTAGATATTTACATTCATAACAGGTCCAGCCGTTGCTGTCCTTTGTGGCGACATCTATTTCAGCATTTTTCCGGGATTCTTTGTCATTGTAGACATAGCGGCCGATTGAAGTTATAAGCGGCTTGATTTTGTCTGCCTTGTTCATGCGGATAAGGAATTCTTTTGATACATCTTCAAATTTTCGCGGAAGATATGCCTGTTTTAAGCCTTCTTCGATATAGTTTTTGAAAAAAGTCTTAGGGTTTGTAATTTCCCTTGCCGCGGTATTTCTGTAAAGGAATGTGTAATAAAAGTCCAGCAGGTTATCTGAAATATAGTAGCAGAACTTCTTTTTGTTGTCAGGCTCGTTGATGGGCGAGGTCTTTTCAATCAAGTCCATGCCTATCAATTTTCTGATATAGTATTCAAGGTTTTTGCCTGAATCTTTTGATATGTTCCCGGCGGTATCTGGTGCAATTCTTAAGTCTTTGTTTGCATGCAGTCCCTTTCCGATAGAACCAAGTATGAAGTTAAGGTTTTCAATTTTATTGATTTCCTGATTCAGCTGGACAGTTATTTCATTCTCAAGAATTGAACCTGTTGGGATGAGGATCTGTTCGATGTTTTCTTGAAGCGACTTCTTTGGGTTCAAAAGGCTAAGGTAGAAGGGAACCCCGCCAAAAACCGAATAGAACTCGAATTTCTTTTCTTTTGAAATGTCGGGATAGAAAAGGGAAGCTTCGTAATAGTCAAAGGGCTTTAGGTCAATTATGTGTGTGAATCTTCCGTAAAGCGGAGCCTGGGAATCCACGAGACTTTTCATTGTTTCAATGTAGGAACCGCACAAAATCAGCTTCATTTTGGAACTTGAGTGATATTTGTCGATTGCTATCTGAAAGAATGAATCAATCGCTTCAACATCGCCTCTTAAAAAGGGATATTCATCTATTACCAGAACGAACTCTTCACTTGCAGATTTTGCAAAGGCATACTGGAGAATGTGTTCAAGGTCATTGAATTCCAAGTAATCTTCATTAAAGGTTTCTGTAATTGTTTTTGAAAGGCCTTTTATGTTTTCAGAATAGAAATTCTTAAGACAGACATAGGATATACATTTTTTGCCGGTCTGACGTACGGCCTCGTTAATTAGTTCTGTTTTTCCTATACGTCGTCTTCCGTAAACAAGAATGGCTTCAAATTTTTTGCTTTGAAGTTTTTGCTTGAGCGCTGTAAGCTCCTGTTCGCGGCCTAAGAATGCCATTCCTGCCTCCGTATATTTACACTAAATGAGTTTAGCCTAAATGGATTTAGTGTAAATATATACCACTCTGCCTTAAAAATCAAGGCCAGGGCATCTTAAAAAAAATAGAAGGCTAAAATTCAAGTTTTCTGCAATCAGCAAAAGCTGGCAAAAAGCTCTCTGATTTTTTATAACTGCTATGCAGCAAAAAAGCGGAAATACTGTAGAAGAAATGTCTGAACATCCCGGTAACACTTCTGGCCGCATGATAAATCAGGTTATAGTTCTTCTTCATGACAGACC
>CAZKPZ010000070.1:0-13862 GCA_964554745.1 uncultured Treponema sp. | reverse complement strand
CCAAGCCGGTCGGCAAATGCCGACCTCTTCAAGAATTGCATACGCAATTCTTGACTTACATATTATTTACAATACAGCCAGCATGCAACCTGGTGCTCTGCAGAAACTCCGTTCGGACGCACAAACGGCGGCTGCTGCAGACGGCACTTTTCCGTGTGCTTAGGGCAACGGTCATAGAAGTAACAGCCTGCCCTCTGCTCATTAGGAGACGGAACATCGCCCTTCAAGATAATTCTCTGTCTCTTGCGCTCAACGTTCGGATCTGGAATCGGAACTGCAGAAAGCAGAGCTTCTGTATACGGATGCAGCGGATTCTTGTACAAATCATCAAAGTCAGAGACTTCCACAATCTTTCCAAGATACATGACTGCGATTCTGTCGGAAATATAGCGGACGACGGCCAAATCATGGGCGATAAAAAGATAGGAAAGCCCCATCTCTTTCTGAATGTCCTTAAAGAGGTTCAATACCTGCGCCTGAATGGAAACGTCAAGGGCAGACACCGGCTCGTCGGCAAGAATCAGCTTAGGCCGCAGAGCCAAAGCGCGGGCAATACCGATTCTCTGTCTCTGGCCGCCTGAGAACTCGTGCGGATAGCGGTTCTTAAAGAACTTTGAAAGTCCTACCAGCTCCATCAAGTGCTCAACGCGCTGATTGATTTCCTCTTCCGTCATCTGCAGAAGACCGCGCTTTTTGTAAATACGCATAGGTTCGGCGATAATTGCCGCGGTTGTCATACGCGGGTCAAGAGAAGAATACGGATCCTGAAAGACGCACTGCATAAGCTGTCGCACGGCGCGGAGCTGGTGCTTGCCCAACTTGCAGATGTCAACGCCGTCAAGGAGAACTTCCCCTGAAGTCGGTTTGTACAACTGGGCAACGGAACGCACGACTGTGGACTTTCCACAGCCGGATTCGCCTACGAGTCCGAATGTCTCGCCTCTCTTAATAGAAAAGCTGATTCCGTCTACCGCGTAGACATAGTTCTTCTTTCCGCCAATTATACCGTCATGCCCCATATAGAAATGTTGCTTCAGGTCGCGGACTTCAAGTATATTTTCATTCTGTTTTGGGGTTTCGCTCATTTCGCACCTTCTTGTGTTTTTTCTTCGCCTGTTGAAATACTGCCGGCATCTTTCTGCGCATAGAGCCAGCATGAGGCGCAGTGGTGTTCCCCGAAATCAACCGTCGGCGGATAGTGCTTTTTGCAAATATCCATGGCTTTATGACATCTCGGGTAGAACGGGCAGCAGTCCGGCAAGTCAATTACGTTCGGCGGCTGACCCTCGATTGAGAACAAGCGCTCATCGCTCTTCTGATCCAGACGCGGAACAGACTTAATCAGTCCCTGCGTATACGGATGCTTTGTCTCGTAGAATATCTGGTCTGTGCTGCCGCGCTCAACGACACGTCCTGCATACATTACGTTAATCGTATCGCATATTCCGGCTACAACACCAAGAGAATGGGTTATCATAATTACGGCAGTTCCCAGTCTTCTGGTCAAATCCTGCATAAGCTCAAGAATCTGAGCCTGAATAGTAACATCCAATGCAGAAGTCGGCTCGTCGGCAATAAGAATATCAGGATTACAAGACAGCCCCATTGCTATCATAACGCGCTGTCTCATTCCGCCGGAGAACTGGTGCGGATAGCAGTCAATACGCTCCTCTGCGCCAGGGATTCCGGCAAGCTTGAGCATTTCAATTGCCTTTGCCCTCGCTGCCTTTTTGTCCAGATGCTGGTGAAGCTGCAGTGTCTCAATCATCTGGGTAGAAATCTTCAAATACGGATTCAATGATGACATCGGATCCTGGAAAATCATTGCGATTCTGTTTCCGCGTATTTCACGAAGTCTCTTTTCGTCCATCTTCAAGAGATTTTCGCCGTGGAACAGAATCTCACCGCCCTCAATTTTTCCTGGAGGAGACTGAACGAGATTGATGATAGAAAGGTTCGTAACCGACTTTCCGGAGCCGGACTCACCTACAATGCCGAGCGTCTCGCCCTTATGCAAGTCAAAGGAAAGTCCGTCTACGGCCTTTACGACTCCGGCATCGATATGGAAATATGTTCTCAGGTCTTTTACCTGCAAGATAACTTCATCTGTCATAATTAAACCCTGTTCTTAGATTGCGGGTCAAATGCGTCGCGCACACCATCACCCAAAAAGTTCATTGCAAAAAGGAACACTGTCATGGTCACGGCAGGAACGAGCAAGCCCCACGGATACAAGCCCATTCCCTGAACGCCGTCGGAAATGAGAGAACCCCAGGAGGCAAGGGGAGCAGAAACGCCGAGTCCCAGGAACGAAAGGAAACTTTCGCTCATAATGAATTCCGGCAAAGACATTGCTGAATACGCGATGATTATTCCCAACGTATTTGGAATAAGGTGCTGGAATATAATATGCCAACCGCCGGCGCCCATTGAGCGGGCAGCCAGAATATATTCGGTATTCTTAAGGCTCATGACCTGTCCGCGCACGACACGGGCAATGGTAAGCCAGGAAACCAATGCAATGGCGACAAAAAGAATGGCGGTACTGCGTCCGAGAATTGCCATCATGATAATGACAAGGAGCATGTACGGCAGACCGTACATAATGTCAACGCAACGCATGATAAAGCTGTCCATCCAACCGCCCAGATAGCCTGAAACCGCGCCGACAACGATTCCGATAAGAAGCGCCGTGACTGTTCCGATTACGCCGATGAGCATAGAGATACGTCCGCCGTATATAGTGCGCGCGAGCATATCGCGACCCAAAGAGTCAGTACCCAAAAAGTAGTGATTCTTCTGCCCAGGATCGCTTTCGTTTCTGGCCTTTATGCCCTCAAGCTCTTCCTGCTCCGCGGCGCTGTATTCAGTGCGCCCTTCTTTATTCATGAGCTTCTTTATATAAGCCGTGCGCGTCTCAAGCTCAAGCTGACCTGCAGTCTTGAAAGACGGCGGAAAGTTCGCATGATTGACATTCTGAGCTTCGTAGTGATGAATCGGCAACACCGGCGCAAGAAGCGCGATGAGCATATAGGTCATTACAATCCAAAAGCTGATATATGCCATGCGGTTTTTCTTCAAACGGTTCCAGGCATCTCTTGTAAGAGACACCGATTTCATCTCCTGATTGAACTCATTTGTACCGGCAGCCTTTGCTTTTCCTTTTAACTTAAAAACAGACATTTCAAGCGTTTCCTATTTGTATGAGATTCTTGGGTCAAGCAGTCCGTACACAATGTCAACAATCAAGTTCATAACGACAAGGATTGCAGAATAGACAATTACCGTACCCAAAATAAGAGTGTAGTCACGGTTCAAGGCAGACTTTACAAAGAACTGACCGATTCCAGGAACTAGGAATACCTGTTCAATAACGACAGAACCGGTGACAATTCCCGCGAATGCCGGTCCCAGGTAGCTGACAATCGGGAGCAGAGAGCCTTTAAGGACATGCTTAAAGAGAACTACCGACTCCTTCAGACCTTTTGAGCGCGCTGTGCGCACATAGTCAGAACGGAGAACTTCCAGAACAGAAGCTCTGGTAAGGCGTGATATAGAAGAAAAATATGGTAAAGCCAGCGTACATGCCGGCATTATAAGCGTTTTTAACCCGTTGCGCCCCGTAATCCAACCGGACGTAGGAAGCCATTTGAGCTTAAGGGCAAAAATAAGCACAGCGACAGGACCGACAACAAAAAGAGGAACTGAAAGTCCTACACTCGCAAGTGACATAGTACTGTAGTCAACCCATGAGTTCTGTCTTACTGCAGAAAGAAGACCAAAAACAACACCAAGAACAAGGGCTATGGTCAGGGCAGAAATTCCAAGCACAATGGAATTCGGCATGCTGGAGCCAATCAATTCATTTACAGTGAAATCCTTACTGGTAAAAGAAGGTCCCAAATCTCCGTGAAGAATGTCGCCAAGATAGCGGACATACTGCTTGGGAAGGCTTTCATCCAAATGGTACTTTTTCTCCAAATTTTCCTGAATCTCAGGTGTAAGCTTACGCTCGCTTGAAAAAGGACCTCCCGGAGCAAGCCGGATCATAAAAAAGCTCAGCGTAACAATGACCAGCATTGTCGGAATCAGGCCGAGCAGCCGGTTTACAATATACTTCCCCAAAATAACCACTCCTGATACTAACAGCGGATTCTCAATGACTCTTCTTCCCCGCGAATCCGCTGTTGTTTTTTATTCTATATATAGCAAATATTAGTCAGCTATCTTCTTCAGACCGACATAAGGATGCAAGTCCTGTGTATTTGAATACCAGCCTTCCCACTTATTCAAGTCAATCAAGTTCTGGGAGACATAGATGTACATAGGAATAACAGCACAGTCCTGCATAATGGCGATATCCTCCGCCTTCTCAAGGACTGACATGCGATCCTCGCCTTCCGGCATCATAGAAGCCTTCTTTATAAGGGCATCAAATTCCGGATTATTATAGCGTCCGTCGTTATTTCCGCTAGTTGAAAGCAAAAGCTCAAGGAAGTTTGAAGGATCCTGATAGTCTCCGACCCAACCGGCACGGGCAATCTGGAAGTCGTTAGCCTGTCTCTTGGCAAGGTATGTCTTCCATTCCATATTCTGCAGGTCGATGTTGATTCCCAAGTTGGCCTTCCACTGCTGCTGCACCCACTCTGCGATCTTCTTGTGGCCTTCGTTAGTGTTGTAGATATAGGTCATTCTCGGAAACCCCTTTCCGTCCGGGTATCCAGCATCAGCAAGAAGCTTCTTTGCCTCGGCAACATTGAATCCGTGACCTTTTACCGGAGTATAGCCGGACATTTCAGGCACGAACGCACCAGTAGCAAGCTGACCGCCCTTTGTAACCTTATCTACCAATTCCTGGCAATCCAAGGCCTTTACCAAAGCCTTGCGTACGCGCGGGTCTTTAAGAACCGGGTCATTGACATTGAATTCCGCATAGTAGCTGGCAAGGTTAGCTGTAACCTGATAGTCATCACGGAGCTTAACTTCGTCAAGCATGTCCGGAGGGAAGCAGTTTGTTGTATTCCAGTCGATTTCACCGGCCTTGTACTTGTTGTAGGCAGTCGTGGTGTTCTCAATAGGAAGGAATGTAAGGGTATCGATAAAGACGTTGTCCTTATTCCAGTACTTCTCGTTCTTCTTTACGATGACCTTTTCCTGCGGAGTCCACTCAGAAAGGACATAAGGGCCGTTTCCTACAAAGTGCTCGGCCTTTATCCAGTCGTTTCCGAACTTTTCGATGGCGTGCATCGGGAGAGGGCCGAATGAGTAGTGGCACATCATGTCTACGGCATAAGGAACGGGGCCGACAAGGTCGACTTCAAGAGTATAATCATCGCGGGCCTTGAGACCTACGGAAGACTTGTCGGCAGTGCCGGCATTGTAGTCAAAGGCACCCTTTATGACCATGGCAGGCATATAGGCGTAAACTGCAGCTGTCTCAGGTGCAAGATAGTAAAGCCATGAATCTACGAACGTCTTGGCTGTGATAGGAGTTCCGTCACTCCAGACGGCGTTCTTGCGCAGGTGGAACACGACTACAGAACCGTCACCCTCACGCTCCCAGCTTTCTGCAACACCGGGGATAGCATGGCTGTCCTTCGGGTCGACGACGACGAGGCCTTCAAACAAAGCCCTGTTTATTCTGTCTTCCGTTGTTCCCTGAATCTTGCTAGGGTCAATGGACTGCGGTTCAGCACCGTTTTCAATAATCATCTCAACGGCCTTGCCGGATGACTTCTTTGCGGAAGAAATCTCTTCCTTGCCCTTGCCGCAACCTGTCAACAAAGATATGGCGGCAGCTGCACACAGCGCCGCAGTTAACTTACGCTTCATAAAACCTCCAGTTCTTTAAATTGCTCTGTACACACTTCGCACATTTTACTCTATAAAGAATTGTAGGTATATTCTATACATTGGTGAGAAAAATTCAATATCACAAATACGAATTTGCAAAAAAAACAGTAAATTTAAGACTCTCTCTGCTCCAGAGGGTTCACGTTGAATATCTTTGCCATCTGGTTTCTCACAGCCTCAAGGTCCCTCGGGTACGGAGCGCAGTACGTAACCGACTCGCCGGTACGGGGGTGCTTAAGGCATACAGAATAGGCGTGTAGTGCCAGGCGCGAAAGCAGAGGCCGCTCTTCGTCTTCCCAGCCGTTCCACTTGCGCTTGAAGTCGCTCAGGAACACAGGTTTCTGGTTGCCGGAATAAAGAGGGTCGCATACGATTGTAAGCTTCATTTCCCTTAGGTGGGCGCGGATCTGGTGAGTGCGCCCGGTCTTAGGCCGGGCTTCAAGCCAGCTGTACGGACCGCAGGGGCCAATCAGGCGGAATTCAGTAACGGACGGCTTGCCGGAGCGCTCGTCAACAATTGTCCTGTGGCGCTTGTCACCGTCAGGCAGCAGTTTGTATTCCGCGGTAAATTCCTTCCATACAGGCCGGCCGTTCACCAGACAATGGTAGACCTTTGAAACTTCACGGTTCTCGAACTGCTGGGAGATATTCTTGTGCGCCTCTGCGCTGCGGGCATAGATAACGAGTCCGCTCGTATCCTTGTCAATGCGGTGCACCGCCCATATTTTGCCAAAGTCCTTCTCCACGGCCAAATCCAGCCGGGGCGCATCAGCATCGTAGCGGTCAGCGGCCACAAGCAGCCCCGAACGCTTATTGACGACAACAATGTCATCATCTGAGTAAATAAGTGTGTAATCAGCTGGCTTTTTCATTAATCCGTCCGTTTTGCAAGTTCTACTATAATATCAGCAGTGTTGTCAACGCCAAGCAGCGCACTGTTGAACAATGCGTCATAGTGCCTGCGTTCGCCCCAAGTCTGCTCGGTGAACGTATTGTAGTGATTGCTCCGCCTCTTATCAATAAGCTTTACATCTTTTTTTGCCGTATCGGGGTTCATTCCCATAAGCTCAACCGCACGCTTCACCTTAAAATCCAGCGGAGCATAGATGAACACATTCAGCACGTCATCAGGGTTCACCTCTTCCGTATGGGTCAAGATATAGTCGGAACAGCGTCCCACAATGACACAAGGTCCTTTTTTTGCCAGCTCAATCACAGCTTTCCGCTGCGCATTGAACACTTGGTCAGCAAGAGGAACATTCGTCTGCGTGCGAGTGGTGGCAGGTATGCCCGTGGTTCCAGGAGCGGCATAGCTTGTTCCCAAGAGCAAGGTATACAGCAGACCGCTGGAAATGCTCTGTTCGGTACGCGTAATGAATTCTTTTGAAAGCCCGGAATTCATAGCCGCCATGTCGATTATCTCGCTGTCATAGAAGGGCACGCCAAGCTTTTCTGCAACTTTCTTTCCTATTGAACGCCCCCCGGAACCGTACTCACGGCTGATTGTAATTATCTTCTTCATATTTTCTCCGCCTCAATCATAAAAGTCAGAATATATAAATCTTCAAACCCAAGCCCATGTGAAATGAATGTTCCGCCATACCGCTGTCACTGTCAGTCGAAAGCTTGTATGAAGAACCGTCTCCCCTGCTCTTATAATAAGACTTCCCTGACGCAAGCCGGCTGTACAAGCCGCCAACATTAAAGCATACGGTAAAGGTATCGTTGCAGTCGACCGAAGCAGTGAAGTCCCCCTTGAAAGTCTTGAACACAGAATTAACGATATCCTTATAATCTGTACCAATGCCATTATTATTCTTAAAATGATTGTCTACACTTTCAGATGTTGAGTATGGGCTGACGGCACCGCTCAGCAGCAGATGAAACCTGTCCTTGAAATTTGCACCGAGAGAAAAGCCTATGAACGTATAAAAACTGTTCTTGCGGTAATCAAGCACTTCATGCTTTCCAGTTTTCATATACTTGGCAGAAGCTGTATTATACGGCAAATAGATGCCGCTACCTGCCGGGCTTTCATCCCCGTACCAACTCTCAAGGTTTTCCGCCGTAAACTTTATGCTGCGGTAGCCGGCTTCCACCGCAGGGCCAAGAGTAAAATAATCGCCAAGTTTAAAGTCATAGCAAAGCTTTAATGATGCCTGAAAGTATGAATCCAGATTGTTGTCGCTTTCTGAATAATTAGTCTTTTTGCTGTCATAATTCAGCCAGTCGGAATCGTACATAGTACCGCATTCCCGGGGTATTGCAGAAGCCATCTGCAGCTGGGCGGCAAACCCGTCGCGGCAAAAACGCGCCCTGTAGCCGTATATCCAGACAGGCTTCTCCTCCCATTCCAAATAACTGAGCACGCCGTCAGCATTGGAAGTATTGTCAACAAGCACATACTCTTCCTGCACACCCCACAGGCAGTCCAAATACGGCTCGACAGACAGGTGGTACTCATGCTCCTTTGCGTAAAGAGCTGCAAATGAGGAAAACACAAGAAAAGCCACGGCATACAATTTTTTATTTTTCACGTGCCGTATATTATAAAACAGCGAAAATTAAAAGTCTATATGGCCATAAAGCTTTTTCAGCCTTGAAACAGGGCTTTATTTACGCTAAAATAAATGAATCATGGATAAATTGAAGATACTTTTAGCAAAGGGCAGGATTTACGAATCCGTATATGAACTTTTGAATGACGTCGGCATATCTATATACCTGCCGGACAGAACATACTTTCCAATAACAAACCAGGACGACCTTGCCTTTCAAGTCGTAAAACCGCAGATTGTGAGTGCACTCCTTGCAGGCTGCAGGGCGGACATAGGCTTTTCAGGCAAAGACTGGGTATACGAAAACGGAGTCCAGGACGAGGTTGAAGAGATACTGGACTTAAAGTTTGACCCGGTGCGCATCGTAGCAGCCATCCCCGACACGTTCGACTACAACAAGATTCTCGCCAAGCCTGTCACCATCGCCACTGAATACCAGACGCTCAGCCGCCAGTGGGTGGAAAAGAACAAGATAGACGGAACTATATTCCGCACATGGGGCACAAGCGAAGGCTTTGTGCAGGACAACGAAGAGTCAATCGCACAGATTCTCATCGACAACACAAGCACAGGCTCTTCACTGCACGCAAACCACCTTAAGATTGTAGACACCCTCATGGAATCCTCAACAAGGATGTACGCAAGCAAGGAAGCCCTCAAGAATCCTGAAAAGAAGCAGAAAATCATGGAGCTTAAGATGCTCTTTGAGACGGTGCTCAACGCCAGGAACCGCGTGATGCTTGAAATGAACGTTGCACAGGACAAGTTCGATGCACTGGTAAAGGGTCTGCCGTCAATGCGCAGCCCTACGGTAAGCCCCCTCTTTGGCGGAGACGGCTATGCCGTAAAGATTGCCGTAAAAAAGAGCGACGTGCCCAAGCTGCTGCCAAAGCTCCAGTCCCTGGGTGCTACAGACATAGTTGAATACGAACTCAGAAAAGTAATGATATGATTTTCCGACGCGATTTACCTGCCAAAAGCAGGTAAATCAGCCAAAAACACATTTTGCACCGGACTGTTGCCCGCATAAGCAGGCAAGGTCAACAGACGGCATGTCGGATACAGTCTGTACCTTACCGCGCTCATCCAATGAGTTTTTGAATTCCTCAATTCATTTAATTTTTATAAACCTCAGTAATTTTAGAATTCAATTTATCCAACGGAGATGTATTTATATGAAGACTGATAGACTGAACTTTTCCTCGCTCAAAAACATAAAGAACATCATCACATTTCCAAGAAAAATATATTCTCTGAATAAAAAGACTAATCCTATGAATAGCGAGACTATTATTCTCCATTTTTCTTGCACTCATTTTATTGCCACCGAGAAGAAAGGGACTTGTATAGCAGATGACGGCTGTTCACTTGATCATTTCGTAGTATTTTTTTGCAATGCGCTGAGCCTCTTCGCTCTCAAAGCCGACTTCCGCGGACTTGTCAAGCCACGAATAGGCCGTGATTATGCGCAACAGGGCGACTGCAGCGGCCGAGGGATTCTTGTCCTCGTTCATCCACTTGGACAGGCTTCTTGAAGGCAGCTTGTAATTCCGCTCTATCTCCGAGAAACTTCTGTGCTCTTTTTTGAGCGTCTGCAGTGCGGACACAGCACATTTTAAGGAGACCTCCGTCTGGGCGGCTTTCATTGCAATGTCATTCTCCTCATTATTGCCGCCCTCCCAACCGCAGCTCTCGCAGGAATATCCTTTTAGCTGTGCAGTAACGGTTGCGTTTCCAAATTTAATCGGGGTCGGAAAGTCCTTGGCCTTCAGCTTCTCGCCGCATACTGGACAAAATTCATTGCACTCATTTTTTTCTGCTTTCATACTCAGCCTCCTTTCCGGGCATAAATCCATCAATCATATCCAAAACTTCCTGATCCTAGTGCAAGGATTTCAAAGCCCATTTTAAGGTCGATTTGCCATGGACGAATTTCTCAACCGCAAGGTAGCCGAGACTTCCGTCCTTATCTTTGACTACGAACTTATAGCCGTAGACAGGAATCTGCTGCTTTGCTTTTCCATATCCGAAAAGCTGTGGCTTACACCAGCCGATAACATCCATCTCTTCAAGAATAAAATCAAAAATCTCGTTCGACGTAAGCAGACCTTAGTGGTCGTGAGCCGTCTGCAGAGCCGCCGGCCATATTGATATGGTCTTTCTTGCGGACTTGCAGGAGTTCAAGAATTTCTTTAGAACCTCTTCCGAACTTTCAAATTCCATAAAACACCCTGATTTTATCCCATAAGGATAAAACAACACTAAAATACTGGGTTGTCAAGGGAAAGTTCACCATAACAATACGAAAAGTAAGAAAAAAATAATTTCTCACTGAGAAGTTTCCTGTTCACACAAATGACTATTTGTAGAAGGCACTGTTACTAAGAGGGTAAGCCACTGTCACTAAGAGGACAAGGCAGTGCCACTAAGAGGACAAGGCAGTGTTACAGGGCTAACACAGGCACATCCAGCCTAGTAACACTGCCTGTGCTACTAAGAATACTTGTCCATGTTATCAGAAAGATGTGTAATTTTTTCAGCAGTTCTGCTATACTGCTTTCATGTTTAGAAAAATGCGAAGATTCAAGCAGCAGCTTTCAGACAGTGAGTGTGCTGAACTTTTGAAAAGCGAAAAACGCGGAGTGCTCGCGGTTCTGGGCGATGGCGGCTACCCATACACGGTTCCACTTGATTATCTGTACGACGAGACGAGCGGAAAGATTTATTTTCACGGAGCAAAGGAAGGCCACAAAATAGATGCCCTGCGGCGAGAGGCGAAATGTTCGTTCTGCGTGTACGGCGGCGACTACAAAAAAGATGGCGACTGGGCCTTTATGGTCAAGAGCGTGGTCGTTTTCGGAAAAATACGTTTCATCGACTCGCCAGAGGAAACAGAAAGCCTCGTGCGGAAACTCGGTCTCAAATATTATCCGACTGCCGAAGAAGTTGAGGCCGTCATCCGTCAGGCACTTTCCCGCGTGCAGATGCTGGAACTCGTTCCCGATCACATTAGCGGAAAGCTGGTGCATGAAAAGTAAGGAGTAAAAAATTGCTAATGTCCTGAATGCTGAGGCCTACCAGCTTTTTGTTCCGTACCTATAAAGAATAAAATAGAATATACAGTCTCTATTGTAAGCGAGTTTGCAAAAAAAACATTCGCTGACCACAACACAAGCATTTAACTATCTTGACCGCTTTGGTGCGGTACCGTATGTTGATTTTTCTGTGGAATCAATCAAGAAATTGTTTTCTGATGTATGACGCCGACGCAAAATTTGTTGTTGAGACAATTTTACAGTGCAAAGAAAAAGCGTTACTCAGTAGGCCATGCATTGAGGTCTGGTTTCTTGCACATTCAGAGCAGATTCCTGAAACTGACTTTTCTGGAGAGGAATGTATAAAACGGCTTAAAAAACATTCTGGATGACATAAATGACAGTCATGTATATTCGACTGTAGGAATTTTTATTTTGGAATTGGAAAAACTGCGCAGTTAATATAACTTCCGTGACGTTTAGGCACTTTTCGGCTTCTTGTACTCGCAAGCGGTAAGTTTTGCCAGGAGAACCTGCGCCCTAGAAATTCCCTGCAGACTTTGCTAGAATAGAGAGGAGATGCTAAAAGTTCTTTCCCTTCCGCATAAAATCCATCAGATTAACATGGATTATTCCATTCCGTTCCTGAAGTAATGTATCAGCCGTAACTACGTATTTAGGGTAATTATCCCGTATAGCCTCCAAAGGCTTATATTCCCTGTCTTCTGTTTCCTTTGACAGTGCTATAGTATAAGCGACTTGCACATAAGCATAATGCATTTCTTGATTTCTAAGGATAAAATCACACTCAAGGCTGCCGACCCTGCCAACGCTGACTGAATAATCATGTGACCGCGCGTATATGTAGGTTATATTTTCGAGCACGGGTCCAAAGTTGATTCTGTTATCCGTATTCTGTGCAAAATAAAATCCCATATCTGCCAGATAATATTTTTTCTCACCACTTAGAGATTTTTTTGATTTCATGTCAAATCTAGGACATTCATACAAAATTTTTGCATCAAGCAGTGCCTTTACATATTTGGCAATAGTCGCTTCACTTATAGGCGTACCTGTCTTTTCGATTGATTTCTGGAGATTTTTTAAGCTGGTAGTCGCCCCAAAATTGTTCACTATATATTTCTGGACTAGCTCAAAGGTACTTCTATTGCGTATTTTTAATTTTCTCCGTATATCCTTTTCAAAAATCTCATCAACAACGCTTTGGACATATCGGCGTTTTGCCGACATAGACTCCAAGGAAACTGTTCTGGGAAATCCGCCCTCAAGGATATAATTACGAAGTTCCTCCTGCCGGTCAGAGGCAATTTCCTTACCGTAATACTTTTTTATATCCTCGTATTCCTCAAAAGAAAGCGGAAACATTTCAAACTCAATGTAGCGGCCGGTCAGTTTTGTCATCAGTTCTCCGCTTAAGAGATAGCTGTTTGACCCTGTAATAAAAATAGACCACTCTCCGCTCTCTCTAAAAGCGTTCAAAACAATTTCAAAACCTTTGACATTTTGCACTTCATCAATAAAAAGATACTTTGTTCCCTTTACATCCTCATTTTTCTGAATTAATTCCTCCAGCTGCTTCGCATCTACAATTTTATTATATTCCTTGCTGTCAAGGTCATAAAAGCAGATGTTTTCCTCCAAAACGCCTTTTTCCTTGAGTTCGCTGGTTATCGTTTCCATGAGGCACGATTTACCGCACCTTCTGACTCCGGTTATTACCTTGATGATGTCCGTCGCATAATAGAAATCCCGGATTTTCTTAAGATAATTTTCTCGTGGGAACCATTTAATGTACTTCATCCGCCACCGCCTTTTACTAAAAAATAGCATGAAAAAGCAAATAAATCAAGTTTAACGTTGGCGTTTTTTCATTTTTACCAAAATCGCCAACGTTAATGCTTCTAAATTCCCCTCTTTCCGTTTCCAGGCTGTAGGCGACAAAAATAATGCCTCGCGTACGGCACCCGCCCTAGAACTTCCCCGCCAGCTGTGCTAGGGAAGGGCTGATTAAGTCTTGAGTGACTTAATCAGCCCTTCCTTGCCATTTCTCATAACTCTTTGAGTTATTGCGAAATGGCGGCCATAAGGAGTTAACACTGATTAATGCCCTATAGCATTAATCAGTGTTTCCCTAGTATCAACATACCTCGAGATTAACCCGGGGTGTGTCGCTTTTACGACTTATGATGGACCTTGTTTTTATGAGATTTACGACAATAATCATTCTGCCTATGGGCAGGATAGATACAATGGTTTCGGGTATACGGATAAAGCAGGCTTAAGCGTTGTGCAAGTTGCATACACAGAGAGAGAACAAATGCCCAGTGCTCCAGATGTAGCTTATTTAGCCCAAATTTCGAGTTTTAGATAAATTTACAAAAAAAGCGTAATCCAT
>CAZKPZ010000069.1:7314-14073 GCA_964554745.1 uncultured Treponema sp. | reverse complement strand
TAATTAAACAGGAGGCCAAATATGGCAATACCTTACACAATTCGTTCAAGACGCAATCCTTCTAATCTTGCAGAACCAAAAAAGTTCTATGCAGCTCCGTTTTATTACGGAGAGGTCGGGATTGAAAAGCTTGTGTCTGAAATCTCTCACAGCACAACGCTTACGGCGTCGGACATTGTAGCTGTGCTGCGCGCTCTGTTGGACACGATTCCTAAGTATCTTACGATGGGTTTTAAAATCCGGCTTGAAAACTTCGGTTTGTTCAGGCTGTCTTTTTCAGCTCATAATAAAGGTAAGGAAACGATGAAGGATGTAAAGTCTAAGGACATAGACAAAAATCGCATTCTTTTTGTCACGGACGCAAAGCTTAAAAAGCAGATTGAAAAACATGCTTATGAGAAGCAGGACATGGTAAGAAAGGAGCTGTTCGGAGAAACAGAAGACGAGAGCCATTCGGACTCTCCAGCTAACGGCAACGATGTTCAGGCATAGCTTCGCCACAGGCAGTAGCTTGATACTGCCTTAACAAGCATTTTCTGAACATCGCGCAAATACGTGCTTGAACTAAGCTCCGAACCGGCTACGATTGAATATTGACTTAGTATAGCGTATTAGAAAGAGAGAGTCAAACTGTTTTTAGTCAAAAACAGTTATTCTGCGCTAAAAACTAGTTCCAGTTCACTGCTGAACGCAATCCGCAGCCGGTAGAGCTTGGCCGGCCAGGTTTTTCTGAGCCGTTTGTCTTCTATTTCAATTTCTTCTATATATATGCTTTTCTGTACATCAAGGTCGGGAAGTCTCAGTCTGCCAGTGTTTCCAATCTGAATAAAATCGTTGCCTATCTCCGGTTTTTGGGCAAACATAAGGTTCATTACAAGGCTGCCGCTGCATTCCGCGCTGTCTTTTATGTAAACGCTGTTGCTCCTGCATTCCACAAGGCGGGTATAGGACTTTAGGCCGGCTTGTTCCGGGTAGGCTCTGCTTATGTTCTGAGTTATGGTCATGCCCTGTATCTGCACTGAGTCCGAGCAGAATTCTTTGCCCGCGCACTGCTGCTGTCCGTTTATTTCCGGCAGGTTATGGTAAGAAGACTGCATTGTCCATATATCGTAGCGGTCTTTTGAAAAGGTCTTTGCTGTATATGTTCCAACGCCTACATCTATGACGAACGGCTTGCCATTTCTGTACAGGATGAAGCTGCCAGTGTCGTTGTGGTTATGGCTGTCCGCATTGCAGCCGGTCTTTACGGCAAGGCTGTATTCACCGCGCCGCATGACGTAAATACCTACGCTCTTGTAATAAAAACTGAATTTATCGTCGTTTTTTTCAGCATTACGGTCAGACTTTGCAAGGGCGTCAAGTTCCCTTGCGGTAAAAAGGCTTTGCAGCAGATAATAGATATTGTTTCCGTCAAGGCTTTCCGCTGAACAGCAAAGCATTTTTTCGGCGGTTGAAGATGCAGCCCATTCTGCCGCGGCAAAATCGCAGAGCACGCGGCTGTTTATTTTTTTGCCGAACAGGTATTCGCGCACTCCGCTGCGCCCCGCAAAAGGTGCGCAGTCTGCAAAGTTAAAGTAATAGGGGCTGTTTGGAATGTGCATGTTCACTATATACTCTGCCATGTTGCGGATTTTTGGCAGGTCAAATAAATCAGCGCCGTCGCCGCCTGTTACGCAGGCTATGATGTCCGCCGCGTTATACAGGCACAAGGCCGCCTTGCGGTAGTACTCCGCACCCTCTGAGCAGCAGCCGTCTTGGCCGTAGTCTTTTAGAAAGCACTGCAAGCCGTACTGCGCTTTTTTTACAGCCTCGCGCCGTTCCGCTTTTTCTGCCGGCAGCAAGAAAAACGCTAGCAGCACGTTCTGCGTAATCCAGGGAGTCCAGTTGCACATCTCTTCTTCGCCATTGCCCATCCACCAAAAATGGCAGTTCAGATACGGCGTAAGGATTCTATTTTTAAGCTCCCGGAAGATACGTCGGCATATTTCGGGGGAAAGGGTGTCCAGCTCTCTCTTTAAAAGATAGTAGATGACGGCAAGCTGCGCACCGGTCTCCGCGGCAAAAAGGTCAATTACCGGACGGGAAGTATCCGGCAGCGGCTCCTGGGCAACGTCTCTTGCATAGCTGTTGTGTGCCGGCAGCTGCCAGCCGCTTTCCTGGCAGAGCAACAGAACACCGTCGGCAATCAGTGGCAGGTATCTGCCATTGCATTCGATGCATTCGGCTAAAGCCAGCAGCGTAAGGTAATTGCGGCGGCTAAAATACTTGTTTTCAAAGCTCACCCGGTCTCCGGTCCGGCAGAACTGCATGTAGTCAGACGCAAGCAGCTGCGGCCAGCCCTGATGGCTCTTTATGATTTTTTCAGTTTTTCCAGCTTCCTGCAGAATATAATCGCGTAAATATTCCGGTATAGTATTCCACGATTCGCAGTCACTGCATTTGGGAAAGGGTAAAAAATCTGCAAGGTTCATAGGTCTGCTCCAAAAAATCGTTTTTCCGCCGCTACAATCTGCTCCAGCGGGTTGGACATGCGGCGCGTCATGGGTACGCTCGAAAGGAATATTCTGCCGTATGGTTTGGTTACAATGCGGCGGTCAAGCACGATGATTACGCCCTTGTCATCGCTGCGGCGTACAAGGCGGCCGAATCCCTGCCGAAACTTTATGACAGCATCGGGAACGCTCAGTTCCATAAAGGAAGAGCCGCCGCGTTTTTCTACGGCTTCGCTGCGCGCCGCAAACACCGGGTCTGTGGGAACGGGGAAAGGCAGCTTTACGATAATCACCTGGCTCAGGCTTTCGCCGGGAACGTCTACGCCTTCCCAGAAGCTTGAAGTAGCGAACAGCACGCTTGTGCGGTCATCCTTAAAGCGCTGCAAAAGCCTGAAGCGGTCATCGTCCCCCTGCTTAAGGCAGGTAATGCCGGCTTTTTCAAGGGCAGAGCGGGAAGTCATGAATGTATTGCGGAGACTTTCATAGGACGTGAACAGCACCAGTGTGCGCCCCCCTGCGGCCTCTATAAGGCGCGGCACAGCGCTTTCTGTAAAGGGCTGGAATTCAGCAGTCTGCGGCAAGGGAGCGTCTCCGGGAACTCCGAATATTACGTTTGTGCGGTAAGGGAACGGCGAGTCGAAGGTCTTTTGCACGAGGCGGTCATCTTCCACAAAGGAAAGGCCGGTGCGGCGCATCCAGAACGAAAAATCTCCGCCTGTCCTCAGCGTCGCGCTCGTGCAGACTACGGTTTCCATCGGCTCGAAGACGCCTTGGTTCATCATAGACGCTATGTCCAAAGGGGTTTCCGTAAACTCAACGAAAGGTATGCTTTCTTCGCCGGCTTTGCGCGCGCGGAGCGTTTCTTTCTTAAAATGAAACACCATGTCGTCATGTTCGTTCCATTCGCAAAAGTCCTTGAGCAATTTTATGATGCCTTCAAGCCGCCGGACGACGCTCTTGCTTTCCCAGACGGCAGGAACATCTGTATCGTCCTCGCTTAAGTTTTCTATGGTGTCATGGACGAGAGAGGTGAATTCTCCGATTGACGTGCGGAGATTGTCCATTGAGGCGAATATGGCGGCATAGGATTCTGCTGTTTGTGAGCAGACGCGGGCTGTGTAATCTGCATCCATAAGGGAAAGCGCGCAGTTGTCCAGCGCAATCATCTTGTCTTTTATGTCGTTTACGTCTGCGGCGCACCTGGCAAGAAAGTCTTCGTCTTTTGTAAGGACTGCTACGGTGGTTAAGAAGCCGGCCTTGCTGGACCGCTTGGCGCGGTAAAGCAGGTTGAGCTGCTTGTTGAGGGAAAACCGGGTGAGGCTTTCAGAAAAAAAGCTTGTGGCGCTGTCTTCTATGCCGTGGGCTTCGTCGAACACGAGTCTTTTATAGGGCGGTAGGACTGCCGTGTCATCGTAGCCGCCGCCGTTCATGCGGCTTTCTATGTCTGCAAAGAGCAGGTGGTGGTTCACTACAATGATTCCGGCATCGGCTGCTTCCTTGCGGACTTTCATAACAAAGCACTGCTCGCGGTAGGGGCACTTGGCTCCCATGCAGGCGTCGGCCTCGCTGTTCACCTTGCCCCATACGCTATCCGGCGGAACAAAGGTCAGGTCGCTCTTGCTGCCGGTCGGGCTGGTCTTTGACCAGGCGGAAATTGAATCAAAGACGGCTGTGTCTTCCGCAAAAAGGTCGCGCTCTTCCGCGGCTTCTGCAAGGCGGCGCAGACAGACGTAGTTCTGACGGCCTTTAAGCAGCACGAACTTTACGTTTTTGCCGATTATCTTTTCTGCGGCAGGGATATCTTTTTCTACAAGCTGCTGCTGCAGGTTTATTGTTCCGGTTGAAATTACGACGCGCTCTTTGTTGGTTATGTTCCAGAGCAATGACGGTATGAGGTAGGCAAAGCTCTTTCCTACTCCGGTGCCGGCTTCGAACACGCCGATTTTGTTTCCGTTAAAGGCCTGGGCAATGGACTGCAAGAGGTCAATCTGGCTGGGGCGTTCCTCAAAGTACTCTGCGCTTTTTGCAAGAGGTCCTTGAGATGAAATATAAAAAGAAGCTTTCTCCGGCTCGAGCTTGATAAGTTTTTTTGGCTTTACCGGCTCTACGACGACATACACATCTGAAACGTCGTTGTTCACTATATAAAAGCCGAGTGACGAATCGCTTGCGTTAGCCGCGACGCTCTGGTCTGCCTCGCTGGGGTGCAGGTAGCCGGAAGGATGGTTGTGAATCAGGACGTGCCCTTCGCGGGCTGCATTGCGGTTTACTATTACTGAATCTTCATTGCCCCTGGAGCCGACTGTTGCACAGACGACAATGCCGTCTTGGTCAATCCGTGCCGCCAAGAAAACTTCGTCGCCGTCTGCCTCGGCAATATCGCGTTTCATCGCCTTAATTACAGAAGGCTTAAACCTCTTGCTAGTGTCCATTATCCGCACATTCTAGCGGTTTACGGCAAAAAAAGAAAGTAGCCTGTAATTACGGCAACCGGTATTCCTGCCAGTAAACTCGCCGCGCCTTGACCGCAGCCTTTATCTCGCGCTCGCGCTTGGAAAGTCCTGCGTTGCCGCTCTTGACTTCTATAAAAACTATGTCCTTAACTTCTCCGCCCTCTGCCATTCCGGGGAACGCAACGTAGTCAACAGGCTTGCCTATAAAGCGCACGTCTCCGGCATTGCAGGGAAAGTGCGGCAGGAGCGGAGCAAGCTGTTCGCCTGCAAGACCGCCCAGCACGGCACGGCTGCGAGAAACGGCATCTTCTCTCTCCCTGCGGATAACGGACATATCCCGCAGACGCTGCACGGTCAGACCGATTATGATTCCTGTCATAAAAAACAAAAGGAGCAGTACCGCAACAAGGAGGATGACGCCGTTTTGGCTTGAAAGGATTTTTTGTATAAAAGATTCTAGGAAAACAAGCATAAGTATTTATAAAACCAGTGAGCAAAAAATAAAAAAAACAGCTTTCAGTTACCACTCTGAAAGCTGTTCTTCAAGGAGTTTCTCGGGACGTAAGAGCTGCTCTTTCTCTTGCCTTACACTAAAACAAACCCCTGTCTAAAAGCAAAGTTACACGGACTTTGCTTTTTTTTGTAAAATTCGCAAGTATTTTTTACTTGGAAATTTTATACTTTCCTGTCGTAATCGTGTGGTTGTCATTGTAGACATCGAACCAAATTTCAGTGTTCTTTGAGGTATCAAGAGCCTCGTAGAATTCTTCTGTATTGGTTACCTTCTTGTCGTTTACGGCAGTGATTATGTCTCCGTTCTGAAGTCTCAATGCAGCTGCAGGAGACTTTGCCTGAATGTTCGACACGATAACGCCCTTTACGCTGTTAGAAAGCTTAAGCTGCTTTCTTGCCTCGTCGTTGATAGGAGCGGCTATGAATCCAGGCCAGAGCTTTGAGTTGTCGGCGGCAACGTCTTTGCTTCTTTCGTCTATCTTTATGGCAAGTTCAACCTTCTTCTTGCCGCGCATGACGGTAAAGCGGGCAGTCTCGCCGGCCTTGAGGTTGCCGACGTCTCTTACAAGCTGGTCTGTTGACTTCACGCTCTTGCCGTTAAGGGCAATGATGTAGTCTCCCGCCTGGATGCCGCCCTTCATTGCAGGGCTGTCCATGAATATTTCTGCGGCAAAAGCGCCTGTTGTTTCTGTTCCGACTCCGAGGTCTTTCTTGTATTCGTCTGTAGGCTCAATCAGGCTTACTCCGAGCCAGCCGTAAGAAACCTTGCCCTTTGAAATGAACTGGTCGATTGCCATCTTAATGTTGTTTATAGGGATAGAGAAGCCCAAGCCCTGGCTTCCGCCTGACTGTGAGGCAATCCACGTGTTGATTCCGATGACTTCGCCACGGATGTTCACAAGGGGGCCGCCGGAGTTTCCCTGGTTGATTGATGCGTCTGTCTGGATAAAGTCGCTGATAGAGCCAATCTGAGTTCCGCTTCTGCCTGTAGCGCTTACGATTCCCTGTGTGACAGAAGCAAAGTATCCGAGCGGGCTGCCGAGCGCCAATACAATGTCGCCCTGCTGTACGGCATCGCTGTTGCCAAGGCTTGCAACTGTTATGTCCTTGGCATCTGTCTCGAAGGAGACAAGGGCGATGTCCATTCTTTCGTCCGCGCCGACAAGCTTGCCTTCAAATTCGCGGTCATCATTGAGCTTAATCTTGATTGTAGTGGCTTTTCCCGCTACGTGGTTATTAGTAAGGACATACACTGTCTTGCCGGACTTGCGGACGATTACGCCCGAACCCAGGGCGGACTG
>CAZKPZ010000069.1:0-7214 GCA_964554745.1 uncultured Treponema sp. | reverse complement strand
GTCTCTGCAAAGGCTACATTTGCGGAACCGTTGTTAGCTTTGCAGGAAAACGTCAAAAGACCGAATGAGACAGCAGCCACTGCCACTGTGCCAAGAATCTTGGCAGGTAAATCAGATATTTTTTTCATTAAAAAAGCCTCCATACATTCATATCATTTATACATCAAAAAATATAATGAAACAACGGAAGATGTTGTTACAAATATTTTAAGAAATTCATGTTATCAAGACGCGTTCAAAAATAGTGAAAAGAACTTTCGTTTTACAGGACAAAGCCGCGCATAAAAATTAAAAACTTTTTTTCAAAAACGCTTGACAGTAAAAATGAAATATAGTATAGTAAAGTCAGCTTGTAAATAAGCTGATAAACTCTCTCCGATTTGCCCGAAAGGGCAGTGAGGGCTTGGGGTGCAAACTTCAAGCCCTCATCTTTTTTTATCCTGCTGCTAAACAACTGTTGCCCAAGCCACTATAATCTTTTTTGAATTTGCTCTATAGTTAATGGCAAATGAAAAAGCAACTTGTATATTCTAAAGACGGAAGCATTTACTTAGATACAGGAATGTCACAACCGGCATTTTCTAAGGCCCGGCTTATCGAACACATTGGGGAACGCGGAATAAAAGCAGAGCAGACAGGTGACGGAAGCTGGCAGTTCGACAAATGGTCATTCACCGGCACTTCCCTGCCCCATCAGACAATTCTTCTGGAAGGAGCGCTTTTTAGCGGACTGCCGCTTTCCGCATTCTTTGAGAGCGGGAACAGAGAAAAGGAATATCTGGCCGGCAGCAGAGTGTGCTCCGCTATAGAAGAAGCGATAAGGCAAAAGATACAGTTGCCGGAAACAGGCGGCGGCGGCATTTTTATCTCCGCGGATTTCTCCAGGATTCTCTTTTTGCCGCAGGAGCTGTTCGCAAGCGCGGCTTCCTGTTCAGATAAAGAGACAAACGCGCTTGCACAAGGCGCATACATCAATAAAGTGCTTTCCGGTATAGAATCAGAACGATTTACCCAGGCTGCGGTCGCATACCGCCTGTTGACCGGAGAAATGCCCTTTAATGAAATAGACGAAGAAAAGCGGGAAGACGACTACCGCGACAAGAATTACATACCTCTGAAGAACAGAATCTGGGGACTGGACGCAGGACTTGCCGCCGCAGTAGACAACGCGCTTGAAGCAAAGGCGACAGAAGGAAAGTTTCCGCTTGTGGCGCTCTACAAAGAACTGGGGCTTACCGATGAGGGAGAGATTCCGTCAGACGGAAATCTGCTTGAAGTAATACGGAAGTCTGATATTTCACACGAGCGCTTTGACGAAATAGCTGCGCGGCGCAACAAGGTCTTTCAGTCCATACTGCACAAAAAGCGCTGGATACGCGCGCACCGGACGCTTATCACAGTTGCGTGCGTCACGGTCTTTATTCTTGCCCTTGCGGCAGCGTCTGGTATCTCAACTTCTAAAACACGTCCTACGACGCAGGGGCTTACCGAATCAGAGACAGTAGAAATGTTCTACAGCGCATTCAACAACATGGATGTTGTTGCCGCAAGTTCCTGCGCAACCGGCAAGGACGCGAACGGCATTACAGAAGCGCTGAGCGCGTACTTTGTAACCGCCAAGCAGCGGTCTACCTATGATTACGGTTTTAGGGCATTAAGCCCGGCAGAATGGCTGTCGTTTAACAACGGCGGTAAATTCACGATGTACGGAATCACTCAGTTCTATATAGGAAACAAAAAGGGCGAAACGTATTTTAAGGCCGCAGAAAAGAAAGACGCGCCGCCGCCGGTAACACGCTCGGGCGGAATTACACTGAAGAAAGGCGACACAAAACAGCTTGAGACAAGCTATTACTTTGTATATGGCGCAGGTTCCGAGATAGGCGGCAGGGAAAGCATTGAGGCCGTAAAAAAGAGCGACACTGTAACTCTCACCTACAAGGGCAACAAGTGGATTATCACCAATATAGCGCAAAAGGACGAGGAAACGACCATAATTGACAAGGAGTCGTTCTACAATGACTACAAACAGGCTTTTGAGTCCAATGCACAGGATGCTGTAAAAGCGGCCGATGAACTGAGAGACAGATACAAATGGCTGCCACTCAGCTCAGAGATAATCGCCGCACAGGAGAAAATAAAAAAGGATAACGAGTAAAGACGCTTACAGCTTTAGGCTTTCAATCATGTATCTGATTGAAGTGCCGGTATCGTCTTCAACGGTCTTTTGAACTACAAAAATCATAGAGCGCTTCTGGCGGTCGGTAAAAATCCTGTCAATCTGATAGCTGCTTACCCCGGAACGCTCTATGTCGGGATTTCCTACAGTCCAAGAAGCGAGCTTCTTGCCGTTGCCGTCCTCACGCTGCATATCAATATAGTAGCTGGACTTAAGGTTCTTTCCGCTGCCTTTTGCAGACGAAACCAGCTTGATTCTATAGAAGACTTCGTTATCATCCGTAGATGACTCAAAATCCTGAAAGCGTATCACTTCAGAAGAATCTTTTGCAAGGGGCTGTTTCACCTGTCCGGTCTGGCTGCGGACATACAGAAGATTTTCCGGGGCAGACGGAGAGCAGTTATATTTAGAAAGGCTCGCCTTATTCTTTTTGAGCAGATTGTCCCACGCAGTTCTTCCGCTTATGCCTGCGGTAGCGCTGCCGGGCTTTGTCTTGAACACACCGCCGGAAACAAAGTCGTTCTTTGCTATATCAACAGTATAAATCTCCGCATACGCCTGGAACTTTTTATCCGTCTTGCCATACTCACCAAAAATGTATGTTTTTCCGTCAGCAGAAAAACCTATGTCTGAAAACGCAGCGGCATCGCCTGCAAAAGAAAAGGAAGCGACCGCAAACAAAGAAAAAACGGCGGATAATAATCTCTTCATAGTTCCTCCCAAAATTTAAAAACACCCTTTATTCTTTATCGGTTTTACGATTTCAGTCTTTACTAAAATTTCGTATTGCTTTATTCTTAAGCTATGACTTTAAAAGCGAGAAACAGAATGCTTATACTCTTTTTCTTAATTTCTCTTCTCTGGGCTGCCTTGAACACAGGGCTGTTCATTCACGCTTTTGCGAACTCGTCTTTTTCGTTCATGCAGGAAAACGCGCAAAAGGTGGAACGGAGCGTTCCCTTGTCACAAAAGCTTTCCCTGCTCAAATATGAACCTATGGCAGTCTGCATCTCTCTGCTCACACTCAACGCATTTGTGCTTATTTCTACAATAATCGTCTATATCAACTTTGAAAAAACACAGGCACTGGAAATAATCTATTTTATGGGGCTGATGTTCAGCTGTCAAATCGAAACGCTCAGGCTTTTGATTCCAGTTTTGCCAGAAGAATATATGCCGCCGTCTTCCATTGCAATCATCACACGCTGCGTCCTCAGCGCAAGAATCCTGGCTCCGCTCTCGTTTCTCTTTTCGGAACTGTTCAGCGACACGGAATCCCGGCAATTCGTAGAGCACAACTTTATCATAATGATAATTGTGGCAATTTTTACCGGAGCGCTATTCCCCATAAACAGCCTGCACCAAAGCTCAATCTTTGTTTATACGTGGGGAATGCGGTCGCTCTTTCAGTCGATACGAGTTCTAATCGTAATAACGACGCTGCTTGCCGTAATTGCACGCATGGCAGCCAGCTACTCACTTGAAATCATACATGAAGCTATCGGCTTTCTGATTACAATCTCCGGCTACTTTATTCTGTGCAACAGCGACAACTACATTCTTGCGGCTGTCGGAACTGTGGCTTTGTTTGCAGGAAGTTTTTACTATCTTAACGCGATGCACAAAATATACTTGTGGCGCTAGCGTCATGCGCTCAGCAAAGGAACTGCGCCAAGCCGCCGACGATTACAGGAATCAGAATATTGTCAAAGTCTTTTAACGGCATCAGTTCTATGAACATACCGACTGACGCGGCGATTAAAGCCAGGCGGGACTTCCCCGAAACAAGAAAAGTAGAAATAAATATGGCGGAAAAACACGTCAGACTTCCGGCGGCAGTTTTACCCTCTGTACCGGGAATTTGCTCTTTGCCGAACAGCTTGCCTGCAAGACTTGCAAGACCGTCACCAAAGGCAAGCGCGTAGATGCCAACGGTTGCAGGCAGCAAATCCCAAATCAAGGCCGAAATCAGTATTCCGGCAACAAGCGTCACAGGCCCGAGCACAAATTTATTCTCGTCGCGCTTTCGTGCCGCTACAGCCGTTACCGCTGAAATAACCGGTATCTCATGCCCATGCAGTCTGGCAAGCTCTGAGCAAGAATACACGGTTACCGCAGCAAAAAGAAGAATTATCACAGGCCAATAGTAGCGGCTTAAGAAGAACGGAATGAAGGCACTGCATATATGAATAGTCTTTCTAAAGGCTTCCTTAAAGATATCATTGAGCCGCTGCCGCCTGATAACGCCGGAATCAATCCGGCACTGATATCTTCTCAATTAAAGGTCAACCTCATCGCTCTTGACTTTAGGAATATCGGTATATATCTCCGGGTCAAAATCAGAAGTCGGATTAACAATATACTTGATATTCTGCTCCGCCAAGTTTGATCCCGGCAGACGAACCATAGTCTCCTGGTTTCTGGTAAGAGCGTCATAAGCGCGCAGGCTTTCCTGCAGCTGCACGATGGCCTCTGCATTGTACTTGCTGTCGCCTTTCTCGCGGGCAATGCGAGAAAGAGTTACGCCCAGATTGTTGGTGGCCTTCATGTAGGTGTCAACAATGTCGTAATGATCAGCACGCACCTGCGGCAGAATGATTCTGTACAGCTGCTTCTTGTCGTTAAGACGGTTGAGCAGACTTTCGTAATAGCCTTCGGCGGCGTAATTGTCATCGCGCAGACTGAGCGTGTTTGCAAGCGCGAGCAAGGAATGCACGTCATCAGGATCGCCCTCTGAACTAAGCTTGAATGATCCCAGAGCCTCCGGATACTTCTTGTTCTTGTACTGGATATAGCCAATCCGGTAGCGAACAGACGGAGTGTCGTTCTTGTTTTCAACAGCCTTCAAGTAATTGGCAAGGGCAACGTCCATATTACCGGAAATAAAGTAGTCCAAGTCCGCCATATCGCCGTAAAGCTTGCCTACATTCGCCGTTCCCTCAAAGCCAGAAGACTTGTGCTCCTTTTCAAACAAGTCGATGCCAGCGCCGTAGTAGCGCTCAGCATCGATGTGCTTGCCTTCGGCTGAGTATTCTTCGCCAAGCAGACGGTAGGTGTCTATGAACTTATAGGTGTTCTGGCGGCTTCTTGGATTCATCTTGTCAAACACGGCTATTGCCTGTTCAAAATAATGTCTGCCGGCAGGACCGTTATTAGTCTTGGTAAAGTAACGCCCCATATTGTACAAGGCAATCGGGTTGCTCGGAGCAGACGTAACTGCCGCATCCAGCATGTCGCGCAGGTCTTCGATATTTGAGCGCAGGTGCTCTTCCGCAGTAGAAAGCTTGCCGTAGCGCTTATCAAGCAGATAGCCGGAAACTTCTATTAAATCGTCAGAGCCGAGCTTCTTGTTGTCAGGGAAGCAGTTCATCTTGTATTGCAGTACCTGAGCCAAGTTGTCCGTGCGGATATAATAGCGCATCTGCCGTGCAAGAATCTCAGGAGAATATTTCTTCTCACTGCCATAGAGAGAATAAAGCAAATCGTACTGCTCTTTTGCGTTGTCGAACTTTGTCGGATCACGGTTCGTGGCCCATTCAAGATAGAGGTCTCCCAACTGCTCTATACCGTCGTAGTCGTTGATGTAATAGTCCAGAACCTCGCGCTTGAGAACTTCCTCGCCCTTCTCGTAGTTGCCGCGCTCATTCACCAGCATGTCCGCAAGCGCCAGGCCTGCAGGCTTGTCCTGCCCGTAGCGCTTGAGTATCTGGCGGTACATATTCTCTGCGCGCTCATACTGATGGTGCGCACGGTATGCGTCAGCATACTTATAGAACCAGCCCTTCACTGACTGGAACACAAGCGCCCGGTTAAAGCTGTCTTCTGACTGCGGATACTGCTGCTCCGCAATCTGGGCATAGCCCTGCTTGTAGAAATGGCGTGCCATTAACGGTTTGCGTATAAACGTATCCGTCAGGAACAAGATGCACATAATAAGAACGGCGGCCGTCGTGCCAAGAATTGCGAACGGAAGAATTCTGTTCTTAAGCTGGTACTGAGGAGTCTTTTTGTAATTCTCCCACTCTTCGTCGCTGCGGCGCTCAAAATCGCGCGGAACATTGAGAGACTGAATGCCAAGCTCTTTTAAGTCCTCATCAGAAAGCATCTTCTCCAAATCGGAGGCAACCTGCTTTGCAGGAGCTTTCTTGAGAATCTTATCGAAAATCTCAAACTGAGCTTCGTCAGTAAAATCACCCTTGGTGGCAAAAAGCTCAATGGCAAGGCGGATATTAAGAGGATAGCGCTCCAAGTTCTCAAGGAAGCGCTTGTACTCAGCATCAGTAAATGTATTCTTCGGCTTTTTGACAGAATCGTCTTCTGCTTCCGTTGCGGCAGCGGCAACTTCCGGCTCAGACGCCTTTTTATTCAGGTTCGCCGTTATTGTGTCAGAGAAGCCCGGTATAGAGAATTCATCATCACTTTCCTGCGCGGTTATGTCGCCAAGCTCAAAGTCATTGCCGCCTGCAGGCGCATCAAAATCCACGTCTCCCATGGCAGACGTGTCGAATGCCTCTACCTTCTCTTCTCCGCCGGCATCCTCAGCTGCGCCGTCAACAGATTCAAGGCTGCCTAAATCAGCAAGCTCATCTCCGGCCGGTATCGCCATATCCGGCATTTCCATATTCTGCACCGGAGCTGAGTCTGCACCGGGGGCGGCTTCGTTCCCCAAGTTGTCAAGGTCTGGCAAATCAGACAGCTCATCAAGACCCGGCAGCGCATCTGCAGTCTCTTCTGCGGCAGGAGTTTTTTCCACAGTCTCCGCCGCAGGTGCTTCCTCAGCGGCAACGCTCTCGTCGGCAGGAGCCTGGTTATCAGAGAACAGGCTCTCATCCAACGGAGGAATATCTGCAAGATTCTCTTCCTCCTCAGCTTTTGGAGCTTCCACGCTTCCTTCAAGCCCTGTGCCGTCAGAAGCGGCAGGTTCGTTAAAGTCAGGCAGGTCGCCCAAGTCCCCTAAATCACCCAAGTCACCAAGCTCTGCCAGCGTATCAGAAGCCGGAGCTTCGGCAGCAGGCTCTTCAGCAGCCGGTTCTTC
>CAZKPZ010000068.1:4889-14161 GCA_964554745.1 uncultured Treponema sp. | reverse complement strand
CAGGACAAGCGACGTTGACGTAACCCAGATTCTCGGACGCATTCTGCGCCTGCCTTATGTCCAGCATTACCCGGACGAAAACTTGAATTCAAGCTATGTCCTTACGAATTCCGCCGACTTTTTCAAGACCGTGGACAGAATTGCCTATACGCTGAACCAGAATCATTTTACCGGCGAGGACTTCCGCGCATTCGATTCTGACGAGGCAGGAAAAACGCCGGACATGTTGGAAAGGCAGAATACCCAGCCCTCATTCAACTTGGAAACTCCTCCTGCGCCTCTGGACAACACGAACACTCAAGGCTCGGAAGAATTGAACAACATTAACCCGGAAGATTTTTCATTCACGCCCTTTTCTTCTGATGAAAATCTTGATGCTGACAACGCTGATTCAGCAGTTCAGAATGCTCCGCAGTCAACACAGGAGATTCTTGACAGAGCGAACAAGGCACAGGAAGAGGCGCAGAAAAGCGTGAGTGTCGAAAAAGGAAAGGAGCCAAGCGTGCCGGAATTACAAAAGCAGTTGAAGGAACACGAGTACGCAATGAAGGAAGAATTCAAGGCTGACGCATCGGCATTGAAAATCCCGCAGTTCAGCATTCCCGTAAACCTTCCAAGCAATTTCCTGCTCGACGGAATGGAAGAAAAATCGTGTATCTTCCGAGTAATTTCTTGTTTGAAGGTGTGGAAGAATCGCACTGTACAAAATTCTACAAAGAAAGCCTTTTGGCAGGCTTTGAGCTGAGCAAGGAAAACACAAAAATCGACTTCAAGGCAGAAGTGGAGATGTACCAGATTGATGCCGCCAACTCAAAAGTCCAGCAGATGACCTTCAAGAAAATCACAGGAACGGAACTGGACAACCTGCAGAAGCTGATTAACAGCAAGACCCAGAAGAAAGCGGCAAAGATAGAGCTTGCCAAGTCCAAGGTCATGGAAATAATCGGGAGCAAGTATCCTATTGACGACAAGGAGCTGTCCGCCTATATCGTAAGGATTCTTGAAGGCTTCACCGAGGAAGAATTTGAAAAGTTCGTCTCAAACATTCTCCTGTATTCAAAATGCATAAGCGAGAAAATCGACGAGCTGAGCGACAATTATTCAGAGCCGAAATTCTATAATAAAATCGAGGCCGACAAAATCCAGATGGAATGGTGCTATGAACTCCCCCAAACTCAGATTGTGCTAAAGCCCTGTACCGCCGCCATTCCCAATTCCCTTTATGAGAAGGAAGGCGACATGAACGACTTTGAAAAAGAAGTCATCAATGAAGTTGCCAACATGGACAATATCGAATGGTGGCACAGAAACATTGAAAAGAAAGGCTTTGAGATAAACGGCGTAATCAACCACTACCCGGATTTTATCGTAAAAACAAAGTCCGGCAAAATCGTGATGATAGAGACCAAAGGCGACCACCTAATCGCAACCCGAAAAATCAAGCTTGGGAACAAGTGGGCGGAGCTGGCAGGAAAGCAGTTCAAATACTTTTTGGTCTATGACAAGCTGCAGGTTGAAGGCTCCAAGACAAAGGAAGAGTTCTACAAGCTGATGAGGGAATTGTAGGGGAGAACAGGTTGCGCCAGTCCGACTTGTCTTTCCTGCAATATAAGCTGTCTTTAATGCCACAATTATCTAACAAATCAATATTTTTGTTAGTTTTTGTTGTTGGATTTTGCTCCAGTCAACAGTTCTGTGTAAACCACACAACCTTGTTCGAGTTTCCCCCTTGCTACAGCAGAGCCGTTGCGCTATATTGTGTCTGTCATTTTATTTTATGGAACACAATTGCAGTATGAAGCACATTCACGTCAGCGCGGCGGTACTGTACCGCATCGGGGCAGACGGACAGAAAGAAATCTTTGCCACCGAGCGTGGCTATGGCGACTGGAAGGGCTGGTGGGAATTCCCCGGCGGAAAGATTGAGCATGATGCAGCCGGGAATGAAATTGAGACGCCGGAAGAGGCCTTGGTGCGTGAAATCCACGAGGAACTTGATTCTACGGTACAGGTTGAAGAAAAGATAGCAACCGTTGACTGGGACTACCCGGCGACCGCAAATTCACCGGCATTTCATCTGACGATGGAATGCTTTGCCTGCAAGCTGTTGCAAGGCAAGCTTACCTTGCTTGAGGCCAAAGACTCAAGGTGGCTTACGAAAGAATCGGTGTATTCCGTAAACTGGCTCCCGGCCGACAGGGTAGTGCTGGGCAAACTTAGCTGGTGACGCTACCTTTCCATCTTTTTTTCATTATATAAAATGGCGGTTCGTGCCGATAAAGAAAAATGAGGTGTTAAATGATTAGAGGATGGTACATTGGAGCAAGCGGAATGAATGCCCAGCAGAGCAGGCTGGACGCGATTTCCAATAACTTGGCGAATGTAGATACAACTGGCTTTAAGAAAGAAATTCCCGTGAGCAAGGAATTCAGTGAGCTTTTACTTCGCAGGACTAAGGCAGATGGCATTTATAAAACTCCTTTTGGCTCTGCTGATGCGGCTCCAATCATCGGAAAAATCGGACTTGGCGTAGAGACTAATGAATTCTACACGAGCTTTGAGCAGGGCTCGTTCAAGTCAACAGACACTAACACCGACTTTGCCCTTGGCGGAAAAGGGTTCTTTGTGGTTCAGACTCCCGACGGCGAGCGCTTTACACGTAACGGCGATTTTCTTCTCGGCAAGGAAGGAATCCTGCTTACAAAAGAGGGCTATCCTGTTTTGGGCGAGAGCGGACCGATTAAGGTGCCGAATGACAAATTCGTTGTGAATAAGGACGGCATGATTTATGCAAAGGAAGACAACGCGCTGATTGACCGCTTTAAGATTGTTCGCTTTGACAATGAACGCTATCTTAAAAAGCAGGGGTCTTCTTTGTGGAAAACGAACAACATTGCAGGCGATTACCATATTGCAGAGGGTAGTGAACGTCCGCAGGTGCTGCAGGCCTACACGGAGACAAGTAATGTCAATGTGGTTAATGAGATGGTGCAGATGATTGAGGTGAACCGTGCGTATGAGGCGAACCAGAAGTCAATCGAGACTGAGGACGAGATGTTGGGCAATCTGTGGAACAAGACTGCGGCAGTTTCCTAATTTGATACAATAAAGTAGGCTAGTGAGGAGCGGAAGAATATGGTAAGAAGTTTATGGAACGCTGCGACTGGAATGAACGGGCAGCAGACAAATATTGACACAATTTCAAACAACCTTTCTAATGTTAATACAACCGGTTTTAAGCAGCACCGGGCTGAATTTGAAGATTTGCTCTATCAGAATGTAAAGAAGGCGGGAACTCCTGCAACAGAGGATACAGTAACTCCAGTGGGCTTACAGCAGGGAACTGGTGTAAAGGTCGGTGCAACTCAGCGCATTATGACGCAGGGCAGTCTGCAGGCTACAGGTGTGGACACCGATGTGGCTATCGTGGGAGAGGGATTCTTCCGCGTGGAGCAGTATGACGGCAGCTGGGCATATACACGTGACGGTTCGTTCAAGGTAGATTCCAACGGACAGTTGGTAACGGCAAACGGCCTCCGCGTTATTCCTGAGATTATCATGCCGGAAGGCTTTCAGTTGGAAACTCTGGCTATCAGCAATGACGGCCGCGTAAATGTCCGTGTGAACGGTGATCTTGAGCCGGTGCAGGTGGGACAGCTTGAGCTTTACCGCTTTCCTAACCAGGTAGGCTTGGAGAATGTCGGCGATAATCTTTATAAAGTTACTAATGCTTCTGGTGCGCCGATTGCCGGCCGCCCGGGATTTGAAGGAATGGGTGTTACCAAGCACAAGTTCCTTGAAATGAGTAACGTGTCTGTCGTAAACGAGATGGTTCAGATGATTGTCGCCCAGCGAGCGTATGAGTTCAACTCAAAGGCTATTCAGACTAGTGATGCGATGTTGCAGACTGCGGTAGGAATCAAGAAATAGGGTAGCAGAGGCGTAGAATGGATATAACTGGCTTGGGCGGACTTACAGGAACGAACTTTCTTACTGATTCTAATGCAACGCTTGATGCGGCAAAGAGCAAGTGCGAGGAGTCTCGCTTTGAGAACTTGTTGCAGTCTATGCAGGCAAAGAAGTCTTTAGAAAAGAGCAATGTAGCTTCTGTTTCTTCAAGTCAGATAAACAGGAATCATAGGCTTAGCGGCGATTATACGCAGGGCTTTGCCGGTACATACACTCAGGAACGTGATAAGACTGCAAAGCCGCAGGGCTTTGCTTCTAACAGCCGTACTTCTAGCGGAAAACAGCCGGTGATTGACCGCACGAGTGAACTGTACGAGCAGTCCATGGAGCTTGAGAACTACATGGTCAAGATGATGCTTTCTTCGGCCCGCAAGACGGTGATGAAGAGCGACTTGTTCGGCAAAGAAAACTCCTATGCCCGCGATATGTACGAAGATATGATGTATGACAACTATGCCGAGGCTTTGACTAAGAATGCAGGATTTGGTCTTGCAGACCAAATTTACATAGAGTTATCAGGACAGAAATAAGAAAACCCGAATTAAAAACAATAAAAAGACCGGAATCCCTTATGCTTTCAGGAATTCCGGTCTTTTTGTTTGTACGTCAGTCTAAGTGCCTAAAATCAGTACTTTTTGTCGGCGTAACCAATCCAGCCTTCGTTTTCGATAAGAGCTTTCTCAAATCCTTCGAGCTTGAAAGGGTAGGAGGTTGAAAGAGAGCCTGCAATGAGCTTGACTTTCCATGTACCGTCTTCTTTCTGCTCAATCTTGCATGTCGTGTCTTTTGACGCAAATGTTCTGAACATGTCATCAATATCTTTTTTGGGCATGTCAAGTGCCAAAAGTCCGCAATTGTACATATTCTGGCGGAAGATACGGGCAAAGTTCACTGCAATGACGCAGTAAATGCCGTTAACTTCCAGTGCCCACGGTGCATGCTCACGGCTTGAGCCGCAACCGAAATTTTCACGTGTTATAATTACTTTTTTACCGGCTAAATCTACCTTCGGATTAAAACCGTCAAGTTTCAAGTCTTCCAGCAGATAGGGCTTCAATGCCTGCTTTGTATTCTCGGTAAGATACTTTGCAGGGATGATTTCGTCCGTGTTAATGTCGGACCTGTCCAGAAAGAGAACTTCTCCTCCAAATTGTTTCATCTTCTTCCTCACTTATGAAGAAATATTTTTAGGTTCAGCCCTTATATAAGGGTGAATTCGTTATAGTTCCGGCAATGGCTGTTGCTGCGGCAGAAGCAGGACTCATCAGATGCACCATACCGCCTTTTCCCATGCGGCCGTTGAAGTTACGGTTCGTTGTTGAAGCGCATACTTCTCCTTCCGCAAGGACTCCGTTGCTCATGCCAAGGCATGCGCCGCAGGTTGGGTTCGTTACGCAGAATCCCGCATCCATGAAAATCTTAATCAGCCCTTCGTCCAGAGCCTGTGAGTATATTGCAGGAGTCGCCGGTGAAACTATGCCGCGAACGCCGGCCGCAATATGCTTTCCTTTCAGTATAGAGGCCGCTATGCGCAGGTCTGAAAGGCGTCCGTTGGTACAGCTGCCGATATATACCTGGTCAACGTGTGTTCCTGCCATTTCTGAAATAGGCTTTATCTGATCCGGTTTATACTTTATTGTACAGACAGGAGCGAGATTTGACAAGTCAAAAGTATAGACTTTTTCGTATTTCGCGTCCGGGTCATCCGCCCATTTTGAGAAGTCTGCAAGGGCGGCTTCCTTGCTTGCGTATTCATCTTTTATGAACGGCCAGAGATAGTCTACGGTCTTGGTGTCGGGGAAGCAGATGCCGCTTGTTGCGCCGGCTTCTACCGCCATGTTGCAGATAGTCATGCGTTCTTCCATGTCAAAATTGTCTACGACAGGACCAGTGAACTCAGCTACGCAGTTGGTTGCGCCGTTTACGCCTATCTGCCCGATAAGGAATAGAATTACGTCTTTTGCGTATACACCTGGCTTGAGCGTTCCGTTCAGAACAAATTTGATTGCCTTTGGCTCGCGGAAAGAGCATACGCCCTTAAGGATTCCTACTTCAAGGTCTGTTGTGCCGACTCCTGCGGCAAATGCACCAAAAGCGCCGTGCGTGCAGGTGTGGCTGTCGCCCATGATTACGGTGTAGCCGGGGCGCACGAAGCCTTTTTCCGGGAATATGGCATGGCAGACGCCGTTCGCACCAATGTCAAAGAAGTCTTGTATGTCGTGGCGCTTTGCCCAGTCGCGCAGGATTTTTTCCTGAGTAGCGCATTTTGAGTCCTTTGCAGGAGTCACGTGGTCGATTACGGCCTTTATCTTTGTATTGTCAAAGACACGGTCCATGCCGCGTTCTACAAGGTCGTTTATTGCGATAGGAGTCGTGATTTCATGGCAGAAAACGCGGTCAAGCTTCAATATGTTTGTGTCTGGAAACGGTCTGTCTACCAAGTGTGCGTCAAATATCTTTTGTGCTATGGTCTTTCCCATACTTGTCACCCCTCAAAATAGAGTTTGCTTTAACTTTCTTAAAGTTTATGAAGTAATTGTAAATGTGTCAAGGCTTTTATTAGTAAAAAAAGGGGCAAAGTGTTCTTTACATTACACCTTTTATTTTCTTTGCTATCTGCTCTTTGCTGTGATTTAGTGTATATTAGCCACGTAGATATTCTTGTCTGCGTCTACTTCAAAATAAACAGTTGCCACATAAGCCTGTTCTCCGCCTTCCCAAGGGCGGCGGTAGATGAAAGTTGCCGTTGTCGTTCCTGTTTTGACAGCCTTGAATACGTAGTACTGGCGGCCGCCGTAGCCGACCATGCCTTCTTTATGCTCGTTTTCTACATAGTAGTTTGTGCTTTCCCTTATAACTCCGTCTTTGTCAAGGCTGTATTCCCATGCGTAGCCGGTCGTGCTGTTTGCGTCAAAAGAAATGGTGCAGGTGTCACCGTTCGTTACCACTTCCATTCCTATTTTCTTTAGATTTTCCGGAATTGTGTAGCGTCTGCCTTCAATTTTGTTCGTTTTGCCTGTACTTGCACAAGATGTCACCAACAAGGCCAGAACGAATGATGCTACTGTAACCGCTGCTTTTGTCATATTTTGTCCTCCGTATTTCCATATTGTGTTTGTATATGAATTATAAACAAATATCGCTTTAGGGCGGTTACAGTGTTTGGCCGAGCTATGCCGTACTTTTCTTTTAGGCAGATATCTGCTACTATTGAGGAATAAAGAAACAAAATAAGCGAAAAAGGCAGAGTATATGACTGAATCACAGATAAAAGAGAATCTACAGAATGTGCTGGCGCAGATTGCTGACGCAGAGCAAAAGGCCGGCAGGGGAGCGGGGGAAGTAAAGCTTTGCGCTGTCAGCAAATTCCACCCCCTTGAGGCGGTTCTTGCCGCCGAGGCTGCAGGGCAGACGCTCTTTGGCGAAAACCGCGTGCAGGAAGCCTATGCCAAATTCACGGCGCTGCATGAGAGCGGAAAGAGCGCGGAACTGCATATAATAGGCAGTCTGCAGCTGAACAAGGTAAAGAAGGCCGTTGAGATTGCCTCTTGCATACAGTCTGTTGACAGGGAAGACTTACTGGCGGAAATAGAAAAACATTGCGCAAAGCTTAATAAGAATATGCGTATTTTCTTTGAAATTCATACAGGCGAGGAGTCAAAATCCGGCTACAGCGATGAAGTTTTGTTAGAAAAATCGTTAAAAAATTGTGCGGAAGGGGTATATCCGCATATCATTCCTGCCGGACTTATGACAATGGCGCCTTTTACCCAGGACGAGACCTTGATTCGCCGTTCTTTTGCTTCGCTGCGCAATCTTCGTGAGAAAATCAAGCGTGAGTACCCGTCGCTCGCAATACAGGAACTGAGCATGGGGATGAGCGGTGATTTTAAGATTGCGATTGAAGAAGGCAGTACTATGGTCAGAGTCGGTACTGCCATATTCGGCTCAAGACCGGCTGCGGTTTAAACTGCGTCTTCCCGTAGTATCAGAGAATCAATGTTTTTCTCTGCTGCCAAAAGGATATAGGCGACTTTCCTCTCGGAAATATTCAGGATGTTGCCTATATCCCTGTTGGAAGGCTCTATAGGACTGAGCGTTTTAAGCTTCTTATTGTTCGCTATCCATTTTTCTGTCTGAATTTCATAGCAGCGTCTGACCTTGCTGTACATATTGTCATTTTTGTCCAGGTTATCCCGTTCAACTCTATAGCGGCGATGGAAGAAGAATGCATTGTCTCGTGCCTTCAGGCATACTTCTTTGCGGCCTATTTTCTTTGTAAGGCATTTTTTAAGTTTTTCCACCATTGCAAAAAGTTCTTCCTCGTCTATGCCTGTTAGCAGAGAGACCTTTTTTAACGTTTTGTCGTCTGTAAAGAAGCAGGATTTAAGGAATAGAATTAGACATGCCATTTTTCTTAGTTCATGCACGTTCTTTTGCTCGTTTATGTGGAAATACTTCTTTTTTATGGTGTTTGCCATTAGCTGGTGCTTGAGCGCAAGCTGGTTCTGTGTGATTTGCCTGAGCTGTTCAGTGTCGCACATGGCTTCAACCGCAAGGTCCGGCTGGTCCTGTTCGTAGTTGTAGTCTTGTTCTTCGTACAGCAGTTCTTGGACACTTCCCAGACTGTCCGCTTCTGCAATGTGTTTTTTTGATTTACGCAAGTAGATTTGCAGCGATGCTTTTAAAGACATATAATAAAAGCAGGTGAAATTACCGCGTTCTGGTGAAAATCTCTTGAGAATGCTTATTGTATGAGGATATTCTTCCAGCAAAAAATCATGCAGGGCATCATAATCCAAGCTTAGTAAATGAAAGTAGGCTCTGTTTTTTGCAACAAACGTAAGCACGTCAAATGCGGCTTTTTCTGCATTGACCTTTTTTTCCCATACGTTTTTGGCAATAAAATCTAACTCTTCCATAAAAAAAATACTCCTTGATAAAGTTGCTATATAAGGAGTATTGCAGATTTTGTGCCAATAGAGTTTTTTGACTTTTAATCGGGAGTTAAATGGATTCCCGATTAAAAGCTTACAAGTTACGCAGTTGAATATACAAAAAAAATAACGGTAGATTGCAAGTCAGATTATCTTTGCAAATTCTTTGACAAGTGCAGGAATGATAGTCTCCACTTTGCCCTCTATGCTTGCACCAGAGGCGTTCTTGTGTCCGCCGCCGCCGAATTTTGCCGCGACAACACTGACATCTACGCGGTCTTTTGAGCGCAATCCGAGCGTACAGCTGTGTTCTGTTTCCTGCCGTATAAAGGCAACTGCTTCTACGCCCTCTACAGCAAGGGTAAG
>CAZKPZ010000068.1:0-4879 GCA_964554745.1 uncultured Treponema sp. | reverse complement strand
TAAGGGTATAAAGCGCATCGCTGTCCCGGCCTTCCTGACCGTATTTTTTTGTGTCTTCCTGTGTTTCGTATGTAACAACGAGCTTGCCCGAAAGGTAGCGCTCAGCCCTGCTAAGCATTATGCCAAGCAGCTTTCGCGTGTTCCACGGCTTTCCGCCGGTCATTTCCTGGTACGTCTCCCTGGGGCAGGTTCCTGCTTCTACCAAGCGGGCTGTGGCGTTGAAGACACCCGCGTCTTTTTCATTAAGGTAGCGGAAAAAGCCTGTGTCGGTTGAAAGCCCAAAAAAGAGCGTCTTGGCCTGTTCCGTATCAGGTTTGCCCACAATGGCTTCAAACAGCTGCTGTACGAGCAGCGCAGCTGCCGGTGAGCTTGAGTCTATTATTGATGTGGCTTCTCCTGTTGCCGCCGTCTTGTGATGGTCTATTATAAAAGTGTCAAAGCCTTTAAGGCTTTCGCGCAAGTCGTCGCCAAGCCGTGAAAGCTCTGAACAGTCCACGATAATCAGGCCGCAGCTTTTTTGTTCCTGCTCAGTCATAAATGGAATGTCCTGTTTGAACAAATCTGCGAATTTCTTTATTTCTGTGCGCTTAAAAGGCCCCGCATTCAATAAAATATACGGCTTGTCAAAACTCTTTACTATATATGAGACTCCGAGACAGCTTGCAATGCAGTCTCCGTCAGGCTCTTTGTGGCCGGTAATCAAGAATGTGTCGTGTTTCTGTAAGAATTGCTTAAATGAATCAATCTGGTTTGCAGTAAGGGTTAGCATAGAAATCCTTTTTTAGAAAAAAATACCAATGCGGCGTCCGCATTGGTATTCGTTATGTCTTAAAAATGTATGTATTAGCTAGTATGCGATATCAAGCGTTGTAGCATCCTGGCTTACGCCTGATACAACGTCGTTAGGAGCTACAGCCCAGACATGGTCTGCCTTGTCTACCGGCAATGTAAGAACTACCTTGTAGAACTCGTTATTCTTGTAGAATACAGTCATGCTGTTGCTCAAAGTCTTGACTTTGTTGCGGAAGAAAAGCTTGTGGTTCGTGCCCAAGTTTGCCCAGCTCTTTGGAATTGCAACTTTACCAAGCTCATATCCCTGCTTCTGGTAAAAGACAATATAGCTGTCGATAGAATCATAAACTCTGTCTACAACTACTGTCTGATAAGTCATATCTGAGACGTTGTCCCCGCGGTCCCAAATCGGCTTCTCAGCAGCCTTGTCCTGAGCGAGTGCAGGAATAACCATTCCGGCAACCAACATCAAAGCTAATAAAACCTTTTTCATGTGATCCTTCCTTTGGGTTTGTGTTATTTTATAAGAGCCAACATAATGGCCTTTATAGTGTGCTTACGGTTCTCGGCCTGGTCCCAGACCTTGCTCCTTTCGCTTTCAAAGACATCTTCTGTGACTTCTTCGCCCTTTACGGCAGGAAGGCAGTGCAAGAATATGGTAGAGTCCTTTCCCATAGCAGCCATCAGGGCCTTGTTCACCTGAAACGGCTTGAGTTCCTTAAGGCGTTCTTCCTTGAGCGCCTCTTCGCCCATTGAAACCCATACATCAGTATAAAGGCAATCGGCGTTTTTGACAACCGAAATTTCGTCTGAAATCGAAATTTTTGCCCCGGACTCCTTGGCGAACGGCGCGCATATCTCTTTTATGTCTTCTGCAGGAGACAGACTCTTAGGGCAGAACATTGCGAAGTCTATGCCGAATTTTGCGCATATAAGCATTAGCGAGCGCGCCATGTTGTTGCGTCCGTCGCCGCAGAAGCAGACCTTAAGCCCCTTGAGTCTGCCGAACTGTTCTTTTAGAGTCATTATGTCCGCAAGAACCTGCGTAGGGTGGAATGAATCGGTAAGTCCGTTTATTACGGGCACGCCGGAGTACTTTGCCAAATCCTCTACATGGGACTGCTTGTAGCCGCGGAATTCAATGGCGCTGAACATCCTGCCCAGGACACGGGCTGTGTCCTTTACGCTTTCCTTGCCGCCGAGCTGTATGTCATCCGTTGACATAAACACCGGGTGACCGCCTTCTTCTCCGAATGCGGTCTCAAATGAGGAGCGTGTTCTTGTGGAGCGCTTTTCAAAAATAAGGGCGATTGTCTTGCCCAAAAAGCGCTGATGGACTTCACCTGCATGAGACTGCTTCTTTACAAGAAACGCCCATTCAAGAATCTGATTGATTTCATCGGGTGTCCAATCCACCCAGTTGAGGAGACTTCTCCCCTTGAAGGGGGAGTCAAATTTTTCTGCTTCCATATTTTTTTTAACCTGAATCCCTGTTTTTATATATTAGCTTGTAGCAATCTCTTCTTCGCCTTCTTCACCTTCTCCTGCATATTTATAGAAGAAAGTGACAAAGAAAGTAGTACAGTCAGGAACGTGAATGGCCCATTCAACGCCGATTGTCTTTATTTCAAGACCGTCCTGCACAGGCTGGAGCACATCCTTCATGCCGCGCATAATCTCTTTGGCTTCGCTGTCCTCCGGCTCGCCCTTGCTCCAGTCAGAGTCTGCCAAAGTTGCAAGAGAGCGGTAAACGTAGGCGCTTTCTGCAAACCAGTCTATATCCCGCTTGCGGAGTTGGAAACGAATCTTCAAGTCCCAGTCATCCCTCTTTAGCTTTTCGATAGGATAACCGCAGTGGATGTTCATCTCCGTGTAGTCCAGTTCATTGTTGAAAAAGTTGCCGAGCTGTATTCCCAGCTTGTAGGAAACAGTCACATTCTCTTTTTCACCGGTGATGAAGTTCTCGGAGTCTTGGAGTCCCCGTTCGTACTTTTCCCGTAGTGTCATAAAAAACTCCTTTGGTAAGAGCTACAATATCTTTTATCTTATCAGTAAGAAAGTTAATTGTCAATTTTTTTTAAGGATTTTAGCCGATATATTTAATGAGGTTTTTCGTAGCTCTCAAACTTTGAGTCCTGTTGTCTTAAGGTTTGAGATAGACGATGGCAATTATTGTGACAAGCTGTATTAAGGTTTGAGACAAGCTATATTAAGGTTTGCGGCAAGTTATATTAATTTTTTTTTTAATCTTGCGCATTCTTTAGTTAGGGTGTACAATAAGATATAGGATAGCTATTATATATTTTTTAAGAAGCTATTTATAAATAAATATACAATTTTTGTTTCGTGCGAGGTGTGATATGGCAAAGACTGAATTGAACAGATTCGACAAAAATGCAAAACGTGATATCCAGATACGAACAAAACTTTTGCTGTACATCGGTATTGCGGTTATTGTCTGCTGTGCAGGAGTCGCCGCTCTTTCTATCTATGTAGTCAACAAAGGCTTTGTCGATGACATCGAAGAAGGGCTGAGCTATACTGAAAAAGGTGTGGGCAGCACCCTTGACGACTGGGGTTCTACGCTCGTGGGCGACTCCAAGCTCGTGGGCGGCTATGAAGTGGTAAAGAAAGCTTTTGCAGACGGCGATTACAGGGAACTTGACGGAATCGCCGACCAGGTTGGTTCCGTGATTGACGGTGACTATTTTGCATTTACGGACAGTACCGGCAAAGTAATCGGCAGCTCTGACGCTACCATTCCTGTAGGAACAGACCTTTCTTCCGTCTATGTCATAAAGAAAGCTTTGGGCAGCGGAGAGGCGCTCGGTACGGAGCCGATAGCAAACAGCGACTATGCCTGTATTGGTGCGGCTGCCGTAACGGTGAACGGAAAGGTGATGGGAACCGCCCTTGCAGTGTATGATTTGACTTCTGAAGACGCCGATGGCTTTGTGCACATAATAAAGGACAGCTACAATGCTGAATGTACTGTGTTCCACGGCAACACACGCGTCTCCTCAACGCTCAGGAACCCAAAGACTGGTGCTTCCATGGCCGGGACAGTGCTTGACAACAAAGTGATTTCCGACCTGGTGTTAAAGCGCGGCGAGACTTATGTTGGCGGCAACACCATAACCGGGCAGCGTTATCTGACTGTTTACTTTCCGCTCAGGGGCGGAGAGGGCGACATAAACGGCATGGTGTTCGTGGCAAAGAGCCTTCATGTTGTGGAGTCCATGCGCAACAAGGCGATGGGCTATATCATTCCGCTGTCTATCCTTATTGCAGTCATCGTCATGATCGTGCTTGGGCGTTTTGTATTCTGGCTCATGTGGCGTATCAACAATGTCACAACCGTATGTAAGGCTCTGGACAGCGCCGGCGGAGACTTGACAAAGCGTGTCAAGCTTTTGCTGCGTGATGAAATAGGCGACTTGATAATCCACTTTGACTTCTTCTTGGATAAGACGCAGAACATCGTTAAGGAGCTTAAGAATTCTCAGGAAGACCTGCAGACTGTCGGTAATGACCTTGCCGCCAGCACGCAGGACACCGCGAGCGCTATTACGCAGATTATTGCCAACATAGACAGCATAAGCGGTCAGATTTCACATCAGAGCGGCAGCGTTGAGCAGACAGCTTCTGCAGTAGACGAGATTTCAACCAGCATCATCAACTTGGACAAGATGATTGAGGGGCAGTCAAGCGGAGTTACCCAGGCTTCTGCTGCTGTTGAGGAGATGATTGGCAATATTTCTTCTGTAAATAAGTCAGTTGATAAGATGGCGTCTTCTTTTGATGCCCTTGCGGCTGATGCAAAGACAGGTTTTGCAAAGCAGCAGGACGTTAACGAGAGGATTAAGCAGATTGAGGAGCAGTCTGAAATGCTGCAGGAAGCCAACCTTGCCATTTCCAGCATTGCAGAGCAGACGAACCTGCTTGCCATGAACGCTGCAATTGAGGCGGCTCATGCCGGTGAGGCAGGAAAGGGCTTCTCCGTTGTTGCTGACGAAATACGTAAGCTTTCTGAGACTTCTTCTGCCCAGTCCAAGACAATCGGCGTCCAGCTTAAGAAGATAAAGGA
>CAZKPZ010000067.1:2266-14275 GCA_964554745.1 uncultured Treponema sp. | reverse complement strand
GTCATATTCGTATGAGGTCGGTTTTATGCTGAAGATTTCTCCTGCAAACGCACCTGCCCGGGTAATGTATTGTCCGTCCTTGAGCGGAACTGCAAGATCCGATTTGAGTATGTAGTCTTCAAGTTCGTCTTTTGACGTGCTTTTCCCTGTTTTCTCGACATATTCAAGCAAATCTTGGAGCGTGAAAGTGTCCATCCGAGTACGTAAAAATCGTTTTACGACTTGTTTTACTAAAAATTGCACCTTTACAGTATACCGTTTTTTAGGGATAAAGTAAAAGATTTTTGCTCATAAAGCATAAATCTGCGTTATCAATTCTTGTTATAACACTGAATTTATTGTAAAAATGGCGCTTCTGCATTACCCTAGAATCATGAAAAGCAAGATACTTATCATTGAAGATGTTCCTGAAATGGCTCAGCTTATTTCTATGTATTTAGAAAATGCTGGCTATGAGGCGGCTTCGTGTGAAACTGCTGAGTTGGCGCTTGAGAAGCTGAACAACGCATATATCCCAGATCTTATTCTTCTCGATTTGAATCTTCCGGGGATGAGTGGTTTGGAATTCCTAAAGCAGTTCAGGGCAAAATTCAAGGCGACGATACCTGTAATCATTGTTTCTGCTCGTGATGCGGATGAAGATATTATAACCGGTCTTGGATACGGTGCGGATGAATTCGTCACCAAGCCGTTCAGCCCGAAGGTTCTTGTTGCCCGTGTACAGGCAAAGCTTGCTCGACAGGCCGCAACAGAGGCTTCTGTGGAGGAGACAATCGCGTTTGGTCCCTATATGCTATATTGCAACAGTTGTGTCCTAAAGCGCGGTCCCGAAAAGATTCCCCTTTCTACTAAGGAGTATGAGGTTCTTGAGTATCTGGTACGCAATTCTGGTAAGGCTCTCAGCCCTGAAGTAATCTATAACAGCGTATGGAAGAACCAATTCGGTGATTTTACTGCTGTCGCCGTCTATGTGCAGAGACTGAGAAAGAAGATAGAAGACGATCCTTCTAACCCAAAATATATCACAACGATTTTCGGAATGGGATACAAGTTTGAGAAAAATATCCGAAAATAGTCGGAGTCAACACGGACAATGAAGATTTGTACTCAGCTGAAGCTTTTAATTTTGTTCATGGTTCTGGTGCCGTTTTTCTGCGCACTCTCATTGCCCGTGTTCCATTATCTTACCTCCCCACAGCATTATCTGTTGAATGGATACAAGCAGATACGTGACTTGGACAGGCTTGAGCTTTCTGACCGGGATTGGAATGAGCTGGGGCAGCAGCTAAAAAAAATCCCCCCGGACATCCAGACTCTGGTTTATTATAATTCCATGGTGCTTCTTTCTTCTGTACCGGAAATTCCAGCGGGTACAAATATGCCGGCTCTTGATTTATTTGATTTTATCCGCTCAACCAGTAATTACTTTGACTATCAGTTGCAGTCTTTGGGAATGCATCCTACACACCGTATCGATGAGACTGTGCTTAATCCGTACTTGGTTCTAATAGTAACAAGAGCTAAAATACCGGGACAGGCAATCAGCAGAAAGCATTCTTTTGGTGTTATTTTTTTTCCGTTTATAGTGGCGATGATTGTCTTTGAGATAGTCTGCGCTATTTTTATCGTGAACCTTTCCAAGATTATAACTTCGTCAATTACGCTGTTGGAACAGACAACACAGAAAATTGCTAACGGGGAACTGGATACAAAAATTATAACGCCAAAAAAGGGGCGGAACTCCAATGAGATAACATCTCTGGCTGAAAGTCTTGAAAAAATGAGGGTTTCGCTAAAAGATGACCAGTCGCGGCGCACAAAGTTCATTATGGGCATAAGCCATGATTTGCGGACTCCGGTGGCTCTCATAAAAGGCTATACAGAAGCCATCACTGACGGTGTTGTGAATGATATGGATACAATAAAACATTCACTTTCTATCATTCATTCTAAGGCTGATCAGCTGGAGAATATGATAAATGACTTGATTAATTATGTAAAACTGAATAACACCGATTGGCGTCAGTCTCTTGAATGTATTGCCATAAAGCCTGTTCTGGATGAATTCTGCAACAGCGCCTTGGCGACTGCAGAGGTTTATAAGCGTGATTTTGAGGCATCCGTGGAAATAAGCCCGGAAACAAAAGTAAAGATGGATAAGAATTTGTTCTGCCGTGCCCTTGAGAACATTTACAGCAATGCCATTCGCTATACAAAAGACGGGGATGTCATAAAGATAACGGCTGTTGAATCTCCCTCCTGTATTACTATCTCTATGTCTGATAGTGGAATAGGTATTTCAGAGAAAGATTTGGTGCGTATTTGGGATATTTTCTACCGGGGAACGAACTCCCGTCGCGAATGCGGCATGGGAATAGGTCTTTCTGTTGTAAAAACAATAATAGACACTCACGGTTGGACAATTGACGTGAAATCAAAACTTGGCGAGGGTACAACGTTTGTTATAACGATTATAAAAAAAAGATGCTCCGCCAGTGGAAAATAGTGGGAAACTGCCGGAGCACGGGTGGGAATAAGCTGTAAAACATATAGTGTGCTTTATAGCCTTACACCTGTATACTAACACTATTTATAGTGTATTGTCAAGCAAGATTACCATTTTTGCCTGTCCTTGAATTCCCTGTTAAGCTCGCGTTTTACGTCTCTGTCTTTCATGTCAGCTCGCTTGTCAAAGTTTTTTTTGCCTTTACAGAGTCCTAACTCAACTTTTACACGTCCATTTTTAAAGTAAAACTGCAAAGGAACAAGAGTAAAGCCTTTTTCTGATACTTTTCTTTGTAATCGCTTAATTTCAGCTTTATGCAACAGAAGCTTTTTTTTTCTGTCAGGATTATGTCCGTAGTTTGCGGCGTATGAATACTCAGAGATATGGCAATTCTGTATCCATACTTCCCCATTTTCTATGAGGGCAAAACTATCTGGGAAAGAAACTTTCCCGTCTCGCAGTGACTTGACTTCTGAGCCTTGCAGAGCAATGCCGCATTCAATTTTTTCTTCGACTGCATAATTAAAGTATGCTTTTTTATTTTGTGCGATTATTTTTCTCGCTTCTTCTGCCATAGTATGAGCACTATACTTTAATTTGTGCAAAAAGTCTACAAGTAGTTTATTGAATACAGTTCTATCGTTCCGTCCTGAAAGTTTGAAAAGCACAGCAGTTTTCCGTCTTTTGAAATATCAAGACCTGTGGGTTGGTTGCCGCCCTCGAACGTTTTTACGATAGACATATCCTGTATGTCGATTATGTGAATTTTGCCGTTGGAAGGGCTGCGTTTTGTATAGTCAGTGGGATTGTTCGGACCTCTTGTGGAAACAAAAAGATAGTGGTCGTTTAAAAGGCATATTGTGTTGGGATTTTTATATACCGAAGTCTGCCCCGTAAGTTTGAAGGTCTGCAAATCGAGCTTATAAATCTTTCTATTGTACATATCGCTTATAAAGGCTGTCTTACCGTTTTTTGTCATGACGATGTGTCGCATGCAGGCTTTTTCTATTGTTATGCAGTCGCTTCTCTTTCCGCTTTGCAAATTGAACTTTTCGATGATTCCTGAATCGAAGGAGAGCGATATCAGTGTGTTTCCTGCATCTGTGAACAACAGTCCCCGGGGTGCTTTTCCTGTCTGGATTTTCTGAATGACTTTTCCGTCTGAGTAGCTGATAATAGATATGTCGTTTGAGACCCAGTTTGAAACCGCAAGAAGGTCTCTGTCTTTGCTGTAGGCGATGAATTTTGACCAGATTCCGTTTGTTTCGATTGTTCGTCTGTAGGCAAAGTCTGGGTAGGAGTATTCATAGATTCTTCCCGTGGTCATCTGTGATACAAAAAAGGCGTTTCTTTCTTGTATAAAAAGGCCTTCTGCGAAACCTGCCTTTGCCGCGTCAGGAGGACTTACCCTGCGGATTACTTTTTTCTTTTCTATGCTGAAAATATCAAATCCATTGTCATCTAAAAGTGGGAGTACGACATAGCTCCCGTCAGGAGAAAATACTACTTGCTTGGGTTGGCGGCCACACTGGTAAATTCCGATTTTTTGTAGTTGCAGTGTTTCTTTTTGTTCATTTGCAAGACAAAATGACTGAATGAAAAGCCAGGAAAATAGGTACAATATGCTTGTTTTGATAATTTTACGACTCCACATAAAAAGGAATGATATATGTTTTTAGGCTTTTTGACCACCCTTGCTTGAAAAACAGAATAACTGTTATATTTTGCTGATTGAATAATCATCTTTCTTGTGTTATTGTAGTATCCTGTAATAGCTTAGAAACAAGGAATCCAAGATGCGCGAAAAGCAGAATATATACGATTATTCTTTTGAGATGAAGCAGAAAAGGACTAAAAATACAAAGCTCTTTTTGACTGTTTTACTAGGTGTCTTTCTTTTTTTGACATTGTTGTTGAATTTCGTTTTTTTTCCAGTGCTTATAAAATCCGATAGTATGGAAACAAATGTTTCTAATGATGGTGTCGTTTTTGTATCTCCGCTTTTTAAAACACCAAAAAGAGGTGACGTGTTTTTTATTTCTAGAATGGACGGATATAAGAATACTTTTGGAAAGACTGTTGTTGACTCTGTCGTCCGTTTCTTTACTTTGCAAAAGATGTCGCCTTTTAGCCGAAGCCATAATATGAGCGGAAATCCGTTTGTCAGACGAGTTCTAGGGGTTCCAGGAGATACTCTGTACATGAAAGATTTTGTCGTTTACATTAAGCCGAAAGGTCAGGACTTGTTTTTAACAGAATTCGAACTTTGTGGAAAATCATATAATGTGCAGATTTTTTCTATCCCGACGGAATGGAATAATGTTGGTGTCAGTGGAGAGACAGAAACCTATGTCTTGAAAGAAGGTGAGTATTTTGTACTTGCCGATAACCGGGTAGAAAGTTTGGATTCAAGACAATGGGGGATTATTGACTCTGACAGATTCTTGGGGCGTGTTTTGTTGCAATGCTTCCCGTTTAATAAAATAAGGCTGTTTTAAATCAAAAACGAGCTTTAAAGAAGATGTTTTCACCGAGTCTGTATATTCATATACCGTTTTGTCTTTCAAAGTGTGATTATTGCGATTTTTTTAGCATTCCCTGCGGAAATTGCGACTCTGGCTATGTGCCGGACAATTATATTACCGCGCTCATAAATGAGTTGCATTATTATAGAGATGTATACCAAGTCGATAGTTTTCGTACTTTGTATATAGGTGGGGGAACTCCGAGCCTTCTTCGTTCCGACCAACTTAAAAGAATTTTACAAGTTGTTGCTTCTTTTTCGTCAGTCGCTCCTGAAGAAACTACAGTTGAGATGAATCCAGAGACTGTCAGCGAGGACTTGCTTGGTATTTTTGCGGAATACGGAAGCGGCATACGACGCCTGTCGCTTGGAATTCAAAGCTTGAATGACAGCGCGTTAACCTATGTTCATCGCCATTGTACTGCAGAAAAAGCACGAAAAGCTTTGGATTTAGTAAAGAAAACATGGCAGGGAGAGTTAAATCTTGATATAATAGCAGGCTTGTGTGCTCAAAATCCTGTAGAATATATGTCGTCTTTAAAAGAAATTTTGTCATATGAAAGTGAGCATGTTTCTTTATATACCCTTACCTTAGAAGAAGGAACCCCTTTGTATAAAAACTTGAGATGTGGTGCTGCTTGGGATGGGGATGAGGCTGATGACGAATGGCTGGAAGGGCGTGCCGAACTGCTTTTGCATGGATACGACCAATATGAGGTTTCTAATTTTGCAAAAAAAGGACATGAAAGCCGTCATAATTTACGGTATTGGAAACAGGATGACTATATAGGAATTGGGAGCGGTGCTACAGGCACAATTTATTCTTTTGAAGAAAACAAGAATGGTTTTCGTTGGACTGACTGTAAGGACGTAGCCTCTTATATTTCATTTTGGAATAGTTTTTGTGATAAAAGCCTTCCTTTTCCCCGAGAAGAGGAATTGCTTTCTCTTGAAACAGAGGAAGAGGAATTTTTGATGATGGGATTGCGTTCAACCTTTGGTATAAGTGCTGCCGAATATAAGAATCGGTTCTCTCCGGTGAGACCTTGGCAAGGGGATTTGGAAGCGCGGCTAGGTGTAAGAACGGGTGCATGGAAAAGATTTTCTGAGTTAGAAGGTATTTCTGGCGGTTGTATGATAAAAAGATGCGAAAATGATTATATTTATTCTCTTGAAGGAAATTCATTAATGTTTCTAAATACTTTCTTGAAGTACTTGACTTAAAGGGCAAAAGCAATCATAATATTTCCTAGTAATTTTAAGGAGTCCTATCGTGCCTTGTGGTAAAAAAAGAAAGCGCGCAAAAATAGCGACACATAAGCGGAAGAAGATGCTTAGACGGAATCGGCATAGAGCAAAGTAAGCTTAATTGCTGCTTTTGTTTATAATGCTAGAAAGGCTGCTGTATTGTTGAACACAGTAGTCTTTTTTTCGGTGTGGCTTTTTACGCTCCGAAGTTAGGGAAACGCAATCCTTTTGGACTACGCTCCCGACAGACCGGCCGGGTTTTCCCGGCTTTTTTTTATTAGAGGGGTTTCTTTTGCTTCTACAGAATATACATTCTCCAGATGATCTCAAAAGATTGCCTGAATCGTCGCTTCGTAATCTGGCAAAGGAAATCCGTCATGCAATTATTCAAGTTGTAGGAAAAAACGGCGGGCATTTAGCGAGTAATTTAGGTATTGTTGAACTTACCATAGCTTTGCACCGGGTTTTTAATAGCCCCCAGGATGCAATAGTCTGGGATGTGAGCCATCAGTGTTATCCTCACAAGATTCTTACGGGTCGCTATTCGCAGTTTTCTTCGATACGACAAAAAGACGGTCTTTCTGGATTTACGAGAATAAGCGAGAGTCCTCATGACTATTTCGATGCAGGTCACGCATCTTCGTCTATTTCATCAGCCTTAGGGTTGCTTTCTGCTTGGCGGTTACAGGGAAGAAATGATAAAGTTGTTGCTGTTATCGGTGACGGAGCCTTGACCGGCGGTATGGCATATGAAGCGTTAAGCCATGCTGGACAGCTTGCAGAGAACCTAATTGTTGTATTGAATGATAACCAGATGTCGATAAGCCCCAATACTGGAGCTGTTTCTCGCTATCTTTCGCAACTTACGGCTACTTCATTTTACCAGAACTTTAGATACAAGATTGACCGCCTAATCGATGATATTCCGTATGTGAATAAGCATTTAGGGAAATTCATTTACCGGATGAAGCGAGGGTTAAAAGGTCTGTTGCTCACAAATAATCTTTTTGTAGACCTAGGATTTGAGTACGCGGGTCCTCTTGATGGGCATAACATTCGTCAACTTGAACATACTCTGCGGCATGCAAAGAAGCTAACAAGACCTGTCGTGATTCATGTCGTGACAAAAAAGGGCAAGGGGTATAGCCCTGCAGAACACGATCCGTCAACTTTTCACGGAGTGGGGCCTTTTAATATTAGCGACGGTGTGGTTGAAAAATATGATGCAATTAGTTTTACGGAGGTTTTCAGCCGCAAGATTGTCAAAATGGCTGAAAGCGACAGCCGAATTTGTGCAATAACGGCAGCTATGTCCAAAGGAACTGGCTTGGATTCTTTTTCACGGCACTTTAAGAATCGTTTTTATGATGTTGGCATTGCGGAAGAGCATGCTGTTACTTTTGCTGGAGGTTTGGCCGCAGGCGGCATGATTCCACTAGTTGCAATATATTCTACGTTTATACAGCGTTCTGTGGATCAAATAATCGAAGATATTGCATTGCAGAATAGGCATGTCATTTTTCTTTTTGACCGAGCAGGGGCAGTTCCTGCTGATGGTGAAACACATCAGGGTATTTTTGACATAGCGTTGCTTCGTCCTGTACCTAATCTTACATTGATAACTGTTGCAAGTGCTTCAGACTTGGAGCTCTGTTTGGACTGGGCTGTTAAGGAGTCCAAAGGTCCTGTTGCAATACGTTGGCCAAAAATGTCTTGTCCGTCTGAAATATCTGCTTTTTCAAAAGCTGTTATGAGCGGTAGAGGTTTGCTAATAAAGAGCGGTGACTTTGCACCTGCATTGAGCGTTGCTCTAGACGAGAAAAAAGATCACGGCAAGATAAAATCTAAGGCGAAGATAAAGTCAGATATTCTTCTGGTTTGTACAGGCAGTATGTATACGGAGACTCTTACTGCTGCACGTATTCTTCTGATGAAAGATATTCATGCTGATATCTATGATTTGCGTTTTCTTAAGCCGTTTGATGAAAGTTATTTTCTTTCTATTGCTGAAAAGTATGGTTCAATTGTTTTCATCGAGGATGGGGTACATATCGGTGGAATGGGCGAATATCTAGAAAGAATCGTTCATCAGAGCGAACGTTGCTCCAAGGATAGGTCGACACAGTTCCGTACTGCAGTGCTTTCTTTTCCTGACCGTTTCTTGAGCAACGGAAACCGCAGTCAGATTTTGGAACAAGCAGGATTGACTCCTGAAAAAATTGCGAATATTGCTATTGGATTGTATGGAGAGATACATGAAAACTTTAAAACTGGCAGAAAAGCAGATAAAAACTGAGCGCCCTGCCTTTATCATGGGTATTGTGAACGCAACTCCTGACAGCTTCTTTTCAGGAAGTCGTGGCGGTGTTGATTTGGCGCTGCGCTTGATTGATGAGGGGGCTGACCTATTGGATATAGGGGGAGAGTCTACTAGACCAGGCTCTGCCTATGTAGATGCGGACGAAGAGATTCGAAGGGTTGTTTCGGTCGTTGAGGAAATAAGACGGAAGTCAAACATCCCTATTTCTATTGATACACGAAAATCTAAGGTTATGAAAGCTGCTTATAATGCAGGTGCTGAAATAGTAAACGATGTTTCTGCTCTGGAGGATGATCCTGAAATGGGGCCTTTTGTGGCAGAAAAAGCATTGCCTGTTATTTTAATGCACAAACGGGGAACTCCCTCTACTATGCAGAAGTCTACGGAATATACAGATGTGTTCAACGAAGTAAATTCTTATTTAGATTCACGCTGTAAATATGCAGAAAGCTTGGGGATAAAAAGCGATAAAATTATTTTGGATCCGGGAATTGGTTTTGGAAAGAATCTTGAGGCCAATAAAACTTTGATATGGCGTTGCGGAGAGTTGTGCGGAGGAAAATATCCGGTACTGATGGCTTTATCGCGGAAAACTTGTATTGGAGAGATGGTTTGTGGTAATGGGAATGTCTCTGAGGCTGCAGGGGACGAACGGCTTTATGGAACCTTGACTGCCGACATAATCTCTGTTTTTAGAGGTGCTTTTATGTTGAGAGTCCATGATGTAATGGCTTGTAGTAATACTTTAGACGTGATAAAATCTTTTAAGGAATTTGAATAGTATGAAATTAGTATTGGAGTAAAATGTGAATTTTTTCTCTGCGATTGGCCATATATATACAGTATATATTAATCCCGTCTTGGATATAATGTTACTTACATTCCTTATTTATTGGGGATATAAGCTCGTTGTTCGCACCAATGCAGTGCAGATTATGAGCGCTGTTATTCTTTTTGGTATATTTTATGTTTTTGTCGTATATATTTTTAAGCTTCCTGCTCTCACTTGGCTTTTAAACCTTTTGAGTCCGGCGTTGCTTGTAGGTGCCGCAATTGTTATGCAGCCGGAAATCCGCAAAATTTTTATAAAATTGGGACAAACCGACTGGATGTTTTTTGGATCAAAAAAGAAACATACCTATGTGGATTCTGTTCTTGTCGCAGCGGAAGAAATGTCAAGGCAGAAAAGAGGAATGCTTGTAGTATTTATGCGTTCTGCCAAGCTGGAACAGGTGGTCACCAGTGGACAGAGAATCAATGCGGATTTATCATCTAATCTTTTGATAACGATTTTTGGACACGATACTCCTATGCATGATGGGGCTTGTGTCGTTCAAGGCGAAAAGATTATTGCCGCCGGCTGTTTTTTACCGGTAAGTGAGAACTATGATATAAAGAAAACGTATGGAACAAGGCATAGAGCGGCTCTTGGCATGAGTGAGCAAAGCGATGCGGTCATTCTTGTCGTAAGTGAAGAATCCGGTGCTATCAGTTTGGCTTATGAATCTCAGTTGCATTACGATTTGCCAATGGAGACTCTGACTAAGATTCTGGAAAAAAAGCTTGAAATTAAGAAGGAAGATGAGAGAATCGAGGACACGGAAGATGAACATAAGTCAGCTTCATGAAAAACTTTTTGATCACTGGAAAGAAAAGCTTTGTTGTTTTATAGTCGCTATTTTTGTATACTGCGTTTTTCAGTTACAGCAGTTTGACAGACTTGAATTGCAGGTTCCTCTGGAAATCAGAGATTCTGGAAACTTAACGTTAAAAAGCGGGTTCGTTTTTCCAGAGTATGTGACTGTAAGAATTCGTGCCGAAAGAGACTCTCTTTCTGGTGTTTCAGCGGATAATATTTCTGCCTTTATTGATTTGACTTCGCAGTCTCGTGAAGGTACATATGAATATCGTGTCGTAACTCGTCCGAATTTGCATCTTGCTAGATTAAGACCCCTAGAAATTTCTGTTGAGCCAGAATTTGTTTCTCTTTCTGTAGAAGATAAAATTGTGCGTTACGTTCCTGTTATGCCAACTATTTCAGGTCAGCCTCATTACGGTTATGAATGTGGTGTTGTTACTGTGAATCCTACCAGTATAGAGGTGAAGGGACCAAGAACTGCGGTCGAAGGACTTTCAGAAATACAGACAGAAGAAGTCAATATAGATGGTGCTACTGTGACAAATTCAAAAGAAGTCGGAATTATGAATCTTAATTCTATTACTGAGATAGCGTCAGATGCTAAGGTCGCCGTCACCGTAACTGTTTTACCTATTGGAGTTTCGAAGACTTTTAAGTCATTGCCTGTTGCATTTGAAAATATCAACGATAGCTTAGAAATTACAAATACTGCTTTTACTGTGGATATAACGGTAGATGGGAATCAACTTACTCTTGATAAGGTGAAGGCTAACTCTTTTGTTGTGGAAGCCGACTGCTCTCTCGTAAATGAGCCTGGAGTCTTTGATGTTCCAGTGTTTATTTTTGCACCAGAAAATGTTTCTGTTGTTTCGCAGTCGATAGAATCAATAACGGTAACGGCTGTTGAAAAAACATTTGATGATTCGCAAGATTCTATATCTGAAAACTACAGGTGATGATGATTTTTGGCATAGGTTGTGATATTGCAAAAGTCTCACGTTTTGATAAATGGGTTCAAGAACCCAATATGATAAATCGTTTTTTTAATGAAAAAGAAGTTTTGCAGTCGGAAGGAGCAAAAAACAGGCGTTTGAGTGAGTGGTATGCGGTCAGGTTTGCGGCAAAAGAGGCTTTTTCAAAAGCTTTAGGAACTGGTTTAAGAGACTTTAGTCTTGCCGATATATATATAGAGAAAGACGTTTTAGGAAAGCCTTTTCTCCGTGTTACGGGTAAAGCTAAGGAAAAAATGGAATCTTTATGTGGATTAGATACTAAAGTCCATGTCTCTTTAAGCCATGAAAAGGATTATGCGGTCGCATTTGTGATTATAGAGAAGCGGGGGTAAAAGTTCTTATGAAGAATGTAGAAGAGGGCGGAAAGAAACCTGCCATTACGTATTGGAAAAAGGAAAAGGTTTCCTGTCCTGTATGTGGAAAGGCATTTGAGCAAGAGGAGATGCATCAGGGGGGCGGTCGCATGATAGCTGGTCCTCTGACAGATGAGTTACATAGAGTTTTTGAGCCGTCCAAGAAGTTCGGACGTGTATACCCCCTTATATATGATATTGGCTGTTGCCCACGATGTCATACAGCATTTTTCTGGAATGATTTTTCTGATATAAAGGATTCTGCGACGGTTGAACGTTTGCAAGGTGATGAAAATAACCGGAATGCAAAAGTAGTGGCGATTTTCCCAAATTTTAATGATAAAGGGGAACGAAATCTTTATGACGGTGCAGCATATTATTATCTGGCTCTTCTAAGTTACGAAAA
>CAZKPZ010000067.1:0-2256 GCA_964554745.1 uncultured Treponema sp. | reverse complement strand
GATATTGCGTATGCGCCTACATTCAAGCGGGCAATTATTACTTTGCGCCTTGCTTGGCTTTGCAAAGACTTGGACAAAGCTTGTCCTGGGCATAATTTTGATTATATAGCAGAAGTTTTTTACCGCAAAGCTCTTTTCTTCTACCAGCAGACACTTATAAATGAGACAAGCCGTATTGAATCTATTGAGGTTGTAAAGAATTTCGGTCCTGATATGGATAAGAACTATGGTTATGATGGGATTCTGTATTTGTGCGGACTTTTGGAATATAAATATGGTCAAAGGGAAGACGAAAGTCTGAGACTTAAAAAACTCAGTGAGTTTAAAGGTGCAATAGCTAAGCTGTTTGGTCTTGGTAAATCTTCAAAGGAAAAACCAGGTCCTTTGCTTGAGGTTGCAAAAGACCTGTATGACAACATTTCGAAAGAACTTTCGAACAACAATATTTTCTCAGATGACTAATATACTTCTCACTCTTTCATACGATGGTACGGATTTTTGTGGTTGGCAACGTCAGGATAAATCTGATGGCGGCAGTCCAGTTCGTACTGTTCAAGGAGAAGTCGAGCTTGCCATCGAGAAAATGTTTAAAAAACATATTAATCTGTACGGTAGCGGCAGAACAGACAGTGGTGTTCATGCAAGAGGGCAAGCCGCAAACTTTGAATCGCCTGTTGATTCTATTCCCGAAGAAAATTATGTGCGTGCATTAAACGGATTTTTGCCACAGGACATTCGTATAATGACAGCCAAGAAGGTAAGCAAGCAATTTAATTCTCGTTTTGATGCTACCAGCCGTACTTACCGCTATTTTATCCATACAGGAACAATCCCCCCCTTTGCAAGTGAAACTAGATATGTTTGGTATGTTCCCAAAAAGCCGAATCTAGATGTCTTAAATGATATGTGTTCTTGCTTACATGGGGAAGTCGATTGTGCCACTTTTTCTGCTGCAGGAGATCAAAGTCTGTCGACAAAGAGGTATATCGAAAAAGCTTCGTTTTTTCGTGACAGTAAAAATGAAAATACAATATTTTTTGAGATAGAAGCAAATGCTTTTCTTTGGAAAATGATACGTTCTCTGACAGGAACTTTCATTCAGCTTGAGCAAAAAGGCAAAGGAAAGAAAGAATTTGCAGAAATTCTAAACAGTTGTGAGCGGAAAAATGCCCTGTTCACAGCACCTCCTACAGGGCTTTTTTTATGGGAAATAAAGTTTGACGGAGTTAGACGGCATGCTTAATTGCTAGGGCGCTTGCAAAAACGGTATGTAAACCAAGCGCCAACATAGCGGCCAATAAATCGGCTTGCAGTAGCTTTGAATTTCCATTTAAAGGCCATTAATGCATAAGTTTTTCCTTTTCTGGATTGTTTTAGACAGTGCGAAACTGTCTTTTCTGGCGACAGTCCGTGACGGACTTCTTTTCGTGCGCCTTTTGAGGCAACATTTGCAAATTCCGTAGAAACAGGGCCTGGGCAGAGCGCTGTGACTTTTATGCCTCTGTCTTTCAGCTCAGCCCGCAATGCTACAGTAAAACTTAATACGTATGCCTTGCAAGCTCCGTAAACTGCAAAATTACCCAATGGCAAAAATGAAGCTAGACTTGCAGTGTTTATGATACGGGAGCCTCTGGATAAATATGGAATTGCATAGCCTGTAATGCCTGTCAATGCTGTGCAGTCCAAATCTATCATATCCATTTCTCTTTCTGTATCGGTTTTTGCAAATTCTCCGTAGGTACCAAAGCCTGCGTTATTTATTAAGACTGAAATCTTAAAGTCTCCTGCTGATTGCTCTTTTTCAAATTCTTTTTTTACAAGACTGGCTCCTTGCTTGCCGCTTATGTCCAGATGCAGAACTTTTATATCAGGAAAATCTTTGTCCGCCTCTGAGACAATAGTTTTTTTTACTTCATTTAATTTATCTTCTCTTCTGGCAATCAGCCATATCTCGTCTGATGAAAGTTCTTCTTTGCCTTTTTTTTTGTAATCAGCACTTTCTTGTGCCAGTTGGAAGGCAAAACATGCTCCCATTCCGCTTGATGCGCCTGTAATTATACTGATTTTCTTCATATCATAATAATTATAGCACAAATGCTGGTTATTGTCAGTTTTATAAGGTAATTCCAGAAGATAAAAATGAAATTCCTCTAAGCAGAACGAAGATGATTGTGGCTCAAATTACAAAAACAAAGTATCGGACTATCTAAAATATATATTTTCTTTGTGTAGTGTGGATTGTCATAATAATACTGT
>CAZKPZ010000066.1:0-14376 GCA_964554745.1 uncultured Treponema sp. | reverse complement strand
GGCAGTTTGCACTTACCGCAGTCCTGCTTGAAGGAATTCTCTTTATCATCCTTTCTCTGGTGGGAATCCGCGAGGCAATAATCAAGTCTATTCCTGTAACGCTCAGAAAGGCTGTCGCTGTCGGTATCGGACTTTTCATCACCCTTATCGGACTTGCAAATGCCGGAATAGTCGGCACAGACACAGGAACGCTCATTGGTTTTGAAAATCTGAACCTTTCTCATGTAACAGCGCTTGTTGCCGTTATAGGCCTGATAATTACAATCATACTGTTCGTTCTTAACGTACCTGGCGCTATCTTGCTCGGCATTGTCATCACAACAATCATCGGCATTCCGTTCGGCGTTACAAAAATCCCGGAAGGCTGGGCTCCGTTCTCAAAGCCGGAAGCCCCTCTGTTCATGAAGTTTGAGTGGAACCAGGTGCTCACGCTCAAATTCTTTACCGTGTTCTTCACGTTCCTCTTTACAGATATGTTCGATACAATCGGTACTCTGATGGGCGTTGCGGAACAGGCTGACCTTAAGGATAAGGACGGAAACATCATAAACGCAAAGCAGGCTCTGTTCGCTGACGCTGTTGGAACTGTTATTGGTGCTGGTCTTGGAACTTCTACCGTAACAAGCTTTGTTGAGTCAACATCCGGTGTCGCAGCCGGCGGACGCACAGGTCTTACTTCTGTTACAACTGCCGTGATGTTCCTGCTTTCTTTGTTCCTTACACCGCTTTTTGCCCTCATTCCGTCTGCTGCAACAGCTCCGGCCTTGATTTTTGTAGGCTATCTTATGATGCGTTCAATCGGAACTGTGGACTTCAAAGACCCGACAGAAGGAATTCCGGCATTCATAACGATTATGGTTATGCCTTTCGCCTATTCAATCTCAAAGGGTATTGCATGGGGCGTTATCGCTTACGTGCTCTGCAAGCTCGTCGGCAGAAAGACAAAGGACATTCCGCTTGTAACTTGGATTCTTGCTGCAATCTTTATCGCAGACATTGTTTTTGAAGCTGTAAAATAAATAGCCATAAGCAGTACGGCAGCGGTATTCTTTTACTGCTGCCGCCTGTCTCTGTTCTACTCTTTTTTTAATACAGTAAAATAAATAGGGCCTGCTCCGTTTGCACTGTCCGGCATAATGTGACGGCCAAAGCGAGTTTTTTCCGCATTGGCAAAACATTCTCTGATTACACTAACGGCACTAGTCGTAGCAATGCCGTCTGCCGACTCAGTTTCGGTAAAAAGACCGCCCTGAAATGACTGTAGATTGGATTCAAATGCGGCAAGCACTTCTTCATTGCCAGCAACTGCGGCCTGCGGGAATTTCTTGATCAGACGCTCTATAACGCCGTCATTCTCATCATCAGCAAGAGCACAGGTTGAATACACCATATAAGACGCAGGACTGAGGAGCCTCCATGCGGAAGACAAGAGTGCCCACTGCTCGGACGCAAGGCTCTTTATGCGTGACGGAGACCACTGCGCCAAATACTTTGCATCAGAAAGCACATGTCGCTCGCTTGAGCACGGCGCATCAAGCAGTATGGCAGAAAAGCAGGACTCTTCTTTTTTGCACCAGGTAGCGCCGTCTGAACAGCTTGTCACGATATTCTTGCAGATATCTGATGGCAGAGATGCACAAAGCACTGTGTCCAAGCGCTTTTTTCGGTCAGGGGAGCGCTCATTGCTGTACAGAACGGCATTACCGCCCATATTGCCGGCAATAACCAGGCTCTTGCCCCCTGGAGCGGCACACAAATCAAGAATCTTTGCCGTTCCGCCGCCCACATCTTCTTTTGGCATGGGCAGTGCAAGCGCGGCACAGATACTTGCGGCATCCATAAAGTACGGCTCACAAGACGGGTACTCAACTTTTACAAACAGAGGCTCTTTTGCAAGGCTTGATTTCAGCTTTTCCCATCGCGCACCGTACAAAGCCGCATAGTATGCGTCAAATCCTTCCGCGCCTTTTACAGCCTTTTTTAGCTCTCGGTCTTTCTGCTTCATTTTTGTTCCCCTGTAAAATATCTGACATAAAAGTCACGTCCTTGTTCTTTTGCTGTGTTAAATCGCTTGAGCCTGTCCGCCTTGCTGCCAAGGCTCTCGCTGACAGGAACAGAGACTATTTCTTCCCCTTGCTCTGTCTTTTTTAGACGCAGGATACCGGCAGAAAGCTTGTATTCTATGACTTTTCGTTCGGCCTCATGCAATTCCAGAGCCAGGCTTGAGTCTTTGGCGGCCGCTTGCAGCAGGTAATCCACTATAGACGCAAAATACTTGTCAGAGAGCATTATGACATGAACGCCGGCAGAGATTGCGCGGACGGCAATCTGATTCGGTTCGTCGGCTGAAACAGCCCCCATAAAGATGTCGTCGCTGATTATAAGGCCTTTGTATTCCGCCTGTTTCCGCAGAATATCGTTAATCCAGACTCTACTGAATACCGCACTGTTGGAATCCACAGACGGCACTACGGCATGAGACATAATCAGCGCAGCCGGCGATGAAGAAAATATAAAGAGATATGGCAGAAACAGCTGTGTATGAACATGAGCGGAATCCAAATCGATAAGCGGCAGACCAGTATGGGGGTCTGTATTGGAATTCCCGGGGAAGTGTTTTATCGCGCAGAAAACGCCATCTTTTTGATACGCGTCTATACAGGCAAGACTGTAGGCTATGGTGGACGGAACAGCACCAAATGAGCGCGTGCCTAAAAAATCGCGGTTAAAGTCACTTTTTGCCTCAGAGACAGGCGCAAGGTTCATGCTAAAGCCCAGCATCCGCAATTGCTCTGCCTGCAGGGAATACAAAACGGCACTCTTTGACGGCGTAAGGCATGAGGAAACGTGGGAAGCAAAAGGCAAAGGGCTGGTTATGCCGCTGAGTCTGTTCACAACGCCGCCCTCTTGGTCAATTGCGGTATAGGGGCGCGGCAGTGATTTTTTTTCGCAGTATTCGGCTATGGAAATTGTAAAATCGATTATTGTTTCGGGGCTTTCGGCTATATTATAGCTGAAAAAAAGGCAACCACCTGGTATGAGGGGCAAAGTCTCTTTTTTTGCCCCCACTGTTTCTTCATAATACTCAAGCGGACGATAGCTTTTATTGCCGTCTATATTAACCAGAAAGATTTGTGCGATACGCTCACGTTCTGTCAAAGAAGACAAATAGCGCTCGACCGCAAAAGTCTGGCGAAGCGCCCCGCTCTGCTCTGCATAGGCAGACACAGAAAAGACAAGCGAAGCGACTGCATTGAAAAAACAAAACTTCTTAAACACCGTAATAAAGCTCCCTTATCACGGTGTCTTTAGCTTTACTTACACCGCGTCAGCCTTGCATACACCGTCTTTAATCATGAACTTATTATAGATGGCGCGCGCAAGATATACAAACGGAGTATCCAACAGACTTGTGAATATGTAAATCACATAGCCGGAAATACCAACCGCAAGAACTTTCTCGGGTGTATATATACCCCAGAATGCAACAAATGTAAAGATGGAAATATTGATAAACTGGGCAGAAAGCGTAGCAATATTGTTTCTGAACCACAGGAATTTCTTGCTGTCACCAAATTTCTTTGTTGTGAAAGACCACCACTTGTGATATGCCCAGACGTCATAAAGTTCGCTCAGAACGTATCCAGAAAGACTTGCAAGCATAAGACGCGGTGTATTTGAGAATATTGTTGAGACAGAAGGCATAACCCAGTCATCAGCGGCCGGTGTATACAAGAACCATGACTGTGTGATAAGCACAAAGGTCAAATTGGTGGCAACTCCAAGCCATACAGCTTTACTGGCAGTTTTCTTACCGTAGTTCTCGCTCAGAATATCTGTCGCGACAAATGTAGCGGCAAAAAGTGTGTTTCCAAGCGTCATATCCATGCCGAACGCACGGATAAGGATAAGGACTTCAATGTTTGCGGTAATTGTCGTTATGACAGTCCAAGCATACACACCAGCTTTTCCAAAAAGACGGAAAAACACAAGCACACCACCAAAGCTGATGATGAGAGAGAGAAAAAGAACCAATTCATTTGGCATAAGGCAGATCCTTATAAAGAATTTTCTGCAAACAAAAAACTTAGACCGTTCTCTGAAGGGAGATTATAGAAAACGTACCCGGTTTTGTTTTATAGCCGCAGACAGAGTCCGGGCTAAAGTCAGGAAGGTTTATGAACTGACTATCACAGAATGACGCAATAATAGTAAAATAGGCTTTTCTTGTCAAGCACGCCGCGCAGTTTGTTTATAGCTCAGCTTGCTGTCTCCGCTGCCACCATCTTCTTGCGGTATTCTGCTTCATCGGCGCTCCAGTCTTCTTTTTCTATATCGTAGTATGTCAAATCTGTAATAGTAATGCCCAGAACGCCGTCAAGCCGGACTTTTACGCGGTTATTGCGTCTGTTCACAGCAATTACAGTTCCAGAGCGTCCTGCATAAGGCGGTGATAAAAGCACACTGCGGTCATTCTCATTGAATTTAGCCCGCACAAAGCCCTGTATACTTCCGAACTGCAAGAAAGAACGTATTATTTCCAAGTCAGCGCCAGACAACTCCTGTGGAACAGAATTATCTGGCAAAAACTTCAGAAAGCCGTTAAGCTGTCTGAACTTAAAGAGATTCCTCGGGTCTGCTTCATCAGTCTGCAAAAAAAGATAGCCGGGAAAAAGCAGTTTGTCGTATATCTTGCCGTTCTTGAGACGCATCATCTTTCTAAATGAAAAGAGTTTTCCCGAAAAGCCGAATTTGCTGTCATCAAGTGTACGCTGAGCATTTTTTTTGAATTCGCCATCTTTGCCGCTTAATACAGACAGGCAGTAAAACCTAGAAATCATAGATAACGTAGAGTCTAAGAAAATTACTTTCCTAAGTCAAGCACTCTCCGGTCATAAGATTCTGGCGGATTTTCTACAATAGACCAGTCAAAATCCAACACTCCGTGCGGAGGAAATGGAGATGCCGGTGCAGGATGCCGCCGTTTGTTGTTTTCTGCAACAATTGTCTTCAGGTCACGGCTGCCGTCGGTCAAGGTCAAATACGGCTTTCCAAAAACAAGGATAGTTGACGTTCTGACAGTATAAGATACATCGCCACCATCAGAATCTTTAGTATGTTTTTCAACAAGCACCGTATTCTGGGCATAATCGCCGTCTATTGACGAGGATTTTTTGATATTCCTAATTTTGCTTCTGCGTCCAAGCGTGCAAGTATAAGTTCGCTCAGCAGAACGCAGATGCTTAGGTACTGTATACGTCTTGTCTCCGTCTGTAAAAAACGCTTCTGCCGCGGGATTATATTCCATATCAGTCTGCCAATAGCGGATATAATACACGGAATCATTCGTAATATAATATGAAAGCAATTCAGTATTCGTAACAGGCGGACACACCAGAATGCCGTTTGCACTGCCTGCATCGCGCCAATAGCCTTCAAGCAGATTTTCGGACTGTATAGTAATACCGTTCAACAGCGAATTTGCAGGAACAGAGTCGCTGTCTTCCTGCTTTAAAGCAAAATTCAAATACAACTTATTGCCGATTACAGCAACAGGAACATGATACGTGTCTTCGCCGCCAAGCTTATGTCCGGCATATTTTACCGTAATATCCCATGCGCCGGAATTATTCGTCTCCGCAGTAAGTATGTCACCGTCTTCCTGAACAACCGTTTTTCCGTATTCAGAAGTAAAAAGCTCATCTGTCAAAGGAGTGAAAGTGAGCTGCAGTTCCTCAGCTTGTATTGTCTCTGCGGCATTTCTGTCGCGCCCATAGCTTGTTTTCTCGCCTGCCCGGTCGTTATACCACTGGTAAAAAGTACGCAACACAATATCAGGAATAAGCTTGGAGCCTTCCTGCGAGACAGAGCCTGTATCAAAGACAACATAGCGGTCGTAATTGTGCCAGATGCCCTTAAGCAAATCCGGAGAACCTTCGTCCGCAGAGCCGGTTATAATTGTGTCTTCTGACTTTACCTCTTCATCTGCAGCCTGCGCTTCCTGTGAAAATAATTGCAAGGAAAACGCAGATACAAATAAAGCAAAAGCTAAAATAGTTTTTTTCACGTGTATATTATCGGTAGATAAGCAGATGAACTCCTATCTATTTAGGCAAGACATATCGAGTCTGTCAAAGCCATCAAGCAAAGTACGTGCAACCGCCTTAATTCTTTCCAGACCGCCCTTTGAAGTGCCCTCAATGTTCAACGGCATTACAGGGTCATGAAGACTCAGCCGCAAAAGCATCCAGCCAGAAACATCGCCGTCATGGAACGAAATGCGCACACCCTCAAATGACTCAGGCAGGTCATAGCCTGCTTTTACAGCACGGTTCTTGAATTCTTCCAGCACCTTTTTGCCGTATTCCTTAAAGCCATCGCCATTTATCTTAAAGCGGAACTCACCTTCCTCTCCTGCTGGAGGAAGCTTCTCAACAAGGCTGCCTATCTTTTTGCCCTCTTTCTTTGCATTTGCCAATGCCACAATGAGCGTTACGGCCAAGAAAGCGCCGTCATCAAGATAAAAGTTATCCCTGAGCGCACCGTGGCCGGATGTCTCCATAGCAAGAGGAGAAACAGTACCTGCAGCGTTCAGCTCCTTGCACTTGTCGATTACGTTTTTGTAGCCGCGCATATAGCGCAAGTGCTTGAGTCCCAGTTCCTTTTCAAGAAAATATGTCAGCCTGTCTGACGTAACGGAATCTGTTATGATAGTCCCGCCTGGATAAGACGGCGCGAGAATTGCAGAAATCATGGCGATTATCGCGTCACGGTTAATCTCAGCTCCTGTATCAAGAACGGCGGACATACGGTCAACGTCGGTATCAAATATCAAGCCCAAGTCCGCATGATTTGAAACCGTTGCTTTCTGGACGGCCGCCATTGCGTCTTTGTTCTCAGGGTTCGGAATATGATTCGGAAACATACCGTCCGGTTCAAGGAACTGGCTACCTGTTGTATCTGCGCCGAGAGGATTCAAGATTTTTGAAACAAAGAAGCCCGCATCACCGTTTCCTGCATCAACAACAATCTTTAGACCTGAAAGAGGCTTTTTGTCTTCACTTGAATTCAGTTTCTTACAAATAGTATTCTTTAAATGATTTGCATACAGTGAAAGCAAATCGAATGTATCAAGTTCATCAGCTGCAGAAACAGGCTGCAAAGTACATGCATTTTTCAGAATCTCAGCGATATCAGACTTTTCAAGACCGCCGTCCGCATCAAAGAACTTGAGACCGTTGCGGTTAAACGGAAGATGGCTCGCAGTAATCATTACGGAGCCGTCATACTTGGTTTCCTCAAAGACAATTGACATGAACATGGCGGGTGTTGTAGCAAGGCCGCAGTCTACAACTGCTGCCCCCTGCGCTTTTATTCCGACACAAACAGCTTTCTGCAAGACTGGGCCAGAAACGCGGGCATCGCGGCCGACACCAATCTTCAGCGCAGACAGCGGTTTGCCGAGCTTCTTAGACAAAAAGACCGCTAAGGCGCTTCCTATTCTGGAACAAATATCAGCAGTAAGATTAACGTTCTCGCCCTCAACGCCGTCCAACGCGACGCCTCTTATATCGCTGCCATTCTGCAACTTAAGAATATCTGCATCCGCCATATCATTTTCCTCCGTTAGATTACCATATTCATCGCACTGCGAACTTCATCCAATGTCTTTACAGCCATATCCCTTGCTTTTTGGGTACCCTCAAGCAGAACTTTGCGGATATACTCCGGATTCTTCTCAAGTTCCGCACGTTTTGCACGGATTGGGCGAAGCTCCTCGTTAAGCGCCTCGGTAAGCTCTTTCTTGAGCATTCCACCGCCGCCCTCGCCGATTCTGGCCGCTATATCCTCAGGCTTTTCATTGGTGCAAAGAGAAATTAACATCAACAAGTTCGCGACTTCAGGCCGCTTTTCAGGCTCATAGGTAATCACGCGCTCACCGTCAGTCTTAGCCTTTTTTATCATTTTGGCAGTCTCGTCTTCCGTGGCAGAAAGCATAATGGCATTTCCGCGGGATTTGCTCATCTTCTGGTTTCCGTCCAAGCCCATGATTGCAGGAGTTTTAGAAAGAAGTACCTCCGGCAATGGGAAAATCGGCTCCTTACCCTTACAGAACTTTTCATTGAATCTGCGGGCTATAAGACGAGCCATCTCCACATGAGGCAGCTGATCCTTACCGGCAGGAACAACGTTTCCCTTGCAGAAAAGAATATCACAGGCCTGGTGCACAGGATACGTTAGCATACCTGCATTCACAGCCTTCATGTTGCCGTTGGCCATACCGCTCTGAATCTCTTCCTTTACTGTAGGATTCCGTTCAAGCTCTGCGCTTGTTATGAGCGTAAGGAACGGCAACATCAGCTGATTGGCTTCAGGAATATATGAATGAGGGTAAATGATTACATCGTCACTCGGCTCAATGCCGCATGCCAGGTAATCGATTACCAGCTGTTTTGTATTCTGGCTTATTTCCTGAAAAGCCTCATGGTCAGTAAGAACCTGATAGTCCGCAATAAGAATCATGGTCGGAACGCCCATCTTTGAAAGGCGGACACGGTTCTTAAGAGAACCAAAGTAGTGACCAATATGAAGCCTTCCTGTAGGACGGTCTCCTGTAAGGACACGGAACTTTTTTGGATTTGTCTGTATTTCCTTTTCAAGCTTTTCACTTCGCTCAACAGAGGCTGCAAAAGTCTTATTTATGTCTGTACTTAATTCTGAGGTCATAGTATCATCCTTAATTTTCTTATTTAGATTCTATACATAGTTATACAACTTTTAGGCATTTTTCACAAGCCATAAAAGAACCAGCAGCAAAAGGAAAAGCAGATTCACACCGGTAAAAACCGCCACATACCGGCCGCTGCCGCTCTGCTCACCATCCGCCAAGTCACGCGTCGCATACAGCTTATACGAAATGAGACTCGCAAGAGATGCTACAAGAGTTCCAAGCCCGCCTGCATTCACACCGAGCAGCAAGTCCTTTGCATTTGTGCTGAACGGATAAAGCAGCAAGGCCGAAGGCACATTGCTGATTACCTGGCTTGCGATTATCCCGGCAACAAACTCATGGCCTGAAACTGCGCCTTCCAAAAAGCTTTTTACCGACTCCAAACGCTCCATATTGCCGGTAAAAACAAAGAAAGCCGCAAAAGTCAGCAGCAAAACATAGTCAACCTTCTTTAAAAGACTCTTCTGCATAAAAAACACTGCGACCGCAGAAAAAAGTGCTGCGAGCCATGCAGGCAGCACTTTTAACACAGCCAGGACAGAAAACATGAAAAGAAAGATATAAAGCAAAGGCGCAAAGCCGCCGCGCAGGTGTATGCCGCTTGACACAGACTTTGTATCTTCACGGCTCAAGTTCTTTTTGGGAACGGCAAGAAGAGCCGCCAACAGCAGCAACAGGGACAGCAGCGAGAACGGAAGGACTATCTGTATAAAGCCCCATATTCCCAAGCCCATCTTGCTGTACAAAAAGATATTCTGGGGATTTCCAAAAGGCATCAGCATACTGCCCAAGTTGGCGGCCACAGTCTGCAGGACAACAACATAAATCAGATAGCGGCTACCACCTGCCTGCCGCAAAAGCATAATGGCAAAAGGAACAAAGGTGAGCAACGCAACGTCATTAGTTATGAACATGGAAAAGGCAAAAGGCAAAAACACCAGAACTGTCGCCAAGGAGCGCAGATTCTTTACGTGCCTGCAAAGAAAAGCCGCACACAAATCAAATATTCCGCAGGAGCGAAGCCCCTGAACCACAAGCATAAGTGAAAAAAGAATGAATAAAACCCTGAAATCGATGTACGACAGATACCTGCCGTCCGGCGGAATAGCAAAAGCGGAACAAAAAGCCGCGAGAAAGGCTATGCAAAATACCTTCTCACGGCGAATAAAAGTCAAGACAGACTTACTGAATTTCATGCATGAAAATCTAGCACAAAATTCCCTAAAGTACAAGAGCGAGCAAAAATTAGAACTTCTTTCCCAAAATAGCGCGTACAATGGCGATAAGAATGCAGGTGCCTATTACGCCGACAATAATCTGGCTAAGCAAACCGCTGCCGATGTTGATTCCAAGAACGCCGGCAAGCCAAGAACCAAGAGCGCCGCCGATAATTCCAAGCAGGGCACTGAACAAAAAGCCGTGGGAACTGTGCATAAAGCAATCCGCAAGCCAGCCGACGAAAGCACCGATTAAAATAGCGATAAGAAGACCCATTGTAATTTTCCTCCATAAACAAAAGGCAAAAAAAAGATTAAAACTCCCTGCAATTTGTGTAAGTATAGCATAAAGTCCTGCATTTTGGTATATTTATTTTAATATTTTTTTGACAAGAGGCGTTTATGTCATCATCAATTTCATGGAATAACTTGGACACTCTGGAAAACTTCAAGAAGCTCCAGTCTCTTAAGGGTCGCGTTTCTGTAGCAAAGGAACTTTCTTCAGACGGGGCGGCTGCAAGAATAAATAAATACTCAATCCCAATGAGTTCCGGTCTTACCTACAATTATGCCGCAAAGCAGGTTGACGACCAGATTATCGGAGTATTCCAGAACCTTGCGGAAGAAGCCCAGCTTCTTGACAAATTCGAAGCCCTTTATAACGGAGCAGTCATCAATGTCGGCGAGAAGCGCATGGTATTGCACCAGCTTACACGCGGACAGTTAGGCAAAGATGTAACTGCCGACGGAGAAAACAAGAGAAACTTCTATATCGAGCAGCAGAAAAAGATTGCTGACTTTGCAGAAAAAGTACACACAGGCAAGCTTTTGAACGAAAAGGGCGAAAAATACACATCTGTCTGCCAGATTGGTATCGGCGGCTCAGACTTGGGACCACGCGCCATGTACCTTGCCCTTGAGAACTGGGCAAAAAAGAACAACTGCTTCAAGATGGACGCACACTTCATTTCCAATGTCGACCCTGATGACGCGGCCTCAGTCCTTGCATCAATCGACATTGCAAAGACAATCTTCATCCTTGTTTCCAAGAGCGGAACCACACTTGAGACACTCACAAACCAGTCGTTCGTGATTGACTGCATAAAAAAGGCCGGCCTTGACCCGTCAAAGCACATGATTGCCGTCACAAGCGAGACATCTCCTTTGGCAAAAAGCCCCGACTATCTTGCGGCATTCTTTATGGACGACTACATCGGCGGCCGCTACTCCTCAACATCTGCAGTAGGCGGAGCAATCCTCAGCCTTGCATTCGGCCCGGACGTATTCGCAAAATTCCTCAAGGGAGCTGCCGACGAAGACAAGACGGCCACCGAAAAGGACGTAACCAAGAACCCGGCTATGATGGACGCACTTATCGGCGTATACGAGCGCAACGTTCAGGAATACCCGACGACCGCCATACTGCCGTACTCACAAGCCCTTTCACGCTTTCCCGCCCACTTGCAGCAACTCGACATGGAATCAAACGGCAAGAGCGTGAACCGTGACGGCCAGAAGCTGAACTATGTCACAGGTCCGGTGATTTTTGGAGAGCCTGGAACAAACGGACAGCACTCATTCTACCAGCTTCTGCACCAGGGAACGAACGTCATTCCGCTCCAGTTCATCGCATATCAGGAAAACCAGACAGGCAAGGACGTTGTAATACAGGACTCAACAAGCCAGAAAAAGCTCTGCGCCAATGTCGCGGCTCAGATTGTGGCATTCGCATGCGGAAAGAACGATGAGAACCCGAACAAGTTCTTTGCCGGCGAGCGCCCGTCAAGCTTGATTTACGGCAAGTCCGTAACACCGGAAAGCCTCGGCGCACTACTCGCCCACTATGAGAACAAGGTTATGTTCCAGGGCTTCCTCTGGAATGTAAATTCATTTGACCAGGAAGGCGTACAGCTCGGAAAGACATTGGCAAAGGCCGTTCTTTCCGACAACATGTCTCCTGCGCTCAAGGCCTATGCTTCCCTGCTGATTAAGTAACAGGACATACAGACAAAAAAGCGGGTCATCAGATGCACTTATCTGACGGCCCGCTTTTTTTATTCAAGCGCTTATCTTATTTACGCCGCTCTGACAGCGATTTTCTGATAATTGCAATTTGCTTCTTAGTCTGCTCCGGTGCGGGGCCTCCTGTAGTACGCCTGTTTTCCATACAGGCGCGGGGGGAAATCTTTTCAAAGATATCCTGCTCAATGAGAGGAGAGCAAGACTGCAAGTCAGCAAGGCTTAAGTCTTCTATCCTGCTAAAGCCCTTATCCAGCGCAGCTCTTACAGCAGAGGCAGCAACACCATGCGCGGTGCGGAACGGCATGCCCTTGCGTACCAAATACTCAGCCACATCAGTGGCATTCGCAAAGCCGCCCTCAGTACTGCGCTCAAGATTCGCGACATTCCACTTTGCAGAAGAAATCATCGCGGTAAACACCTTTAAGTTGGCCTCAACGGTATCCAGAGCGTCAAACAGAGGCTCCTTGTCTTCCTGCATATCACGGTCGTACGCCAGCGGCAGACCTTTTACCATAGTCAAGAGATTTATTACGTCTCCATAGACCTTACCAGTGCGCCCTCTGATAAGCTCCGCAAAATCAGGGTTCTTTTTCTGCGGCATTATTGAAGAGCCTGTTGACCATTTTTCGCTCAAATCCACGAACTGGAATTCAGTAGTTGACCACAAGACAATCTCTTCACACATGCGGCTCAAATGTGACTGCAGAATTGCAAAGTCGCCGGTAAATTCAATGCAGTAGTCGCGGTCAGAAACAGAATCCAAAGAATTCTCAGTAACAGTGCTGAAGCCCAGCTTTTTGGCGACAGCCTCGCGGTTTAACGGCAATGTGCTGCCCTCAAGTGCGCCGCTGCCCAAAGGAGACTTGTCTATCCGCTTAAGGGAATCTTCCAATCGCTCCCAGTCTCGCATAAGCATGAATGCCCAGGCCAAAAGGTGCTGTGCAAGAGTTCCCGGCTGCGCATGCTGCATGTGAGTATAGCCCGTCAGCAGAGTATCTGTGTGTTTTTCTGCTATATCCGCAAGACACTCGCAAAGCGTCAGCAGTTCATTCTGCAAAAGGGGAATCACCCGGCGCAAATACAAGCGCTCGTCCAAGGCAATCTGGTCATTGCGGCTGCGCCCGGTATGCAGTTTTTTACCCGCCTCGCCTATCCGGTCAGTCAACGTGGCTTCTACAAAAGAATGAATATCCTCTGCGCTGTAGTCAATCTTTAGCGCGCCGGAAAGCAGGTCGCTTTCTATACTTTTTAGGCCTTCGATGATTTTTTTAGAATCTTCCGCAGGAATGATATTCTGCTCGCCCAGCATAGAAGCATGGGCTATAGAGCCTTGAATATCATCCAGAGCCATACGCTCGTCTACATGTATTGAAGTCTCAAATTCAACGGCGGCAGCATCCGGGCCTTCTGCAAAGCGGCCGCTCCACAGAGCCTTATGATTATCGCCGGTCAATGCGCCATGTGCTATTTTTGTATCAGGCATTTTCTTTCATCCATTTTTCAATGCCCCTCTTTATAACAGGGTCAATATCATGCTCAATTCTGCAAGCATTCTCTTCCGCGATTTTTTCACTTACGCCTGTAATTTTCTGAAGGAACTGTGTTAAAAGAAGATGCCGGCTATAAATCTCATTGGCCTTTGCCTTACCTTTTGCCGTTAGCTGCAAAAAACTGGTCTCCCCTACAGTAACATAGCCAGTTTCCTGAAGCACAGACATAGCACGACTTACAGAAGGTTTTGAAACATTAAGATAATGCGACACATCCACTGCACGTGCCGCACCATTTTTTTTCTGCAACACCAAGATTGCTTCAAGATAGTCTTCGCCAGACTCATGGATATCTGCCGTATCTGCCATTTTCCGCCTCTAAAACAAAAGTTATAAAATATGCTGTTGCTCTATTCTAACACTTTTTCGAACTTATGTAAACCAAAGCGGAAAAGGCTTTTTTTACGGCAAAACAAATCAAACCTTGAACAGATTAATCTGTCCGCCAATCTTCTGGATAGAAGACTGAACCTGCTTTGAAATCTCACCCAATGCCGCGCCTGTCTCATTAATCTTGCGCGCACCGTTAGACATTTCCTGCATTCCATGCGTCATGCTGGAAGTAACTTCCTTAAGCAAGGTCATTTCAGTCATAATCTTGTCGCTGCGCTGAGACATTGTGCGTGAAGACTTCTGGACTTCAACAGTACTGTCGTTCATGCTCTTAAGCGCGTCTCCTATCTGCTTTGAACCGGCGTTCTGCTCTTCCATTGCGGACTTAATCTGCATGACAAGCTCGTCAGTATCCTGGATTCTGTTGGAAACAGAAGTGAATGCTGCGCTTGACTCATTAGAAGCAGAGACGACTTCCGTAATTGAATCCTTTATCTTCTTAAGCTGGTCGCCGATTGTCTTG
>CAZKPZ010000065.1:0-14475 GCA_964554745.1 uncultured Treponema sp. | reverse complement strand
TGCGGCGAAGATGGCGGATACAAGCACATAAGGGCGGAATTCATCGGCGAGGGGAACAAGGGCTTTGCGCGGCTGAACATGCTCAAGGCTGACATAGTGCTTTCAACCACACCGGGGCTTGACGTCCTGCAGTGGAAGCGCAGCCGCGACGTAAAGTGGTACGTGCACATTCCGCACTCGCTTGACGAGCTGGGCTACTACAAGATGTTCGCCCTTACCTTTTACGATGCCATTCTTACGACAGGAAAGAACCAGATTGACTTCCAGAAGAAGCTAGAAGAACAATTTGAAAAGGCGCGGAAGAAAGAATACAACATCGCAGGTGCGCCTTTTATGGACGCGGCACTTGAACGAATAAAGACCCTGCCGGCGCACACCGTCGACAGATAAAGCCCAAAGGTTCTGCTTGCTCCAAGCTGGGGTGAGAAAAGCCTTTTGAACATATACGGCGAACAGCTGCTGGACGCGCTCAAGTCAACAGGATTTAAAATCACCGTCCGCCCCCACCCGCAGTCATTCACGGCAGAAAAGGAGCGGATAGAAAGTCTCATGGCCGCCTACCCGGACTTTGACTGGAACCGCGACAACGACAATCTTGCCGTACTGAACAAGAACGACATACTCATCACAGATTTTTCGGGGATTATCTTTGAATGGTCACTGCTATTCGGCAAGCCACTTATCTTTACTAGCACAAAATTCAACCCGGACACCTTTGACGCCGCGTGGGCAAAAGACGAACTATGGAGCTTTAACGCAGCAAAAAGAGTAGGCACGGAACTAAAAGCCGAGCAGCTGCAAGACTTGAAGAGTGTAATTCTCAGTTCATTCAGCGATACGGAAAAGCGCGGAAACCGCAAAACAGTCCATGAAGAATGCTGGGCAGAAGTCGGTAACGGTGCAAAAAACTTTGCAGACTATATGGTTGCAAAACAAAAAGAACTTTTGGAGATACACTAAATGCAGGCATTGATGTTGGCGGCCGGCATAGGAAAAAGGCTCGGGCGGTACACAAAGGACGGAACCAAGTGCATGGTTCAGGTGAACGGAAAGGCTCTTATCGAATATGCGATTGAGTCTTTGGTTCAGAACGGAATCAAAAAGTTCATTTTAGTCGTAGGATACAAAAGCAACGTTCTTATAGACTTTATCAATTCAAAATTCAATGCGGGCAACCTGAACGGCATGCAGATTGAATTTATTCAAAACGAGATTTACGACAAGACAAACAACATCTACTCTCTTTTTATAGCAAGGGAACGCCTGTGCGATGATGACACCATTCTGCTTGAGAGCGACCTGATTTACAAGCCGGAACTCATCACAAGGCTGATAGAGTCAAAAGACCCAAACATTGCAGTTGTCTCGCGCTTTGAGCCTTGGATGGACGGAACCTGTACAATTCTTGACAAGAATTGCAACATCACCGGCATGGTGGACAAAGCCGCGTTCAACTGGTCGGAGACAGGGAATTATTATAAGACGGTGAACATCTACAAGTTCTCAAAGGACTTTTCAAAGAACTACTATATTCCGTTTCTGGAAGCATACCAAAAGGCATTCGGCAAAAACGAATACTACGAGCAGGTTCTAAAAGTCCTGTCTTTCTTGTCCAGTTCAACATTAAAGGGAATGCCTGTTTCCGGTGAAGACTGGTATGAGATTGACGATCCGGCAGACTTAGAAATTGCAGAAAACAGATTTGCAGACAGCAGCAAAAAGCTGTCTCTGCTTGAACAGCGGCAAGGCGGCTACTGGAGATTCCCCAAGCTCAAGGACTTTTGCAATCCGGTCAATCCGTACTTTCCGCCGCAGAAAATGGTCGACGAGCTGCAGGCGTCTTTTAAAACTCTGCTCACTCACTACCCAAGCGGAACAGAGCAGATTTCGCTATTGGCAGGAAAGATTTTTAACATACTGCCTGAAAACATCATTGCAGGAAACTTTACTGCGGACGACATACAGAAAGCACTACAGGAGCAAAACGCCAAGACAGAGCTTCTTGTGAACCCGGACAATCCATCCGGCAAGTTCCTAAGAAAAGAAGAAGTCCTCTCCCTGCTCGCAAAACTAAAAAAAGAAAACACAACTTTGATTTTCGACGAATCGTTCATAGACTTTGCAGACAGCGCAATCCGCTACACACTGCTGAATCAGGAAATCATTGAAAAATACGACAACCTGATTGTCATTAAGTCAATCTCAAAGAGCTACGGAATTACAGGACTGCGGCTCGGAGTTCTTGCAACAAAGAGCACTGCATACATCAACAAGATACTGCAGATGAACTCAATTTGGAACATAAATTCATTCGCCGAATACTCTCTGCAGATTTTTGAAAAATACAAGGCTTCGTATACCGCGGCCTGTGACAGTATTGCCCAAGAGCGCTCCCGCTTTGTCAAAGAGCTTTCGCAAATTCCGTGGATGCAAGTGTCCCCAAGCCAGGCGAACTTTGTTCTGTGCAGACTTATATCTGGTCACACAGCAGGAGAGATTGCGGTCAAGTTACTTGAAAAGAACATCTTTATAAAAGACCTTACAAAGGAAAAAGGCTTTGACGGCTCGGAATGTATCCGACTTGCAGTCAGAGACACGAACGACAACAACATGCTGATTGACGCGCTCAAGCAGCTTGACTAGTGCTGCGCGAACAAATCATAATCCTCAGACCCCTGCTGCATTTTGTAGTCGGGGTCTTCGTAAATCATCTGCAGCATGACAGTTACGATTTCTGAGTCAAGCTGGGTATCGCGGGAAGCTTCCAGCTGCGTTATGATTCTGGACTGCGGCAAGAGACTGCGGTAACTTCTGCTGGAACTCATGGCGTCATAGACTTCTGCAACGGCAATAATGCGGGCTTCAATCGGAATATTGCGCTTACGCAAGCCGTCTGGATAGCCCTTGCCGTCACAGCGCTCGTGGTGCCACCGTGCGCCGATAAACAGGTTCGGCTTTATCTTGATGTCCTTGAGCAGGTTAGAACCGATTACAGAGTGCTCCCTCATCACTGTGAATTCATCTTCTGAAAGTCTGCCGTTCTTGTTTATGATAGAATCGGGGATACCGATTTTGCCTATGTCGTGCAAAAGCCCCATACAATATATTTCTTTCTGGAATCCTTCGTCCTTACCTAAACGGCGGGCTATCTCTTTTGAATATGCCGCGACGCGCTGGGAATGACCTTTTGTGTACGCGTCCTTTGCGTCAATCGTGCCTGCAAGAGTTGTAATCAGCTCCAGAGAAAACTCATCGGCCATCTTGGCCTGCTCAAGCTTTTTACTAAAGATATCCTCTTTGTATATTTCAGACTGAAAGAACATATAGTAATAGGTCATTACTGCAACGACACATATCCTGAGCATGGCATAACAGGCAAAGAAACCTTCAGACACGACTCCTACGGTAAGGAAAATAACATCCATAAAAATCACTAGGCTTTCAAGCCAGTTTACTTTTCTTACCTGCAAGGCGATGTAGAGAATGGCAACAATGTAAACAGCCGTGGAAATATAGGGGAAGTAGCCCAGCGGTCCCCGGTAAAAGACATGCCCGTCAGTATACCAATACGTAAGGCGTTCAAAGCCGTAGAACGGTGCAAACGCGTAAAACACGTTTGCAACTGCGGGAATCAGCATAAGGCGGTTGACGGTTTTCTTTGTGTCGCGCCTGTTTGCAATATTAATGTATTCACAGAGCATAAAGGGGCGCAGCGTATAGCCAAGAGCCGTCATGAGTGTATGAACCTTTACATTCACCCATGTATACATCATTGTCATCTCAAGATTATAGATGACCAGCTCTGCAAGAACAATCAGGGCAAAGACAAAAAAGTTCTTGCGTACGTACGGCTCAAGCTTTTTATTTGAGATTAAAAAGACTATTATAAAAATGCTGCCCATTGCAGGAAAGAAGTTTACGGTTATCAAATCAAAGTTCATACAAAAACCAGCCTTTCATTCTTTTTCCTTTCACTGTGCCAGGCTGCCGTATATTGCCAGCAGTCTTTCGTAAAGCCTGTCTGCAGCTTCTGACTCGTCCGCCCCGCCCAGAACACCTGTATAGGCTTCCACCAGAGCAGCCATGGCATCCTCGTTTTCAAAGCAGGGGCTTTGCAGCTGCATCTTCTCGCCGTCGTTTTCCATACGCAGGTAGGCTTCATGCTGCAGGGGCATTTCATGCTTGTCTATGTCACGCGAAACATAGTCATTGATTGGATAGCCTTTTTCTATGCCCTGCAACGAAGCCAGATAGTCATTATTAATCAGGTAGTCAATGAACCTGGCAGCTTCCTCCGGGTGTCGCGTGTCACGCTTCATTGCATAGAGCATTGACGGCTTTATGTAATAGCCAGACCTCTTGCCGCTGTAAGCCCCAAGGAAGTCCCCAACCACTATTTTATCACCGCGGCGTACAGCATCATCGGCAAGTATTTCTGCGGAACTTATCCAGCCCAGATAACCGGCCACATTCTCTTTACTGCCTGAAAACGCCGAATAGTCCAGAGGAACAGGCGTAACCTTTTCGTTGATAAAGCGCAGGGCTATATGAAGCATGTCGTGCACGTCCTGCCTTGTAAAGCTGAACGTCGATTCATCCACAATAATAGCGCGGCCGCTGTTCTGTTCGACATAAGCGACACAGGCATACCATATAGACTTTTCCGACATGGCAAGTATGTAGTAGCTGCCGTCCAGCTTTTTTGCCATGTCAAACAGGGCATCCCACGAACGCGGCAGATAATAGATTCCGTTGTTTGCAAGAACATCAAGATTATAATAGAACACATTTGTATTCAGGGCTACGGGAATGGCATTCAAGACTCCGTTCATCATGCCGAGCCTGAGTTCCTCTTTCTTAAAACCGTTCAAATTTATGACGTTGGTGAATTCAGAAAGGTCATAGTAGCCCCTGCCGTCTTCTGAAAACTCGTAGAGCCATGAATAATCTATGAGCATTACGTCTTCTTCAGTACCGGCATGCATCTTGGAGCGGTACAAATCAGAGTAGGCTTCGAGTGCGCTGTAGACAGGTGCAACAGTAATAGCCGGATTAAGGCGCTCAAAGAGTTCGATTCCCCTGAGAGTGTAAGAAGCCCTGTATTCCGTGCCCCACCAAGAATACGTTATTACGGCAGGCCTTTTGGTGCAGCCGGCAAAGAGCACAAGCAGAACCGTCAGAAGACAGATATTTTTTTTCACTAGGCGCTCTCCTGTTCATTCTCTATAATCATCTCTGGCGGCAGCAGTCTGCGCAGGACAGAGCAGACTTCCTTCATGTCTATGGGTTTGGAAATGCAGTCATTCATTCCCGATTCAACGAATTTCTCTCTCATGCCGCGTATGACATCAGCAGTGAGCGCCACGATAGGCACGTTCTTGTAATAGTCATCATTAAGGGCGCGGATTTCCTTTGTAGCCTCAATGCCGTCCATCACCGGCATCATGTGGTCCATGAACACCAAGTCGTAGTGCTGCTGCTGGATTTTCTCTACGGCAACCTTGCCGTTTTCCGCAACGTCCATCTGTATCTTAAGCGGCTCAAACAAAGCCTGTGCGACCATAACGTTAAGCTCAACGTCTTCTGCAAGCAGAACCCTCGCGTCAGGCGCGGTAAAGCTAAGCGCATTGTCGGCGGCAGACTTTTCCGCACCGACATGCTCTCCGTTAAGGCAGTCGCAGAAATTCAGAGAGAAAACAGGCTTGAACACAAGGCGCTCGTTGTCCGCAGCCTTTCTTTCAGAGAAAGGATTCCTCGGCACAAACAGCTGCGCTCCGTTCCTGTGCAATTCCGCAAGCGCGTCTTTCTGCACCTCAAAGCTTTCTTCGTCTGCAAAGATAAAGTCTGACTCAGCGGCAGAGACCAATGAATCACAGAAGCCCAGACCGTACAGCCCCGCAAGCCTTGAGACTGACTCCTTGAACAGCGGATTGTCAGAAACGCAGACAATCTTTGCACTGTCCTTTACCTTGCCGCGTTTTATCACAGAAGCCGGCTCACTGTCGGTAACCTTCTGCAATATGTTAAAGCTGAATGTACTGCCCGAACCGTAAGTGCTTTCCACATTGATTTCGCCGCCCATCATCTCAACAAGGCGCTTTGTTATTGAAAGCCCCAGCCCCGTTCCTTCTATATTAGCATTGCGCTTCTGGTCAACGCGGCTGAACGTCTTAAAGAGCTTACCTATATTCTCATCAGAAATACCGCAGCCTGTGTCCTTCACGGTAAAGCCCAAGTCAATCTGGTTGCCGCTTATATTGTTCACGGTCACAGTCAGCTTAACATAGCCCTCGTCCGTGAATTTGATTGCGTTGTTCACAATATTTATAAGCATCTGCCTTACGCGGGAAGAATCGCCGTACAACTTTTTTGGAACAGCGGGGTCAACGTCATACAGAAGCTCTATCTTTTTGTCTCCAATCCTGTTCCAGAAAATCATGGCAAGCTCGCTCAAGCCCGAAAGCAAGTCGTATTCCTGTTCTATCAAATCCATCTTGCCGGATTCGATTTTTGAGAAGTCAAGGATGTCGTTTATAATCTGCAAAAGCGCACTGCCTGAAGACTTTATATTCTTTAGATATCGTGTGTCCTCATCGCTATGCTCCCCACGGAGCAGCACGTCAACCATGCCTAACACGGTGTTCATCGGCGTGCGGATTTCGTGGCTCATGCTGGCAAGGAAATCGCCCTTTGCGCGGTTTGCCATGTCGGCTTCCCTCGCATACTTTTGTGAACGGGCATTCGCGTCCTCAAGAGCCTTAAACATCCGCTGCTCTTTTTCGCGCTCCTTGGTGTTGTTCTTTATGATGCACAAGCCTACAATGTCGCCGTCTTCGTTTTCCATAAGGAGCATGGTCTGGCGCAGATAGGCAACCTCATTGTGATTCACGCCGACAACAATGCTTGACTCATACGTAAGCTCTTTCTCGCCGTTCCTGTAACACTTTTCAAAGCGTTCCAAATCATGGTGGAAGTAGAAGTTGCGCTTGTCTTTCTCAAGCAGCGTCTTCTCACCCCATCTGGCGACAAATTCAGAAAAGGCGCACGGTGCCTTCAGACCGATATAGTCAAGCAGACGGTACTCTACGCCGCCCCAGACTTCCACCAGGTCATCATACAGAATGTCCTTCGTTACGTTAAAATGATAGACCAGCAGTGCACCGGCCGTAAGGGAATCCTGGTAGTGCTCGGCAACTTCCAGCGAATACGCAAGCTGCTTGTTGGACTGCACAAGGCTTTCCGTGGCCTGTGTTACGGCAAGCTCCAGCTTGGCATTCTGCAGTGACATGAAAACCACAATAAAGCCGAAGCTCACGATAAAGATTATCATTATGATAACCGCCGTCAGGACGTTGAACTTGTTCATGTCTGCGGCCATACGCCTGTTGAGCGAAGACGGGAACACCTGCAGGATGAACCAGTTGCTTCTGGCAACGCGTGAGACAGAAATGATGTTCTCGCCGTCGCTGTCTTCAAAGCGCATGATGTAGGCGCGGGTATATACATCAGCCAGATATTCCTTGAACCCGGAATAGCTGCCCTTGGTAAAGGCGTAGTTCCTGTATTTCTCAAGGACGTTGGCTGAGTCTGCATAGAGCGCGGACTCCCCTGAAAAGGCGATTGTCACGCCCTGCGAGTCAATCAGGTAAGTTTCCGGGTATGTCTTGAAGAACTCGCACTGCAGGGCTTCTTTTATCTTGCCCTTTTCTATAAGCCCCGCAAGCAGACCTACAATCTTCCTGTTTTCTTTTACAGGCGTATAGAACAATATGGAAGACTTACCTGTAATACGGGAAGCTTCTATATACTGGTAGCCCGTCTTTCCGCTCATGCCCCGGGCAAAGTACTCTCTGTCACTAACATCCGTCTCGCCCTCAAGGCTGTGGTCTATTCCGTCAGGAGTGATGTAGACAACCCTGTCAAAAAAGAAGTCCCTGTTGACGATTCTGAGGGACTGCTCAAGCGACATATCGGGATTAGTGCTCTTTACGGTGTCCAGAACGTTGCGGAGGGACTCTATGACGCTGGTCGCAGTGTCGGTAACATTCTCCACATAGCTTGCAATACCGGCCGTCGTATGAGTAAGATAGCCTTCATTTATGTTAGTGACAGTCTTTTTGTTGGAACTGGTTAAAAAAGAATAGGCAAAAACTGCAACTGCACCCACAAAAACGAGAATCACTCCATATAAAAGATACTGTTTCTTTTTTTCTTTAGGCGCAGTCCGCATACAATAGTCGAAACCCCTTAGAATTCTATTCTAACACGGTTTTTGCATTCTGCATAGTTTAAATTCAATCTTAAACAGCTTCGTCCGCGCCCCTCAGAGACGGATTAAAGGCATCTCGCAACCCGTTGCCGAACTCGTTAAAGCAGACCAAAAGCAGCGAGATGAACAGACCCGGGAAGAACACCGTATGCGGATAGCTGGAAAGGGCGTCCTTAGCGTTATTGAGCATGGTGCCCACGCTGGTCATGGCATCGCTGTCAAGGTTCACTATGCCAAGATATGTCATGTTGGCCTCAGAGAAAATCACGCTCGGAATGCGCAGTACAGACGCCGTTATGATAAAACCAATTGCATTGGGCAGGATATGGCGGAAAATCAGCCTTAAGTCCTTAGCGCCCAGCGTGCGCGAGGCATTTACGTAGTCCTGCCCCTTAAAGCGGTAGAACTGCGCGCGCACGGTAGAAGAAATGCCAATCCAGCCGTAAAAGATAAAGGCAAAGAACAGCGCCACAATCGGCCCAAGCTTTTTGGCAAGATAGAGCTGAAAGAGCACCATAGTCACCTGCGTGGGGACTTCGTAAATAATGTCTTTTACACGCTCAAAAATCAAATCGAACGTACCGCCGTAGTAGCCTTCCGCAGCGCCGATAATCACGCCGAGCGCAAGGTTTATTGCGGACACAACAAGCGAGAGCACGAGCGAAAGCCTCGCGCCGTATGCAAGCCGCGTAAAGATATCGTAGCCGGACATGTCCGAGCCGAACAGAAAGGAACAGTAGCGGCCGTGCTTGTAATAGTACCAGTTCCTGTACAGCACCCGCGTCTCATACTGCGTTCCGTTCATTCTTGTGGTAAAATACGCATAGCCGTCCGCAGAAGACGAGTCTTTGGCAAATATGTTCTCCACCTGCGCGGCGGACTTTGCTATTCCCTTGGCATCGGTGGCAAACCAGGCGTTCATGTCGTTCTTATACGGCGCATAGAGCACCTTCTGCTGGTCAATCACAGGATAGAACAGCTGCAGACCGGACTCCTGCTCCCAGCTGCGCGCGGCATCCCACTCGTCCTTGGTGAGCAGCATCTTGACGAAGCCCACGCGGTTATAGCTGTCTATCTTTATCTTATAGCGCGTCTGCTTTCGCTTGGCAACCTCGCGCTCAACAGTACCGTAGCTCTTCATCACACAGTCAGGGATATTAGAAAGATACTGGTAGGTAGCAAGGTTCACTTCCATCTTGCGCCCGCCGTCCCAGAAGCCGCTTTTGGCAAACAGGGCGCAGCGCGGGGAAGCATAGGAATAATAGCCGTCCTTGTCGGTCATCTTGTAACGTGAGAACAGAGGCCCGAGGAACGCATAGAGAAAAAGCAGCATGATGATAACAAAGCAGACGACTGACCCCTTGTCCTTTAAAAAGCGCGAAAGAGCGTCCTGCATGTAGCTCACAGGCTTGGTCGTCAGCTCCACGTCGCCCAGCTCCGTCTCCATCTGCACGAACGTGAACTTTTCCTTGGGGATATCAGGAATATTGTTATCTATGCTGTTTTCTACCATAATTAGTACATTATAAGGGCTACTGCTCCACTTTTGCAACAATTTCGCTCAAAAGCGGAATCAGCTGCTTTTTGCGCGAAACGATATCCTTCATATAGTAAATATCAGTATCTTTCTTGGGGAAGTTGAGCAGCGGCGCAAACTTTGCATCAGTCGCAATCAGCATAAGGCTAGAGAGCTTTGTGATGTCCGTGACAAGCAGGGCGGAAAACAGCATGCCGCCGCTGCGCCGCATTACCTCAAGCTCGTCCAGGAATTCCTTCTTGCGCTCAAGCACCTCCTCCGTGCCGTCAACTTCAATCTGGCTGACGGTGTACTTGAGCTTGCCTTCGGTGTATTCCTTCATGTCCTGACGGATAACGGTCTCCGCCGCCCTGCTGCCGATGTGGCTGCCGCTCTTTATTATGTCATTGCCCAGCTGCTTGATGTCCAGCTCGGTTATGCTCGCAAGGTATTCCGCCGTATGTACGTCAAGCTCCGTTGTAGTTGCGGACTGCAGAATAAGAGTGTCGCTCAGAATGCCGCAGAGCAGGATTGCCGCTATGTCTTTCGGGATGGACACATGGTTTTCATGGTAGAGGTTTGTGATTATGGTAGACGTAGAGCCGACGGGGCGGTTTATAAACGTAATGGGCTGCCTTGTGCTGAAGGTGCTGATTCTGTGGTGGTCGATTATCTCGCGTATAACGTAATGCTCTATGCCCTCAACAGCCTGTGCCGGCTCATTGTGGTCAACCAGGACAACCTCAACGTTCGCCTCTCGCAGCAAGTCGCTCTCGCTGATAATGCCAATCACCTTGTAGTTTTCGTCAACGACAGGCAGGCAGCGCGAAGGGCTTTGCGCAAGGAGCGGGCGGATATGCTGCACGGTGTCGGCGGCATGGACAGGCTTTGTGCTTTTGTCTGCCATGGCACTGACCGGTGAAGAATATTCTATTAACATGGCGGTTGTAGCGGTGCTGTCATGCCCCGAAATAATCGAGACATTATTCTTGCGCGCCAAGTCACGCAGTTCTTTCTTTACGATATAGTCCTTGGTGATAATCAGCGCCCTTACGCGCCACTCAATACATATTCGCTGGATGTCCTCGCGGTCGCCGGTTATGACAATTACGTTCTCGCTCCTGTGCTCGTCAAGCAGCCTCTTGAAGGTCTGCGCGTCGTCATCGCCAATCATTATCGTGCAGTTAAAGTAGTCGTCCGGGTCAAATTCAACGACGGGAGTCGCATTAAGAGTCTTTTCTATAAGGTGCAGGCTCGCCAAAAAGATGTCGCCTCGCTTGGGGCTGAGCAGCTTGTAGGAGTTAAGGGCGAACGCGTTGTAGTTCAAAAGCCCCTGATAGGTGCCGTCGACATTCACAATCGGCAGGACGGAAGAATTTGTGCTGACCATCTTGTCAACGGCCTTCCAAAGGGAAACGTCTTCCCCCACGGAAACATATTTTTCGTTCATGTAAAAGGCAGTCTTGGGGAGCAGGTCGGGGATATATTCCGGCGGCTCCAGCTTGAAGCGCTTAAAGATATATTCTGTCTGGGGGGCAAGATGACCGGCTCTTGCCGCAATGTATTCATCGTGTCCTAAAATATGCTTGAGTTCGGCATAGGCTTTTGCCGCAACAACAGAGTCTGTATCCGGGTTTCTGTGACCAATGATGTAAACTTTACTCGTCATAACAGATATACTAGCCCAAAAGGCAGTGTTTTTCTAGTAGCCCGTACGCGCACAAGTCATACTGCACGAACGCCGGCGGTACGACTGTACGAACGCTAGCGTTATGACTGCATTACCCCCAGCGTTACGACTGCGTGACCCCTAGCGTTTCGATTGCATTACCCCTGGCGTTACGACTGCGTGACACCCAGCGCTTTGACTGCACATTGCCCAAATGCAAAAAATGCAGTATCATCTTGTACCATGAGTACTGTTTCAAATCTTTCCAGCGATATTCTTTCAACATCATACACAAAGTCTTTGCTTGACCGTTTCTTAAAATACGTAAAGACATACAGCGAAAGCGACTCAAAGAAAGCCGACGAGGGCGTAATGCCCAGCGAAGAGCATGAATTTGACATGGCCGCAATCCTTACGGACGAGCTTAAGAAGCTGGGTCTCAAGGACGTGCAGACAGACAAGAACTGCTACACCTATGCATATTTGCCTGCCAGCAGCGGCTGTGAGAGCACGCCGGCAATCTGCCTTATGGCGCATATAGACACAGTGGACGAAGTTACCGGCAAAGACGTAAAGCCGCAGATTCACGAGAACTACAAGGGCGGCTGCCTTAAGCTGCCGGCAGGAATCGTGCTTGACCCTGCCGTTGACAGGCACTTGGGCGAAGCCGGCGGACAGGGCGACACAATCATCTCAAGCGACGGCTCCACACTGCTCGGCGCGGACGACAAGGCCGGTGTCGCAGAGATTATGACTGCGGTAGAATTCCTTACACAGCACCCGGAAATCAAGCACGGCACTATCGAAGTGATGTTCTCGCCGGACGAAGAGACCGGTCACGGCATGGACAAGGTTCCTCTCAAGCTGCTAAAGAGCAAGCAGTGCTACACGGTTGACGGCGGACACGAGGGCGAGCTTGAGGTAGAGTGCTTTAACGCATTCAAGAGCGACATCTACTTTACAGGCAAGTCCAAGCACACCGGCGACGCGCGCCCGGATATGGTAAACGCGGTGGAAATGGCTTCCGCGTTTGTGGCGAACCTGCCCCGCAACGAAATGCCCGAGACAACCGACGGACACATGGGCTTCTACGCCCCTATGGAAATCACCGGCAGCATAGAAAACGCAGTCGTATCGCTCCTTTTGCGTGACTTTACGATGACCGGCATGGAAAAGCGCAAGCAGACGGTCGACACACTGGCAAAGACCATCGCCGCCCTCTTTGGCGGACAGGTAAAGACCGTGCACACGCAGCAGTACCTGAACATGAAGGAAGGTCTGGACAAGAATCCCAAGGTTGTGCAGAACCTTGTCGCGGCATACAGGGCGGCCGGCATAGAGCCGGTGTTTCCGCCAATCCGCGGCGGAACAGACGGCTCACGCCTTACGGAGATGGGCATTCCCACGCCGAACATCTTTACCGGCGGACACAGCTACCATTCACGCTATGAATGGGCAAGCCTTAAGCAGATGGTGCGCGCGACGGAAATACTGATTCAGCTCGCTCAGGTCTGGGCAGGTAAATAGCAGCGCTGCTTTTTTAAGGAATGGGTATGTACGAATATCATATTGAAGGCGGCTTTCCAATCAAGGGAAGCATAACGGCAAGCGGCAACAAGAACGCGGCTCTTCCCTGCATAGCGGCAACGCTGCTTACAAAAGAGCCGGTGATTCTGCGCAACGTTCCCGACATTGAGGACACTAACGTCATGCTGCAGATTCTGACGGCACTAGGCGTAGGCGTGGAAAAGTTCGACGAGCACGCGTGGAGAATCGACGCGGCGCAAATCAACAGCAGCACGATTCCGGCTCAGATGAGCAAGAAAATCCGCGCCTCAATTCTTTTTGCAGGTCCGCTCGTCGCCAGGACAGGCAAGGCGATTATGATGCCGCCGGGAGGAGACGTAATCGGCCGAAGGCGCGTGGACACACACTTTCTTGCCCTGCAGGAACTGGGCGCGCGTATTTCCACCGAGGGGCGCTTTGAGTTCACCGCAAACAAGCTCGTGGGCACGGACCTCTTTTTGGACGAGGCAAGCGTCACCGCCACGGAAAACGCCATAATGGCGGCAGTCCTTGCGGAAGGCAAGACAGACATCACTAATGCCGCCAGCGAGCCGCACGTGCAGGATTTGTGCGACATGCTCAACATGATGGGCGCAAAGATAAGCGGAATCGGCAGCAACATACTGCACATTGAGGGCGTAAAGAAACTTTCAGGAACAGACTTCACCATAGGGCCGGACTTTATGGAAATAGGCTCGTTCATAGGCCTTGCGGCGTGCACGAGAGGCTCCATCGAGATAAAGGGCGTAAAGCCGCGAGACATGCGGCCGCTGAAAATCTCGTTCAGCAAGCTGGGCATACAGTGGGACATAGACGGCGACACGCTTACGGTCTCCCCTGACCAAAAGCTCAAGGTTAACCCCGACTTAGGCGGCATGATTCCCAAGATTGACGACGCCCCTTGGCCGGGATTTCCGCCGGATTTGACTTCTATAATGGTCGTGGTAGCCACTCAGGTTGAGGGAACTGTGCTGGTCTTTGAAAAGATGTTTGAAAGCCGCATGTTCTTTGTGGACAAGCTAATCAGCATGGGCGCACGGATTACCCTGTGTGACCCGCACAGGGCTGTCATATCAGGCCCCTGCGCCCTGCACGGAGAGCACCTGGTCTCCCCTGACGTAAGAGCCGGCATGGCGATGGTAATTGCCGCCATGACAGCCCACGGCGAGAGCAGAATAAGCAACGTCTACCAGATTGAGCGCGGCTATGAGCACCTTGTGGAGCGGCTTAAGTCACTCGGTGCCCACATCGAGCGCGTTGAAGTAAAGTAGAACTACTTGCTCTGCATAACGTAAACGCCGTCCCACACTTTAGGCAGTCCGTTTGCGATAAAGCCGTTGCAGCGTTCTATGAACGTGTCCGAAGACTTGTCGTTAGGGAAGCACTCCTTTGCCTTCTCAAAATACTGCTTCGCCTTAAGAATCTCGGCGATATTCTTAGGCTCGTTTGGGGTGA
>CAZKPZ010000064.1:0-14622 GCA_964554745.1 uncultured Treponema sp. | reverse complement strand
AACAGCGTGGAATCTACATGCCTCAGAGTGAGGAAGTAAAAAAGCAACTTGCGGGCTTACGTTGTGTAATAGGAATGGGACCCGGCTACACTTATGAAGTCACCCGTGTCCTGCAGGAGCTTGGAATGGAAGTTGTGTGGGCACTGGCCTGGCACTATGATTACAAATATGACAACGGTCAAGTTCCGCCGGCGCTTGATTATCTGCAGAAGAATTCTAGTGCGGATATAAAGCTTTCTGTGAGCGACCAGCAGAATTATGAAGTCATGAATATCCTTAACCGCTATAAGCCTGATTTGTATTTTAGCCGGCATCCTGGTTCAACCGTGTGGGCAATAAAGCAGGGGTACGCTGCGGTTTATGTTGCTGATGAGTATATGATTTTTGGCTACGAGGGAACTCTTTCTTTTGCACGTTCCGTGCTGGATACGATTAGAAACCGCAGCTTTGAAAAGAACCTTGCGTCTCGGATAAAGCTTCCGTATACAAAGTGGTGGTACAACCAGGACGTTGACAAGTTTCTTGTGAACCAACACTCGTCTTTATAAATTAAACTGGGAGAATGCGATATGGCAAAAATATTAGATCAGCCGCGCTACAAATGTGCGCTTGCTGCAATGCAGACAGTTCAGTCGATTCCCGGTGCAATCCCGGTATTGCATTCAGGTCCTGGATGCGCCGCAAAGCTCAATGACAATAACGGAACTTCAGGGCGTTTTTCGCCTAATATCTATCCTTGTTCGTCCATAAGTGAGAAGGAAGTCGTTTTTGGCGGAGCAGAAAAATTGCGTACAACAATAGAAAACGCAATAAAAGTAATCGACGCGGATATGTTTGTCGTACTTTCAGGCTGCACAGGAGAAATTATCGGCGATGATATACGTGAAGTCGCAGAGGAGTTTGTAGATGCTGCAAAGCCTGTAATATGGGCAAAGACCCCCGGGTTTAAAGGCAACAACTATGTAGGGCACGACTGGATACTCAAGTCTATTTTTGAACAGTACCTGCAGGATTCTGATGCGGAGCAAAAAGAAAAAGGTCTTGTAAATATCTTTGCAGGAGTTACAGAGCATGATCCGTTCTGGCTTGGGAACTTACGTGAGATCGAACGCCTTGTTTCTTTGATTGGTCTCAAGCCGAATACAATCTTTGGGTTCGGGCGCAACGTGGGTAATATCCGTAAGATTCCTCGTGCGGAATATACTGTTCTTGTATCTCCATGGGCAGGAACAGAAAGCGCCAAGTATCTTGAAGACCGCTTTTCTATTTCGCTTTTAAAATATCCTGTTCTGCCTATCGGCGCTTTTGAGACAGGAAAATTCTTAAGGGCAGTAGGGGCTTTTTGCCATGTGGATACGGAATTAGTCGAAAAGGTCATAAAGGAAAACGAAGAGGAATATTACTACTACATAGAACGCTTTGCAGACACATTTTTGGAAACTCGCATTATGGGTAAGCATTTTACGGTGGTAAGTGATGCCCAGTATTCACTTGCGATTACAAAATTCCTTGTGAACGATTTGGGGCAATTCCCTGAGACAATATTCATCACTGATGACACTCCTGAAAAATACCGCTCTGCCATCAAGGATGAATTTACCAAGTTGAATTACGGAATTACTGCTGAAGTTGAATGGAACACCGACGGTCATGATATTGACGAAAAAATCAGGGCGACTGACTTTAAGGGAACTCCGCTAATCCTCGGCAGCAACTGGGAAGAAAAGATTGCTAAAGAAATAGGTGCACATTATGTGAATGTTTCCTATCCGATGGTGGAACGCCTTGTAATGAACAGTTCTATTGCAGGATACTCCGGCGGCTTGAAACTGTTGGAAGACATTTACACAGTGGCGATGAGCAAACTTAAAATTTAACGAGGGAATCTATGGCTAAAATTTATGATTCAATTTCTCAATTAGTCGGCAGTACTCCGCTTTTGCATCTCAAAGGATTTGAGGAGTCACAGAACTTACAGGCGCGGATATATGCAAAGCTGGAATACTTTAATCCGAATCAGAGCGTAAAAGACAGAATCGCCCTTGAAATGCTGGACCGTGCAGAAAAAGAAGGTAAGATAAAGAAGGGAGATTTGGTTGTGGAGTCAACTTCTGGCAATACAGGAATTGCTCTTGCAGGTCTTTGTGCAGCCAGAGGTTATCGTTTTAAAGTCTTTGTTCAGGACGATGTGAGCGAAGAGCGCTTTAAGGTCATGAAGGCTCTCGGAGCCGAAGTCTACAAGCTTAGCGAAAACAAGGTTGTGTCAAAAGTTCTGGCCGAGACAAACGGAGACTTTGTTGCCGCTGTTTCCGCTTTGCGCGATGAATACTCCGGTAAGCCGGGTGTTTTTTTTGCCGACCAGCTTGCGAACACCGCAAATCCAATAGCCCACGAAAAGACTACAGGACCTGAAATCTGGCAGGATACAGACGGTGCGGTGGACATTTTTGTGGCTTGCGTTGGAACAGGCGGTACTTTGACAGGAACTGCACGTTACTTAAAATCCAAGAAGCCGTCGCTTTATGTCGTCGGTGTGCAGCCCGGAGCGGCTTCTCTGCCAAGTCCTGAAAATCCTGCGCCTGAGCAGATAACAGGTGTACATCCGTTTGACGGAGTACCTGATAACTTGGTGCCGCCAGTTTTTGACCGGAAGATTTACGATGAAAAGCTTGAGGTGGAAACTGCTGAAGCCTATGAGGCTGCACGTTCTGTAGCCAAGAGCGATGGAATACTCGTCGGGACTTCTTCCGGTGCAGCTCTTGCGGCGGCAATAAAAGTTGCCAAAAGAAAAGAGTTCGAAGGTAAGTCAATAGTGGTTATCCTGCCGGATACAGGACTCCGCTATCTTTCCACAAAACTGTTTGAGAATTAATAAAAAATATAAATAGGAGAATTCATTATGAAAAAAACATTCAATGCTGTAAAAAATGCATTTGTCTCAATTCTTGCTGTCGCAACGATTTTGAGTTTCTCGCTGGCGCTTTCTTCCTGCTCAAAGAAGGAATCTGCTGCAGGCGGAAAGGTGAGGACTGTCATTGTCGGAACAGGAACAAAGTTTGATAAAGTTTGTTACCTTGATGAAAACGGAGTTCTGTCTGGTTACGAGATTGACGTAATCAAAGCCATTGATGACCTCTTGCCCGATTACAAGTTTGAGTTTGAGACTTTTGAGTTCAAAGACATACTTATCAGTCTTTCAACAGGTAAAATCGACATGGGTGCACATCAGTTCGAGGAAAACGATGAGCGAAGAAAGAATTATCTTTTTTCAAATGAAGTCTATACGTCTTTTATATTGCACATAGAAGTACCAGGAGATAACGATACGATTCACTCCATAGACGACTTGCAGGGCAAGAAGGTTCTTGCTTCTGTCGGAGACAACGGTGCTTATATGCTTGAGCAGTACAACAAGAATCATCCTGACAATCCTATAGAGCTGATTTATATGCAGTCACCTTCTACAGAGACAAAGATTGCCGGCTACGAAAGCGGACGCTGGGATGCTGCCACAAATACCCTGCGCGGCATAAGCGACACCAACGAGCGCTACGGCACAAACTTTAAGGCCGTTGGGGAACCTGTAGCTTCTTCGTTCACATATTACCTCTATAAAAAAGGTGATACCGCCCTGCAGGAAGCTGTGGACGGAGCTATAAAGCAACTGAAATCTTCAGGTAAGCTCGCTGAGATTTCTATAAAGAATCTCGGTGCAGACTATACAGAAGGTGAATGACAGGGAGTGACGGGTATGGGTGGTTTCTTTGACTGGCAGCGGTTGATTGACAGTGCTCCAAAGCTTCTTGCACATCTGCCAGCTAATTTTATAATTGTGTTTGCTGCAGGTCTTACAGGTGTCGTCTTAGGTGCTCTTATTGCTGTCGCCCGTATCTACAAGACACCTGTATTGAATCAGATTTTGGGTGTATTTATCTCTTTTATGCGCGGTACACCCATGCTGGTTCAGATGCTGGTGTCGTATCATGCAGTTCCCATGCTCATCACTGCTATAACCGGAATCGATACAAGGCGTTGGTCAAAACTGCTGTTTGCATACATAACCTTCGCCTTGAATCAAGGAGCTTTTTTGTCAGAGATAATCCGTTCTTCAATTCTGGCAATTCCCGCCGGGCAGACAGAAGCCGGACTTGCTTCTGGCTTAACAGGCAAGGATGTCTTTTTCAGGATTGTTTTCCCGCAGGCGGCAAGAATCGCCATTCCTGCCCTGTGTTTTGACATCGTAGGTTTGTTTCAGGAAACTTCATTGCTATATATGGTAGGAGTTCTTGATATTTTGGGTTTTGCAGGTGCAATCTCCGCAAGAACAGGACACGTGCTTGAATGCTATATATTCATAAGTTTTGCATTCATAATAATCAGTTTCGTGCTCCGCTTTGCGTTCAGGCTGCTGCAGACTCGCCTTGACCGCGGGTATTCATCTGTTACCAGGGGAAAGTGAATATGGACGTTCAGTTAAATGACATTTTGCTGTCTATAAAAAGTGGAATCATCTACATACCGCAAACTTTGCTCATTGCAGCTGTTCCTGTTGTTGTCGGCTTTGTGCTCGGGGCCATCGTTGCTACTGTCCGCTTTTTTAAAGTGCCTGTGGCGAGTCAGTTCTTTGCTTTTTTTGTAAGTGTGTATTCTGGTATTCCAAGCGTTGTCGCCCTGCTTGTCTACAACCTTCTTTTCATGACAGTCTTTGACCCCGTTGCAATCCGTCTTGGTCTGAGTATACGCAGTTCCCAGATTCCGCTGATACATATCGCACTTTTTACATTTACGCTTTCATCTGCCGTAATGCAGTCAGAGACAATCCGCGGCGCACTTACGTCCATAAACAAAGGGCAGTTTGAAGCCGGTTATTCCGTCGGGTTAAAACAGATACAGATTATGCAGCGAGTCGTATTCCCGCAAGTTGTTCCTGTCTTGATACCGCCTTACATCAATCATATTGTGGGCGCTGTAAAAAATACTTCCATAGTAATGACCATCGGTGTGGTGGATGTGTTGAACGGCGCGCAGGAACCTGCCCACATGAGCTACAGGTATCTTGAGTCCTATATCGCCGCGGCAGTGATATACTGGATTTTAAATGCTGCAATAGAAACAGGACTTAAAAGACTTGAGAATGTTTCATCCGCATATAGAAAAGGGGTCACAAAATGATAGAGGCAAAAAATGTAAAGAAATCTTTCGGCAAACTTGATGTCCTGCACGATGTTTCGATAAAAGTAGAAAAAGGGCAGGTCGTGGTGATACTAGGTCCTTCTGGTTCCGGCAAAACTACCTTGCTGCGCTGCATAAACTTTTTGGAAAAGGCGGATTCAGGTTCTCTTACAATTGAAGACTGTCACGTGGATTTTGCAAAGTGTTCTAAAAAACAAATGCTTGACGTAAGGCGCAGGACGGCCATGGTCTTTCAGAACTACAATCTATTTAACAATATGACGGCTTTGCAGAATGTAATGGAAGGCCTTGTCACCGCAAAGAAAATCCCGAAGAACATCGCAAGGGAGAGGGCAGAAAGAGAATTGAAAAAAGTCGGACTTTCTGACAGAATGGATTATTATCCATCTCAGCTTTCAGGCGGTCAGCAGCAGCGGGTGGGAATTGCAAGGGCAGTTGCCCTTGACCCGGACGTGATTCTGTTTGACGAGCCTACGTCCGCCCTTGACCCGGAACTTGTCGGAGAGACGCTTCGGGTTATAAAGGATGTTGCAAAAGAAGGTCGGACGATGATAATCGTTACCCATGAAATGGCTTTTGCAGAGGATGTCGCAGATAAAGTTGTGTTCATGGACGGCGGCTATGTGGTAGAAGAGGGCACTCCGTCTGAGATTTTCACCCGGCCAAAAGAAGAGCGCACAAAGCAGTTCCTTAAGCGCATCCTGCCGCCGGCAGATTATATAATCTAATTTTTGCTATCGAGGTTACCGTATGGAAAAAACATATTCAGGGATAAGAGAAGACAAAGAGCGCCGCGTGAATGACTGGGGCGGTTCTTCCGTCAGAGCAAGCTCTGATTTCAAGACAGGCTGCCTTAAAAAGGCCGACAGGTCTTTTGCTCAGGGCTTGCAGTGCCAGCAGATTAATTCTCTTGCAGCCCTTATGTCTCTTGAAGACGCTGTTTTTGTTTCCCATTCGCCGCAGGGCTGCCTTGGCTGCACTTCAATGGCAGTTGACGGCTACAGGGTGGGACAGGCGCACCGCGGCGTAAAGCACATAAAGAATCCGCATATCATAGTCACAAACCTTGATCAGCAGAGCGTGATTTTCGGCGGCGAAAAAAAGCTGCGGGATGCAGTGCGTCTGGCGGCCGAGCGTTATGACCCCAAGGTGATATTCGTCTTTGCCTCCTGTGCCTCAGGAATTATCGGCGATGACATTGATGCAATCTGCCAGGATTTGCAGGTGCATTTTAAAAGCACTATAGTTCCTGTCCACTGCGAGGGCTTTAAAAGCAAGGTCTGCGCATCAGGCTTTGACGCAGCCTTTATCTCCATAAGCAAGTATATCTTAAAGACCCTGCCGCCTGTCCAAAAGCAGTCCAACTTGGTGAACCTGTTCGCTCCGACTACGGTAAGCTATGCCGATCAGAAGGAGATGGAGCGAATGCTGGGGCTTTTAGGGCTGGAGGCGAACTATATTCCTTTTTATTCCAACATGGAAAAAATAAAGCGGATTCCTGCCGCCGCAGCCTCAACTTCAATCTGCAAGGTTTTTGCAGACGAATTCATGAAGACCCTTAAAGATGATTACGGCATTCCGTATTCCCACACAGTAATGCCTATAGGTGTCCGCAATACGGATGTCTGGTTCAGGGGAATAGCCAAAATCACCGGCAGGGAAAAAGAGGCCGAAGAAATTATAGCAAGCGAGCACAAAAAGCTTGAGCCGCTTGTTGCCAAAATCCGCAGCCGCCTTGAAGGCAAAAGAATCTTCATCTGCGGCGGAACAGGGCGTTCTTTTGCAGCGGCAAGTCTGGTGGGTGACTTCGGAATGCAGATTGTCGGCCTGGAGACGCCAACCTATGATGACGACGCGCAGACAGATATAGAGTACTTGAATTCAATACACAAGGATTTTGTCGTTGACATTGCCAACATGCAGCCCTTTGAACAGGTGAACCTTGTGAACAAACTCAAGCCCGATGTGTTCCTTGGCGTACCGGAGTGGGCGGCAAAGCTTGGCTATCCGACAACCCATGTGCTTGATTTCAAACGCCCTACGATGGGGTATGACGGTCTTTTGTATCTTGGCAACAAGATGGCTGACCAGCTTGAAAACCCCGGCTTTAACAAAAAGCTTGCCGCACATGTAAAGCTCCCTTACAAGGAATCCTGGTTCAGAGACAACGCTTTTAAGTTCATCACCTGCTGATTTATGGAGAAGATTATACAATGAGTTTGACTGTAGAAAATCCCCGCGGAGGCTGTGTCCTTTCCGGTATAAATTCTGTTCTGGGGGCAATCGGCCGCGTGTGCCCCGTGTTCCACTCAGGTCCCGGCTGCTGCATGCAGACCTCCGCTGCCGAGCAGGGGCAGTCCGGCGGCAAGTCAGCCTGCTTTGTAAGCGGTGTGTCAATTCCTTCGACTAACATGCTTGAAAAGCAAGTCGTGTTCGGCGGTCTTGACAAGCTGCGTTCCACAGTTGCCGGTGCTGTGGAAATCATCGATGCAGACGCATACTTTATTCTTTCCGGCTGCACGTCAGGAATCATCGGTGACGATGTTGAGTCCGTGGCGCAGGAATTCCGCGACAAGGGCGAAAAGGTCTATGCAATCGACACCCCGGGCTTTGCAGGAGACTCGAATCTTGGCTATGAAGTAGTCTGGAACAATTTTATCAATCAGGTCATAGAAGATGGCCTTGAAAAAAAGCCTAACCTAGTCAATGTATTCGGAATCGTTCCCTATCATGACCCTTTCTGGGCCGGCAACCTTGAAGAGATACAGCGCATATTGAACTCCCTGGGGCTTGAAGTAAATACATTCTTCACCGGGGGGCAGAGCTTGGACAACGTAAGAAAATCCTCTGCGGCTGCCTTGAACATAATCATAAACCCGTGGCTGTTCAAAGGCCCTGCCGAAAAATTCAAGGAAAAATTCGGCACTCCGTTCATGCGGTTCCCGTTCCTGCCAGTCGGGGCTACAGACACTTCTGCCTTTGTCCGCCAGGTGGGGCAGACCTTGGGCTTGGATGCAGAGCTTGTGGAACGCGTCATTGCAACAGAAGAAAAATATGTGTATTCTTATCTTGCGCAGTCAATCGGGGCTTTGAGCTGGAAGAAGTTCGCAGTTGTTTCAGATGCGTCTTCTGCGGTGGGAATCACGCGCTACCTTGCCAACGACTACAGCTTTACGCCGAAGCTCACCGTCGTGAGCGAGCAGCTGTGGCGCAAGGAAGACATTGACCGTGTGCGCGAGAACATAAGCAACTTGGAATATGCAGCTCCTCCAAAGCTAGTTGTGACAGGAGACCAGTACAAGATAAACAAGGCACTTGAAGAAGACGAAGACTTGTCTTTGATTGTAGGCTCTACGAACGAACGCGACATTGCCGGCGAAAAAGGCATACAGTGTGTGGCCGTAGCCTTTCCGCTGAAAGACCGCCTTATCTTTAACCGCGCAATCTGCGGCTACAGGGGCAGCCTTACTCTTACCGAAGACTTGTACGACAACCTGTAAAAAGGAGACGACTATGGACTATGATTTTGACACCATAATAGACAGGCATAACAGCGACTGTATAAAATTTGATTTTACTGCTGAGCGGCACAGACCAGATGACGTGCTTTCGTATTGGGTTGCGGACATGGATTTTCCTACTGCGCCGGAGATAACGAGTGCAATTATCGAGCGCGCTTCTTCCGGCATATTCGGCTATACGGATGTGAAGCCTCATTATGAAAAAGCCGTCTCCGCTTGGTACACAAAGCGCTTTGGCTATACACCCAAGGAACAAAGTCTTGTGGTGACTCCAGGCGTCGTGTTCGCCATAGCCGCCGCAATCTATGCCTTTACCAAGCCGGGGGACGGTGTTCTTATACAAAACCCGGTGTATTATCCCTTTGCTGAGACCGTGCAGGCACAGGGGCGCACGCTGGTGACGAATGATTTAGTCAACAAAGACGATTCCGGCTATTACGAAATAGACTTTAAAGACTTTGAACGTAAAATCAAAGAAAACAATGTAAGACTCTTTCTTCTCTGCTCTCCGCATAATCCGGTAGGACGAGTCTGGAAAAGGCAGGAACTGGAGCAGCTGGCAGAAATCTGCCTTGAAAACGGCGTTAAGGTTTTTGCGGACGAGATACATTCTGACTTTGTGTATGCGCCCTGCCGACACATTCCTTTTGCTGCCTTGAGTGACAAAGTTGCGGACAATACTATACTAGCCACAGCCCCTACAAAAACATTCAATCTTGCAGGGCTTCAGGTCTCGGATATTTTTATAAGCAATGATGAGATGCGCAGGAATTTCCTGCACGCGCTTGATGCCTTTGGCTACAGTCAGAAGAACACTCTCGGACTCGTAGCAAGCGAGGCTGCGTACACAAAGGGTGAGGCTTGGTTCGAGGCGGTCAAGAAATATATAGAACAAAACATAGACCGCTCAATTGCCTTTATAAAAAAAGAACTTCCGCAGGTAAAAGTGAGAAAGCCGGAAGGAACCTATCTTATCTGGCTTGACTTCAGGGGCTTGGGCTTAACTTGCAGGGAAATAGACGACATTATCTTGAACAAGGCAAAGCTCTGGCTTGACTCCGGCAGGATATTCGGCAGCTCAGGGCAAGGCTTTGAGCGGATAAATGTCTGCTGCTCATGGAGCTACCTTGAGCAGGGACTTATCCGCCTTGCTCAAGCCTTTACTCAGCTATAGCCTGTGCCAAGTCTTCCAACAGTTCTTCCGGGTTTTCTATGCCGATGCTCAGCCTCAGGAGCTTTTCGTTTACGCCCGTTTTTTCCCTAAGCCGGGCGGGAATTGAGTTGTGTGTCTGGGTGATTGGGTAGGTGATAAGGCTTTGCACTCCGCCTAAGCTTTCTGCAAACTGAATCTCTTTGAGCCTTTTTAGTATCTGCGGAATCTTTGACGCATCCTTTACATAAAACGAAATCATCGCTCCAAAGCCCTTTGCCTGTTTCTTTTGAATCTCAAGACTTTTTCCTGTGGCAAAGCCCGGATAGAACACTTGTTCCACCAAAGGGAATTCCTTCAGTTTCTGAGCAAGGTACAGCGCATTGCTGCAGGATTTTTCCATTCTGACCGCCAGCGTTTTTATTCCCCTCAGGATAAGCCACGAGTCAAATGGCGAAAGTGCTGCTCCCTCGCTCATGGCCTGCAGACGGAAAAACTCATCGTCCTGTTGGGAATTGTATGCAAGGAAGCCTGCAATTGAGTCGTGGTGTCCGCCCAGGAATTTTGTTCCTGAGTGAATAATCTGGTCTGCCCCGAAGACTGCCGGATTTTGCAGGTAGGGAGACAGAAATGTGTTGTCAACGCAAAGCTTGCCTCCATTTGTGTGAATCACGTCCGCACATGCGGCGATATCGGTTATGCGCATCATCGGATTGGACGGCGTTTCTATAAAGATGGCCTTTGTCTCTTTGCGCATGGCCTTTTTTACTTTTTCAATATCGCTGGTGTCAATGTATTCAAACTGAATTCCGTAGCGCTCATAGACAGAAAAGAGCCTCCACGTGCCGCCGTAAAGGTCTTCGCTTACAAGTATGTGGTTTCCCGGCAGGAACTGCTTTACCCAGGTGGAAATTGCGGCCATGCCGGAAGAAAAGCCGAGCGCATATCTGCATTTTTCAAGTGTGGCGACTGTGCGCTCCAGTTCCAGCCTGGTGGGGTTCAGCCCCCTGCTGTAGTCAAAGCCTGTTGAAAGTCCCAGTTCCGGGTGCGAAAAGGTCGCGGCGAGCACGATAGGTGTGCTTAAGGCTCCGTTTTCCTTTTCGCTGGGGGTAAAACCGTGAGTACAAAAAGATTCGCATGATTCTTCGCTTAGAGGACAAGGCTCCGGGCTTGGCGCGTGTGAACCGGTCTGAATGATGTTTTCCATAATCCACCTCGTAGTTTTTACTTTGTATAAATGATAGTGGATTAGTAGAGAATGCGCCAAGTCTTATTTTCTATGTGCAGTTATAGAGTGAATCAATAGACATCAGTAATCTTAAGCCCGTGTTTCCAGTCTTCGGCAATTGTCTACGAATTCTTTTTCCGCGCGGTCAAAAGCGCTTTCGGAAAAAGACGGATTCTTCTTGTACCATGAGAACCGTGAGAAGAGGGAGGCCAGCTTTTTGTCTTTAAAGACATATCCGTGCCGTGCATAGACGAGGTTACGCAGAATCCTGAGCTGGGTTTTGTTGACATCCATATACCAAACGTTCAGTTCCGACGGAAAACCAAATCCCTTGTAGTAGAACAGCGGAAATTCTGCGACAACGTCTCCTGTCGCGTAAGTCACACCATGGTATTCGCCTCTGCCTCCCTTAACAAGTCTTGCAGAGATTCCGTCAATCACAAGCCCCGCCGCGCCTTTTTCGGAAAAGAACCATGCATCAGCGCCGTCAAAGAAAGTGTCATCTAACATGAACAAATACTCCGTTCCGTCAATAATGACTTCTGAGCCATCGACCTTCACATTATTCAGCTCTCTCGCATCGGAAAAGATTTTGCCGACAGCAAACGCCGCAAAATCACTGTAAGCGCCCTCTTCAGGAGTCTTCGCAAGGGAAATGCGGTGGTAGGAGTTGCCGTTTGCATCGATTATGAAGCAGCCGGCAGAATTCTTTACAAAGCGGTAATCGGCAAATTCAGAAGCCTTTATCGCATAGCCGTCATGAAAGCCCATATCGCTATAGCACATTTCTTGACCGAGAATCAGAATGTCGTGATACGAATACCGCTTGCTCTTTTGGTGGCGCATTGCCTTTGAGAAAGAGGCGGTCTCTTCAAGAACCTGCTCAAAGGCAACCGGAACGTAAGTTCCGCAATACTCGGCAGGTACGTTTGCAAGCTTAAACTCATCATCCTGTGCGATAAGAGGCAGAGAACCCAATATAAAAAGCAGCACAGGCAGCGCAATCAGTTTTTTCATCTTTTTAACTCCTGCGCATAATATAATGCTTTTTATTACTGATGACAATGTTCCGGGGTGCATATCAATTCTCTCCGTGATAACGTAGCTTACAATGCCGCATTAACGTACGTTACGATGTCGTGTTAACGTAGCTTAGAAAGGTGCATTAACGTACGTTACGAAGGCGTTATAACGTACGTTGCAATGTCGTGTTAACGTAGCTTCCACGTGTGTATGTTTAAAAATCCGCATGAACTTGCATATTGTGCATAAATATGCAATAATGCACGCATGAATACATTTCCACTTTCGCATGGTCAGCTCAAGGAGCTTGTAAAGAAATATCCTACGCCGTTCTATATTTATGACGAGAAAGGTATCCGCGAGAATATGCGGTATTTTACTAAGGCGTTCAGCAACTTTCCTGCCTTCAGGGAGTACTTTGCCGTCAAGGCTCTGCCGAATCCCTATATACTCAAGATTTTGCAAAGCGAGGGTTGCGGCGGAGACTGCTCAAGCCTGCCGGAGCTTATTCTCTGCGACAAGAGCGGCATCGGCGCAAAGCGTGTAATGTTCACCAGCAACGACACTCCTGCCGCTGAATTCCGCTATGCCTGTGAAAAGGGGAATATCATCAACCTTGACGACATAACTCATATAGAGTTCCTGAAGAACGCGCTTGGCGGCAAGCTGCCCGATACAATCTGCTTCCGCTATAATCCGGGACCTCTCAAGGCTGGCGGAAACGCGATTATCGGCAAGCCTGAGGAAGCCAAGTACGGACTTACCCGCGAGCAGATGATAGAAGCCTACAAGATTTGCAAGGCCGGGGGAGTGCAGCATTTTGGTCTGCATACAATGGTTGCGTCAAATGAGCTGAACCCGGATTTCTTTGCGGACACAGCAAGGCTTGTCTTTGACCTTGCCGCAGAAGTCAAGGCCAAGACAGGCGTGCGGATTGAGTTCGTTGACCTGGGCGGGGGCGTGGGCATTCCGTATAAGCCCGGTCAGAAGAAAGTTGATTTGGAGTATGTCTCTGCCGAGATACGCAAGCTCTATGACGCTATAGTCGTGCCGGCAGGGCTTGACCCTCTTGCCATTTACTGGGAATGCGGCCGTCCGATTACGGGGCCTTACGGCTGGCTGGTCACTACGGCCATTCATGAAAAGCACATCTACCGCGACTACATCGGCACCGATGCAAGCATGGCGGACCTTATGCGCCCCGGCATGTACGGCGCGTATCATGAGCTTACGGTGAGCGGCAAGGAGAATGCCCCTAAAGACCATGTGTACGATGTGGTCGGCAGCTTGTGCGAGAACTGCGACAAGTTTGCCGTCCAGCGTGAGCTGCCGGAAGTCAATGTCGGCGACATTTTGATTATCCACGATGCCGGTGCGCACGGCCGCGCCATGGGCTTTAACTATAACGGCAAGCTCCGCTGCGGGGAGCTGCTGCTGCGCTCGGACGGTTCTGTCTTGCAGATTAGGCGCAGTGAGACTGTTGAAGACTATTTTGCCACCTTGGATTTTTCTGGACTTTCGGCATTTAAGGCTTGACAAGTTCCTTTGTTTTAGCTAAACTATTGTCATTGCACAGACAACCCTTGCGCGACTAGCTCAGTTGGTTAGAGCGCAAGCATGACACGCTTGAGGTCTCTGGTTCGATTCCAGAGCCGCGCAAAGGTTGGCTGTGCTTTTTTTATGTTTTCTTGACTAAATGTCACTGTACGTTATAATGACTGTATGAAAAAATGTGTCTTTTTTTTACTTGCAGTCTTTTATTTGCTTCTTTTGGCTTCCTGTTCCAAAGAGGACAGTCTTTCAAAAATCTATAAGAATTCAGACATCACTGACGTAAAGTACAAGAATATTGAGATTGGTGTCACCGGCCTTGACATAAAGACAAAGATTCATTTCATAACGAACAGAACGGATATGGCTTCCGTGGTGTATCCCGGTAAAACCTGGGAGTCGTATATAAAGGAATTTCACAATATCTATCCGAATATAGACATCGAGGTTGAGTCTGTAACCGAGTATGAGGAGATTGAAAAAAAACGTCTTGAAAAAAAGAATTGGGGAGACATAATGATGATTCCCAATCTGAGCAGACGGAAGCTGTCTTCTTATTTTCTTTCTTACGGTTTTGTCTCTGATTTGGAAAAGCATCTCCGTTTTGTTGACAGTGATACGTCTTGGGACGGGCAGGTGTTCGGCATTCCTTCTGCGATAACGGCTCAGGGAATTTTATATAACAAGCGGATTTTCAGGGAAGCCGGAATAACGCAATGGCCTAAGACTCCGGATGAGTTTTTGCTGGCGCTTAAGAAGATAAAGGTGCAGACTTCTGCAATTCCTTTGTATACCAATTATTGTTCCGGCTGGCTTATAAAAGTCTGGGACATGTACGTTGGGGCTTGCGCTACCGGGGATGCGGATTTTTTAAACAACAGGATGATTCATAAAAAGAATCCGTTCTCTGACCCTCGTGACGGTACGGGGCCATATAATGTGTATAGAATCCTGTA
>CAZKPZ010000063.1:9295-15387 GCA_964554745.1 uncultured Treponema sp. | reverse complement strand
CCGGCAGGTTTCATGAAACCTGCCGGCCAGCCCTTTTAATATAGATAAACGTTATTTTTAATGGGAACTCTCTAGAATCTTTTGAATTATTCTTGCTGCTTTTCCACGATGGGAGATTGCATTTTTTTCTGCATCTGTAAGTTCTGCGGCAGTTTTTTGCTGACCGGGCAGAAGAAATATCGGATCATAGCCAAAGCCGCCTGTACCTCGGGCGTCTTCAATTCTTTCTATGATGGAACCTTCCATAGTCTGCACTGTCGCGGAATATTCAAACCAGTCGGTAAGAAATACCATGGCGCAGGTATAATGCGCGCTTCTTAGTCCATTCTTGAAAAGTCCTTTTGATTTTGCTTCATCCGTTATTTTTGCAAGACCGTTTTCAATTGCGGTATCCGTTTCAGCGATAAGAAACCTGTTCTTGTCCGCCTGGGAGACCCCTTTACCTCCGTCTGCATTGTCTGGGTGTTCTGGACCGGCATAGCGGGAAGAATAAATGCCGGGTCTTCCGTCGAGTGCGTCTACGCAAATGCCTGAATCATCGGCGATGACCGGGCAGTGGGTTATTTGCCAGAGTGCGCGGGCTTTTATCAGACTGTTTGCCAAAAAAGTGTTGCCTGTTTCTTCCGGGTCAAAGTCTATACCTTCGTCTGCAGGAGTCACAATCGTATGTTGCGGAAAGATTTCCTGTATTTCACGCTTTTTATTCTTATTACCAGTTGCAAGATAAATTTTCATGTTGCCACTATATCCTTTAACGGCGTTTGTGTCCATATTATACTGTTTTTTGCAGGTACTTTTACAAATACGCTTTTTCTGCTACACTTGCTCACGGTCTTTTTATAAATATGAATAAGAGTGTTACGGCAAAAAGCCAGTACAACAGGAAGAATAAGTTTTCCGGCGGAATAGATGACACTGAAGACGAGATGAATATGGTCGCTCAGATTGCATCGCAGGCTGCAGAGAACATTGCAGAAGATGCTACTCATATAGTTCGTGCGGAAATGGTCAGTGCGGACGATATGCAGGAAAACTGTCTGCGCCCAAAGACACTGAAAGACTTTCAGGGGCAGAGCGCCATAAAAGAAAACCTGTCTGTTTTTGTTGATGCGGCACGCGAACGCCAGGAAGCTTTGGATCATCTCTTTTTAATCGGCCCGCCGGGTCTCGGTAAGACAACCCTTGCGCAGATAACGGCGAACGAACTCGGTGTTGACTTTAAGGTGACTAGTGCCCCTGCTTTGGACAAGCCGAAAGATTTGGCGGGGATACTTTCTACTATTACGCCTCGTACTGTTTTTTTTATTGATGAGATTCACCGTCTTAAGCCGGCCATGGAAGAGATGCTTTATATTGCCATGGAAGATTTTGAGCTTGACTGGGTAATAGGGCAGGGAGCTGCTGCTCGTACGGTTCGTATACCGATTCCTCATTTTACACTTGTCGGGGCGACTACAAAGGCTGGTATGGTTTCTTCTCCGCTTATCAGTCGCTTTGGTATTGTTCAGCGTTTTAATTATTATACAAAGGAAGAGCTTGCCGGTATTATCAAGCGTTCGGCAGCGATTCTGAATGTCAGCGTCGAGGACAGAGCTGCTTTGCTTATGGCCAGTTGCTCGCGGGGAACGCCACGTATTGCGAACCGTATATTGCGCCGTATGAGGGATTTTGCCCAAGTTGCCGGAAGTGGTACGATTACTGATGAAATAGTAGGTGATGGCCTAAAGAAACTTGGAATAGATTCTTTAGGACTTGAGCGCTATGACAGGGAGATTTTATCTTCCATCATAAATAATTTTTCGGGCGGTCCGGTTGGAGCTGAGACTCTGGCAATTTCCATCGGTGAAAGTCAGGATACGCTAGAAGACTATTATGAGCCTTATCTTATACAGTGCGGTCTTTTGCAGCGCACTCCGCGAGGGCGCATTGTGACTGAACGTGCCTACAGGCATTTGGGGCTTGAGATGAAAATTACAGACAGGAGTACTGATAATGAAGACCAGCGACTTTTATTTTGATTTACCGGAAGAACTTATCGCTCAGCGGCCGGCCGGAGAGCGTGGAAAAGACCGTCTCATGCTGCTAGGACGCAAGAGTGGTCTTGTAGAGCACCATGTGATGGAGGATTTGCCTTCTCTTATTGATGACGGTACTTTGATGGTGTTCAATAACAGCCGTGTGCGCAGAAGCCGTTGCTACGGTGTGCGCGTGGATACGGGGCGTGAGCAGGAATTTATGTTCTTGAACCAGATTGGTCCGGACGGGGATGCTTGGAATACAATGGTGAAGGGGGCAAAGAAGGTAAAGACAGCTTCTGTGTACCGTTTTCCAGATGGTTCGGAAGGAATAATCGAAGAGAATCCTGCTGATGACGGAACTGAATTCCGCACGATAAAATTTCCGTTTAGAATCACAGAAGATTGGTTTGAAAGAAACGGACATATCCCTCTCCCTCCGTATATCCGCCGGGAAGATGATGATACTGACAGCGAGCGCTATCAGACGGTATATGCCAAAGAAACAGGAAGTGCTGCTTGTCCAACCGCGGGACTGCATTTTACAGACGATATGCTTGAAAAATTGAGGGCGAAAGGCGTTGAGCTTGAGTGGCTGACTCTGCATGTCGGCTTGGGAACGTTCTTGCCTGTCCGTGCGGAGAATATCGAGGAGCACAAGATGCATGAAGAAGTGTATACTGTGCCGTATGATACTGCTGCAAAAATCAATCAGGCCAAGAAAGACGGCCGCCCGATTCTTGCCGTAGGTACAACGAGCGTGCGAACTTTGGAAAGTGCCTGCAATGAAGATGGTGTGGTACAGGGCGGTACTGGAAAGACTCATATCTTTATGTATCCTGGTTTTAAATTCAAGGTTGTTGACCAGATGTTCACAAATTTTCATACCCCTGAGTCTACGCTGATTATGCTTGTAAGTGCTTTTTCGACACGTGAGAATATCTTGAACGCATATAAGATGGCCGTACAACAAAAGTATCACTTCTTCTCATACGGAGATGCAATGCTGATTAAGTAATGTTGAAATCAAGTGAGCAGTTCCAGCTCGTAGTTAAGAAGGTTTAAGAACTGATTTTTTAGAATTGGGTCAGCATGGCTCTCTGTGAACACCGGTTCAGAAAGCTTCTTTGCTGATTCAAGAAATGTTTCTATGGTCTTTTCCGAAAGCGGTAGTCTAGCTCCTATGAGCTTGTTTTCAAGTTCTCTGGAACGGAATACCGGAACGCCTGCGAAGGCTATCTTTAGATTTACGATTAAATCGTTTTCTGAATCCAGCAAGAATACAAAACTTGCACTTTGCTCGCTGATACGTCCGACCGGGCCTGTGCGGCGGAATACAGAAACTTCCCAGTCGTTGAGCGGTATTCGGATTTTTGTTATAACGAATGATTCTGGAATTTTTGTGAACTTTGTGAACGGAATATATTTTGTTAATCCCGCACTTTTGATTTCTATGCGGGCATCAAGGGCTAGCAACGGAGCAAAGAGAGTTTGCTTTTGTCCGTTTGCGCAAATATTACCTGCAAGAGTTGCGATGTTTCTGACTTGTTCCGTGCTTATGCTGCCGATTGCATCGTAAAGAACAGGCGGTATGTTTGCCCTGCCCATTGAGTAGATTTCTGAAAGTGTTGCGGCAGGTCCGATGTCTATATAGCGCTCTCTTTTGTCGATGGCCTTAAGTTCATTGATATTTCTGATAGATATTACTTTGTCATGGTATTCGTCTGTTTGCGTACAGCCGCCTAAAAGTTGAACTCTCTGCACTGTCTTTATGTGATAGAAAATATCGGCGACATTTTTTGCCATGAGAAAAGTCGTTGTATTGCTTTTTTTATTTGCGTCCATGCTTCTTTCCTTCCCGTCTATGTTTTGCGGCGATTGCGTAAAGAATACCATTTATGAGAGTGTCATGATCCGTACAACAGAAGTCCAGATTCTTTATGGCATTGTCGATTTGCTTTACGGACGGTCTTCCTGTTGCCTTTAGCAACTGGTACGCAGTAAGAATCTTGCCTGAGTCGCAGTAGCCGCACAAGTTGATTCCTGCATCCTTAAATCCAGTCATGATGTCGTTGTATTCAGGATAGTTCTTAAAATATTCAAGAGTGACAATAGAAGAGTCTCTTACTACTGCAACGGGAACTATGCAGCTTGGAACAGGTTTGTTGTCGATAAGAACATAGCAATTGCCGCAGTGTCCTTCCATACAACCGCATTTTACCTTGTAGAGTTTTTCGCGTCTGAGAACTTCAAGCAGTTTTTCCTGCGGCTCTGCGTCAAAAACTGTAGCTTGGTTATTCAGCATTACCGGAATCTGCATTTTTTACCACCTGCTCTATATTGTTTGTGTATGCTTCTGTGTTTTCTTTTGGTTCTGTAAGAATTCTGTAAATGCTGTCTGGCTTGAGTGGCAATGAGTGGACTATTGTTCCCAATGCCTGTGAAAGCGCTTGTGTATATGCGGAAGGTATCATCTGGTAAACCAGTTCGCCGATTTGCTCGGGGTTACCGTCTGACTTCATGAATGAAATCTTTATCTTGTCGCATGATATTATGTCGTCTTCGATAAGGGACGCGAGTATTTTCTGAATACCCAGTTTGATTGTGGCTTCTGCTGCAACTGAGTTAAGAATTTGTCCTCCGCTTATAACAACATTTATGCTTCTGATTTTATTGCGGTATGTACATGAATCTATTTCAACTTCTACTGTTGCGGCTGCAAATGAACAGGAATGGAATGGCTTGCCTCTGAAATCCTGTGTATTCCATTCCTTTCGCTGAACACTGCCAAGTTTGCGTTTTACTGAAATCGGCTGTCCACTATCGTCCTTCTTTTTTCGTATTACTTCACAGCATTTTTTTAGCAGCACAGTCATGATGCTTATATTCGCATAGGCGCTTTCTGGCAATACTGGTTCACTGCCGGCTTCAAATGTTGAATCTATTTTTACCGCTGAACTTCGCACGCCGAGAATGTCTGAGACTATTTTTGTCCATATTTCCTGTATGGTACGTGAAAGCGGAGGACAGTGAATAAGTACGTCTCCATTTTCTTCAACAGAAACTTCCATCTCCTGATTTGCATCGTATATTTTTGAACCGTAGTAGAAGGAGCCTTCAAAACCGCATGAGAATCCTATGCCACGAACGGGTGCGCTGAATGGCGACGGTGAGAGGATTGTCTGTTTCCCCAAAGAGCGAGCAAGACTCTCGCGGTTGTAAAAGATGTATTTGTTTTTAAAATCACTGGATTCAAAGAGGGCTTCGATTGCTTCTTCATATCGCGGTAAATAAAAGCTGAATGGAACGCTGAAATCTGCTCCTGCATTTTCTTCTTTGCTGTCATCGTCATCATTTGTATTGTTGATGTTCTGTTTCCGTATATCACTTGGGAAACTCAGTGATTCTTCTGGCTTTGTGTTCATCGCGGAGGCAAGTTGGCTTAATGCATTTTCTGCTGCAAAGAATGCTGCCGAGTCAATGAGCTGTAAGTCCAATGAAATAGGCGGTGTGTTTGACGGAGTTGCCTTTACGCTTATACTGACGTTTTCTGCTTTGTAGCAACTGCAGGAAGCAATGGCAAGACGGTCTATTATTTCTCCTATAAATACATTTGTGCTTCCTGAGTCTACATTCGCTTGAACTTTTACGGCAGTGAGTTTGCCTGTCTCATCTGCTCCGAGTTCTGTGTGAAAAGCAATAGGCTTTATGCAGTTTATATATTCTTCCTGTTCGTGTCTGCTGTAAATGAGTTTTACGGGTTTTTGTGTGCAGTAAGAAGCAACTGCCGCCTGACAGGCAATAATCGAGTTATACCAGATACTGTTTGTGGAACGATCAAAAGCTTTTGTCCTGTAAATTTTTACGCTGTCACTATCCAATTTGAGCACTTCGCTCAAATCTATTCGAAGGTTGTTAATCCATTGTGACGGTGAATAGACGGTAAGACTGTCTTTATTGTATGAACACAATGCACCGCATGGCTCTCTGTAGTTTTTTGGGCAAAGCGCATACGTCCAGTCTCCTTTTACGCAAAAACTGGATTCTGCAAGAACGGCATCAATACCTTTGCTTTTT
>CAZKPZ010000063.1:0-9285 GCA_964554745.1 uncultured Treponema sp. | reverse complement strand
AGCTGATAATAGGCATACCGCAAGGGTGAAATGCTTTTTCCGCTTTCTATGTCAAAGCAGTGTCCGCTTTCAACTTTGCGTTCTCGTATTTCGGAGCGGAATAGATTTGTGTTTTCATATTCGCTGTTGCCTACATAAGATTCTATCGGAGACTCGTCATAATTTATCTGTATGCTTTCCAGAGCCTGTGCAAGAGTTTTTTCGTCAGGGGCTACAAGCAGTCCGATTGCTTCACCTTTATATGAAATATTGCCTCCGCAGAAAACACTGACTTTGCCTTCTATCGTATCAATGAGGTTGCTGCCTGGTACGTCTCGAGCGGTAATCAGTGTACAATGTTCGAATGATTGGTCGAGAGATATAGATGTGATAATTCCCTGACTGATAGGGCTACGGATTGTTACCGCATAGAGCATATCCTTTAAGGAAAGATCCGAGCAAAAATCATCTTTGAATGATATTGCGTGGGAAGCCTCTTTTCCTTTAGGCATGGTATTTGTCTCCTATTGATTTTATGGTGTCGACAACGAATTTTATCATTTTGTCATCCATGTCAGGGAAGAGCGGAATGGATATTGTCTCATTGTAGTGCTGCTCTGCATTCGGAAAATGTGCCGCATCAAAGCCTGCATAGAGTTTTTTCCAATAGGTGAAATGGAATATCGGAATAAAATGAACGCTTATTCCGACTCCTGCCGCCTGCATTTCTTTTGCAAATGTGTTTCTGTCACAGGTAAGTTTTGTTAAATCCAGTCGCATCAAGAAGAGGTGCCAGGCGTTTCCCTCTCCGTCTGGAGGAAGCTTGATAAAATCCAAGTTCTTGAATGCAGCTTTGTATTTGGCGACGTGCTCTTTACGTTTTTTGTCGAACAGGTCGGCTTTTGCCAGTTGGGCGCGTCCTATGGTTGCAAGTAAATCAGGCAGGTTGTACTTGTATCCGGGCGCGATTATATCATATTCCCAAGAAGCTTTTGGGGATGTGTAGCGGTCCCAGGTCGTTCTGTCCATTCCGTGCATGCGCATTGAAGTCATGTGTTTGGCAAGAGACTCGTCTTTTGTTACGACCATACCGCCTTCACCGGTTGTTATTGTTTTTGTCACGTAGAATGAGAATACTCCAATGTCGCCGATTGCCCCTGCATAGCCCAAGTGAGTTTTGCTCGGAAATGAATGTGCTGCGTCTTCGATTACGCGGATTCCGTATTTTTTTGCAAGCGCCATAATTGCGTCCATGTCACAAACGTTGCCGCCGATATGTACAGGGACTATGGCGACTACATTCTTTCCCTTCGGACTTTCAAGGATTTCTTCTATTTTATCTGGATCAATAGAATAGCTGTCTTTTTCTATATCTGCAAAATACACATCTGCACCGAGCAGTCGTGCGCAGGCTGCTGTTGAAACAAATGTATAAGGTGTCGTGATAACCGCTTTACCCGGGCCGACTCCGCAGGCTTCCATGGCCAAGACCATTCCGCTTGTATTGCTGTTTACGGCAAGTGCATACGGAGCTTCGACTTTTTCTGCAAATTCTTTTTCAAAGGCAAGACATTCTTTGCCTGTCGTGAGCCAACCTGAGCGCAAGACGCGGAGTACGGCTTCTTCTTCTTCTGTACCGAGAGAAGCTTTAAAGAAAGGCACTTTCAATTCAGAAACATTCTTATCATTTGCCATTATAGAACCACCTTTACGGAATTTGACATGTTTACAATCTTTCCGCTGTCTGTCTGCACTTTATAGAACTCATCCAAAGTGGGCACTGCTTTGCAGAGAATGCTCAGCAGCTCTTTGTTGTTCCTGTAAAGTTCAGGTTTGCTTGAATCGTAGAAGCAGATTGGCTTTAGCTCTTCAATGAGTTTGCTAAGCTCAAATGTCCTTGGAGAAATATTTGTGAGCGAGAGAATTTTTTTGTATTTTGTCTGTGTAGGCTTTTCTTCATCAAGCCATAGCGGTTCAACAAGCCGCTCCCCAGGCCGTGTGCCAATGAACTTTATATCAATATCTTCATACGGCTCGAATCCGGAAAAACGTATTATCTGCTCCGCCAAATCCAGAATTCGAACCGGGTCGCCCATATCCAAAAGATACGAGGCTCCGTTTACGCCGACTCCTCCTGTCTGCAGGACCAAGGAACATGCTTCTGGAATTGTCATGAAGTAGCGTTCCATATCTTTGTCTGTAACTGTCACCGGGCCTCCGTTTTGAATTTGTTCCATAAAAATCGGGAGTATGGAGCCGCGTGAGCCAAGGACGTTTCCGAAGCGGACAAACATAAATGACTGTCCGTCTTTTGCTTCTTTTGCGGAGTCGATTACAAGCTTTTCGCAGAGCATCTTGCTTACACCGTAAACGCTGACCGGGTCAACGGCCTTGTCTGTGGAAATGAGTACGAACTTACGTGTGCCAGCTTTTATGGCGGCATCAAGAAGGTTCTTTGTGCCGAATACATTGTTTTCGATTGCGGCGACAGGATTCTCTTCCATCATAGGAACATGTTTGTATGCGGCGCAATGGAAAATCACGTCTGCGTGAGTACGTGAAATTATATACTCAATGTATTCCCTGTCTTTCATGTCTCCTATGATTGGAACGACTGAGGCTTTTTCTCCTACACCCTCATTTTGCAGCAGGTGCAACTCCCGGTAAATATTGACGATGGAGTTTTCTCCGTGACCAAAAAGATAAATCCGTTCGCAACCGCCAGAAAGAAGCTGCCTGGAAAGTTCAGAACCTATTGAACCTCCGGCTCCTGTTATGAGGACTCTTTTGCCTTTGAGGTAGGCGAGACTTTCGTGCAGCGGAATTATAATCGGTGTCCGTCCCAAGATATCCAAAGGGTTTATGTTGCGGGTCTGTACCAGATGAGCTTTGCCGTCAACAACTTGGCTGATAGACGGCAATATCTTTATGCGGAAAAATCCGCCCTGTTTTAAGGCATTGTAAATTCCTCTGATTCTGTCGCTTGTGGCGCTTGGAATGGCAATGATGGCCTCGTCGATTGCATTAACTCGAAGTATCGGTGTTACTTCGTCAATCGGTCCGAGTACTGGTATTCCGTCAATCTTGCTTCCTATAATGCTTTTATCATCATCCAGGAATGCTGCGACTTTGCCGAATATATTCTTTCTTATTATGTCCTTTGCAATCATCTGCCCGGCAAAACCCGCGCCGATGATGTAAAGACGTGTCTCTACTTTATCCATTTAATCACCCATTTTAAGATATAATATCACATAATGTGAAAAGCTTTCAACTAGCGTTAATGTATGCTATAATCAATGCATGAAATACGAGTGTAAGTTGATAAAGATGTCTGACGGCGGCTGTAATTTCTTTCATTCTTGGCTTCCAGATTCAGAAGAAGTTAAGGCTGTTATATTATTGAGTCATGGCATGACGGAGTATGCTTTTCGGTACGATGCTTTTGGTCGCTTTTTGACGGCCGCCGGATTCGCGCTTTTTGCTGAAGACCATCGTGGTCATGGAAAAACTGCGGAAAAGGCGGTGAAGGACGGAACAGGAATGTTTGGCTATCTTGGTGATAAAGACGGATTTTTCCGTGTGACTGACGATATAAAAGAAGAAGCCGAGCTTTTGCGCAGCGAATATCCTGGAAAGAAGATTTTTCTGTTCGGGCATAGCTTTGGTTCGTTTATTTCTCAGTGCTTCATCGAAAAGTACGGTAATCTCATTGACGGCGTGATACTCTGCGGTACTGCCGGTCCCCGCTTTGTTGTGCATTTGGGCAAGCTGCTTGCAGGCCTTTTTGTTGCCCTCCGCGGCGGAAAAACCGTGTCGCCGGCATTGGCTGCGGTTGCTTTCTCTGGCTATGATGATAATTGGCTTACGAGGGATACTGCGATTGCAGAAAAATATGCATCTGATCCTTGGTGCACGTTCAAATGCTCTGATTCGTTTTACTATGACATGATGTCAGGCCTTTGCTATATTCATTCAAAAAAGCACATCAAGGCAATTCCCGCATCATTGCCGGTTTACCTTATTGCCGGTACAGATGACCCAGTCGGCTCTTACGGAAAGACCGTAAAAAAACTGCATGATATTTACAAGGCGAACGGAATCGCCGATTTGGAGCTAAAGCTGTACCCCGGGGCAAAACATGAGCTTTTGAACGAGACGAATCGTGATGAAGTCATGAATGATGTTTTGGAATGGATTAAAAAATATCTGAAATAAGATTAAAAAAGTTTGCAAAGCTGACCTTTGTGCCTTATAATGGGGTTTATAGGGATAGATTCTTTATTTTCCCTATAATCCAATGCGGAGGTCTTTTTTATGGGTAAATTTGTTATTGCGAGAACTAAGAACAATGGTTTTAAATTTAACCTTGTTGCCGGAAACGGCGAGGTAATAGCAACCAGTGAAGTTTACACTCAGAAACCTAAATGCAAAGTTGGTATTGCCAGTGTCGTAAAAAACTCTGATGCCGAAATTGAAAACCAAACCGTGGCAGGATACGAAACTCTGTCGCGTCCAAAATATGAAGTCTATAAAGATAAAGCCGGAGAATTCCGTTTCCGCCTTATTGCTACAAATGGACGTATCATAGCGACAGGCGAAGGCTATAAGGCATTGGACTCTTGCCTTAACGGCATAAAATCCATAAAAAAGAACGCCCCGACTGCGACAATAGAAGATAATAGTCTGCTTAGAAAGCCGGCTGCAAAATAAACTTTTGTTGCTGCCATATCAGGCAGGCTGTATTGCAAATATTTTATAAAAATGGAATGCTTTCACTTGGAACTGTGGCGGAAAATGTGCTTGTTGTATTTTCCGCCATGTACCATTGTTGTGCATTTTGAATTAATTCATAATTTCTTGACTCGGGATGTATTTTGTTTATTACAAGAATTCTCTCTTTCTTTTTATTAATCAGTGTTTTTTTTGTTTCTTGCGCTAAAGATTCTAATGATACCGTAAAAAAACTGGCAGCGCGTAAAAGTGTAAGTGATGAGCAGCGTGAATATATGCCGGTTGTACAAGATGAGAGCACTGGGGACTTTATAAGCAAGAAATACGCATCCGTTTCCCAGTCAACATGGAACTGCCATGACCCTAAACTCTTTCAAGACCCGGTATCCGGGCGTTACTTTGTTTATTCTACTGGGTGGACAGATGGAGTACAGATACGTTCTTCTGATGACGGTATACACTGGGCTTTTCACAAGAATTGTGCCCTATGGGATAAAAAAGATGTTTCCATAAAGTACCGTAACATGCATTGGGATGATGATTTCCTAAAATGGGTCGGCTACGCCACAAATGACGGACGTTTTTTTACCACAAAGAACAGGCCTGTTCCCCAGAAGCCTAACAGCTGGGCACCTGCTGTTGTTTACCAAAACGGCAAATATTATATGTTTCACGGAATCATAACAGACTGCCTTTCAACGGGTGATAGCAAACTGCATCCGGCAGCCTGTATAACACTTGCGATTGCCGAAAAACCGGACGGCCCTTTTATACCGGCTTCAAAATTCGACCCAAAGACCTACAAGACTTCAAGCCTGGTTCGCTACGTGTGGACGAATAATAATGCTCATAATGCGCAGATAGGCTATAATGCGTGTTACAACACGGCATCTTCTAATTGGGAAAACGGATTTGGCACTATTGATCCGGAGTTTGTCACAGACATAGCTACCGGTAAGCTTATGGAATACCAAATCGGCAAGAATACCTGCTATGCCCTGACTTATGGTTCTTGGAAGGGAGGAATAGCCCTTGTGTTTATAGATGCTAAAACCTTCCGCCCTGTGAATCAAAAAACAGGCAAAGTGATGAATGCCCCTTTGGACAGCGAAAAAAACAATTTTGGCATACTGGTGGCAGGGGGCTTCGGGGCTGCTTATGAAGGTGCCCAAATTATCTATAATAGCGAGACAGGGTATTACTATATATTTGTTTCCATGGGAGATTTGCAGATTCAGTATCGCGTTGGAGTGGGGCGCAGCCAGAAGCTTGCAGGCCCATATACCGATACAGGGGGAAACAGCATGGTGTTTACCTCTACAGGACAGGCTTCCGGCTATCATGATATTGGAGGCAAAATCATCGGTGCCGCACAGCTGGGAGAAGGCTGGGGCTTTTCGTCTCCAGGCGGTCAGTCCATAATGCGTGACTCAAAAGGACGCATTCTGTTTGCCTGTCACTCACGGACTAACTGGATGAATCACGCTTGCTTTACATTGCAGCTTAGGCAGATGTATTTTAACTGTGACGGTTGGCCTGTTTTGAATTGGAATGAATTCTACGGCGAAAGCACGGAACATCCTTCTTTTACCATGAAAGATATTGCCGGACGCTATGATTCCCTGCTGACAAGGCGGAGCAGGATTCCCAGAATCGACGGAACTTCCCAGAAGTCTGAGAGTATTATAATTGCAGAAGACGGAACGGTAACAGGTAAATATAGCGGAAGCGTAAGACTTGATTCCGACGGCTCGACTGTTGTCTTTGACCTTGGTGAAATCGGTGTCTTTACAGGTTTGTTCTTGTCTGCAACAGATTGGAGCGTAAAGAATATCCCGGATTCTCAGCGGAGAACAATTTCTTTTACCGCTTTGAACAGCACAAGCGGCAAAGGTAAAGGCGAATATTTCTTTGGAAACAAAGTTATACAAGGACTTTAAAAGAAGTCCAGAAGTTCTTCCGGTTTGTTTATCAGAGTCTTCGCTCCGTGTTCTATTAAAAAGTCCTTGGAGCGGAAGCCCCATGTGACGCTTATGCAGTCAAGACCTGCATTTTGAGCCGTCATGATATCAACGTCTGAATCTCCTATATAGACGGAAGTCTCCTTTTGAGCACCTATTTCCTTTATTGCGGTAAAGACTGAATCCGGTGCCGGCTTTCTTCTTATACCTGCGCTTTCCTTTTCTCCGATTGCGGCATTTACAGGGATTTCACCATTAAAATAGAGCTGGGAAAGTTCTTTTACCTGCATATCGGGCTTGTTGGATACAATTGCTATTTTAATTCCCTTTTTATTGAGCGCTTGTATCAAATCCAATATACCGTTATATGGTTTTGTTTTATTCTGCCAGTTGTGTGCATAATGGCGGCGTAAAGTTTCTAATGCTTTTTCATAGTCATGGTTTGCCTTTCCGCCGGGAAGTGCCAGTTCCATGAGCACACCCAGTCCGTTGCCTACAAATTTACGGACATCATCAATGCTGTGCTCTGGATATCCCATAATCTTTAGTGCTGCGTTGCAACTGTCTGCAAGGTCTTCCAGTGTGTTTAGCAAAGTACCGTCCAAGTCAAAAATAGCTGCGGAGAATCTTTTTTGCGTGTGAATCATAGCGGTTTGGATACTACCATTTTTAAAACGCTTTTGCAATCTTCAGCCTTCTAAAGCGATAATTTTATATTTTATACAGAGAGTAGTTGAATAATTTCTAGTAAATAACTATGATTAGGATAAATCCAAAAAAAGAGCTTTTCAGGAGGCGATTTATGAAAAGAATTGTTACAATTCAGGATATTTCCTGTGTCGGCAAGTGTTCCCTTACCGTCGCATTGCCTATAATCAGCGCTATGGGAATTGAAGCTGGAATTATTCCTACCGCAGTGCTTTCTACTCATACAGGTTTCAAGGGGTTTACGTTCCACGATTTGACAGATGAAATACAGAAGATAACAGACCACTGGAAGAACCAGGGCTTTTCTTTTGACGGCATATATACAGGCTATCTTGGAAGCTTTAGGCAGCTTGAGCTTATGGAAAAATTATTCTGCGATTTTGGCGGAAATGGCAAGCTTATTTTTGTCGATCCCTGTATGGCCGATAATGGCAAACTGTATCCTGGCTTTACGCGTGAGTTTGCCCTTGCCATGGCAAAACTGTGCGGCAAGGCTGATATAATCGCCCCGAATATTACAGAAGCCTGTCTTTTGGTCGACCAGCCCTATCCTGGAGAAGACTATGATGAATCCTATATAAAAGACTTGATGCAGAAGCTTGTCGCCTTGGGAGCAAAAAAGGTTATTCTAAAAGGAGTTGGCTACAAGAAGGGGCTTTGCGGAGTCTTAACCTATGATTCCGTGAGCGGAAAGTCCACAGAGTATTTCCACGAGCTTATTCCTGCTAAATTCCATGGTACAGGAGACATCTTCGCCTCTGTGGCATTCTCTTCACTTACGCTCGGAAAGAGCCTTGAAGAGGCGGTAAAGCTTGCCGCTGACTTTACCGTCCTTGCTATAAAGAAGACCTTGGAACACGAAGACCACAATTGGTATGGCGTAGATTTCGAGGCGGCCTTCCCGGAGCTGTTAAAGAAGCTTTACTCTTGAATTAGGCATCCATGTGGACTAACGTGCCTGCCTCTTCTTGCTTTGCATAAATTGACTGGTGGGCACGGTAGGGGTTTTTTATGCCGCTTAATTCATTGCGGATATCGCTCATTCTGACACGCAGGAGCTGCTGGTTCTTCATGTTCTGTGAAATAACCTGGGTACGCAGCTTTGTTAAATCCCCCTGAATCTTTGAGACAGGAATCGCATCCTTTGGATTATAGTGCGCCGCGCGTGATGTCTCATACAGACGCTGCATTGGTACGATGATTTTCTGAAGGGAACCGATATTTTTGACTATCTGGTTCTCAAGTTCGGCGTGTGCGGTGATTGCAGATGTGTTGTCACTGTTGATTTCGCTTTCCTGCATTTCCAGAATATGCAGATATTCTTGGAACTTATTTCGTTGCTGCTCAAGCAGATAACGGAAACGCCTTAGAATGGAGATACGTTCGTCAATTTCCTTCTGATCAATCATTTCTTCCATCATTTTCACTCCGGATAAGCTATGGGTGACTAACCGTTTATGCTGATTGCAGGACGGTCTACGGGCTGTTGGACTTGTGTGTTCGCAAGGCTGTTTGCAGCCTGAATCCATGAGTCCAAAAGGTCTGAAAGCATTTTGTGTATGCTGAGCAAGTTCTTCTTGTCATGACTTACTGCGTCTGCAAGAAGCTGCTTGTTGAAGAAAATATAAAGAGCCATCAGGCTTTTTGCAATTTCGCCGCCTTGTTCCATGTTAAGGCTGGCTTCAAGTTCTGAAATGATGTCAGTGACTTTCTGTAAGTGCTTTCCGAAGCTTTCAATATCCTGAGCCTTGACTTTATTGTCGTCGTCAACTAAAGCTATGGCATCCTGCAAATGGGAGACAGCCCCCTCGTAAAGCATAACCACCAAAGAGCCTTGGCTGGCTGTCTTAACACCAACTTCCTGATAAGCTTTGAAACCATTGTTCAAACTGTAACCCATTGT
>CAZKPZ010000062.1:0-15674 GCA_964554745.1 uncultured Treponema sp. | reverse complement strand
GCACATCAAACGGGATATGACTATATTGCCTGATGGAAATGTTCCTCTTTGCCGTGAGTATGTCTTTGAAAATGTGATAGGGAATGTCTTTGCGGAAGGAATACCAGCCGTTTGGAAAAAGACAAAGGATTTGGTGCAGAGCCACATAAATAAACAATACCCAGAAAAATGCGGATGCTGTGATGAGTACTATACCTTCAACTTTTAATCAAAGACAAATAAATAAGACTATTCTTGGCGGTGTCCAGGAAAATACAAAGGTTCTCTTTCCTGTTTCCTGTATTGTTATAAAACGCACAATCAATCAGTATCGCGGAAGGGTCTTTAAGAACTTGCTGGCGGTAGGCTTTGAGAAAATCATAAGCGTGGAGCAGTTCAGCCCTAATTTTAATACGGAGCAGCTTTCTCAGGAATTCCCGGAAGTTAAGTTTCTTTCCGCCCATGACAAGGTGTCTGACGGCGAATTGGTGAATCTTGGCATGGAAGAGGTTACTACTCCTTATGTCTTGGTGCTGCATGATGACCTTTGCGTTCAGGATTTTAAGTTCAGTCCGCAGCTTGTAAAGAAATTGATTGAGTTTGACATCTTCTGTGTCTGCCCGAGGCTTATGACGAGTGAGAGGCAGGGCTTCCCTGTGCGGTTCACTCCGAAAATAGACGATTTTGTGTTTGGCGTTGAGTCTTCCCTTGCTATTGTTGACAGGGCATGGACGCTGTATCCGTATGACATGGCGGGCTTTTATAATACTGACAAGTTCAAGTTTTTGGGCGGTTTTGATTATACAATTGTTTCTCCTTACTGGCAGAAGGTTGATTTGTTCTTGCGCTCCTGGCTGTGGGGCGAAAAGATTTTGCTGTCATCTGCTTTTTCGCTGACTTATTTTGAGGATATTCCGTCTGCCGATCAGACGTCTGATATTTCGTATTTGAAGTTCTATCTAAAGAATTTGCTGCCGGTCTTCAGGAATGACCATGGGGAAATACCTGCTTCCGCATTCTTTTCTTTTAAGTCACGGAGTCAATGCGGTGTGGCGGAAGCGCTTTCTCTTTTTAATAATGCGAAGGGCTGGGTAAAACTGAACAGATACCGTTTTAAGACTGATGCTGCTGACTTAGTGCAAAATTGGGATAAAGAGGGAGACTAGGAAATCGATATGCGTTTCATGAATTTTTTTGATAAGAAAAAACGTTCTGCGGTGATTGTGCAGTGCAGACTTTCCTCAACAAGGCTTCCTAGAAAGGCGCTTCTTCCTCTCGGCGGAAAAACTGTGCTTGAGTGGACTCTTGCGGCTATGAAGAAGGTAAATGCTGACAGATACTATCTTGCGACAGATGTTGAGTCAGGACCTGAGCTTGAGGCGATTACAAAAAAATGCGGATATGAATTCTTTGCCGGCTCAAAGGAAGATGTCCTTGACCGCTTTGTAAAGACTATTACGCTGGCAGAGGCTGATGTCGTGGTCAGGGCTACCGCAGACAATCCGTTCCTTTTTTATGAGGCCGCCCAGGCTCTTTTGGACGAGTATAAGGACAGGGAGTCGTCTTCTCCTGTAGACTATATAACGTGGACGGGGCTTCCGCACGGTTCTGGCGTGGAAGTGTTCAATGCGCATTCATTGCTGAAGGCTGCGACAGAAACAACGGACGCATACGACCATGAGCATGTCGGCCCGGCTCTGTATAAGCATACTGACAAATATAAGTGCGTGTTTCTTCACGCTCCTAAAGAATTCTTTTACCCCGCGCTCCGTACCACGATTGACGTGTATGGGGATTACAGGCGGGCAAGGGCAGTGGTTCAGTCTGTGCTGACTGATAATCCTGACGTGAGGCTGCCTGTCAAAGAGCCGTTTAACACAAAGCAGATTGTTGCCGCTCTTGAAAAGGACTTTGTAAAGTATCCTACGCTGCTCGTACCGAGTGTTCAGAAGGGGCACGGAACAGGCCATCTGCGCCGTTGCCTGGAGCTTGCCGTAAAGACGAAGGCTGATATTTATATTGATCCTGCCGCGGATTTAGGGCCGGCCGGCTCTTTGATTGAAGCCGCAAAAGAGCAGGGGCTGTGTGATTTTCAGATTGTAAATGATATAACGCATGCGGATTTTTATAATCTTGCAGTTACGGACTTGTTCGTTTCAGACAAGAATTTTATTACAGAGCTTGCGTCAAAATGTCCTGTCGCTGCAATCGACGAGGGCGCTGCGGAAACAAATTATGCTGACTATCTGCTTGACATCATTCCCGGAATCGATACTGAGCGGAAGGTTAACTTAACTGACGCTTCGTTTATTCCAATGTCGGAAAACAGACGGCAGGATGTGGACTGTGCCGCTCCGTTGAAAACAGCTCTTGTGGTATTGGGAGGTGAGGATCCTGCCTCGCTGACATTGCCCGCCGCAAAGGCGCTTGCATCGTGCGGTCTGAGCGTTACCGCCGTTTTGCCGCAGTCTGCCGGCGTGAATAGTGAAGCTGATGCTGGCATTACTGTTTCCGGCGCGATAGAGAATCTAAAAGAAAAACTGTATCAATATGATTTAATCGTCACGCATTACGGTTTTACCGCATTTGAAGCCGTTTCTGCAGGCTGTGCCGTTATTCTGCTGGGAACGAGTCCCCTGCATGAAAAACTTGCGGATATGTACGGATTTGCCTGGCTGGGCGCGAACAACGTCACTGCCGCGGCATTCAAGAACCTTCTTGAAAAGCCTGAGTCTCTTTACAAGAAGCAGCTTGCCGGCGCTGACAGCGAGGGCGGCGGAAACGGAAAGAGGTCTTTGGCGCAGTTCGTCACAATTCTTTCTAAGGGAAAGCAGATTCCGTGTCCTGTATGCGGAAAAAAGGATGGCAAGAAGGATGCCGTCGTCGCACGGACTGCCGCGCGGACGTTCCGCCGCTGTTCTTGCTGCGGAATGATTTATATGTCGTGGACGCTTACCGAAAAGCCGACTGAATACAACCGTGCGTACTTTTACGAGGATTATCAAAAGCAGTACGGCAAGACCTATGAAGAGGATTTTGCTTCGATAAAAGCACAGGGTGTAAGACGAATGAGTGTCATAGATTCTATTTACAACCGCAGGCATTCATCAATAACTCCGACAATTCTTGACGTAGGCTGTGCGCTGGGGCCTTTTATGGATGCCGCAAATGATTCCGGCTGGCAGGTGTTCGGTATAGACGTTTCGCCGGATGCCGTCAGTCACGTAACTCATAAGCTGCATTATCCGGCTCTTTGCGGCTCGTTCCCCGAAACTGATGTTACAGGGCAGTTCGGTATTGACCGCTATGATGCCATTACTATGTGGTACGTAATAGAACACTTCCAGAATCTGGATGATGTCTTGAAAGGCGTTTCGTCGCTCTTGAAGAAGGGGGGTATATTTGCATTCAGCACGCCGTCAGCTGCCGGTGTGAGCGCAAAGTACAATACCCAGAAATTCTATGAGCAAAGTCCTGCTGATCACTATACTTTGTGGGAGCCTGCAAGGGCACAGGCCATTCTTCGCAAATATGGTTTTGAAGTAAAGAAGATTGTTTCCACTGGGCTGCATCCGGAGCGCTTTCCTGACAAAATGAGGAAATACGGTAATGGTGCCCTGAACTTTATGAGCCGAACATTCAAACTTGGGGATACGTTTGAAATTTACTGCCGAAAAGAGGTTTAAATATGTCTGCTGGAAATGATAAATATATAATGATTTTAGGGGCCGGATTAATGCAGCGGCCGTCCATAGAGGCCGCAAGGGAATTGGGCTATAAAACACTTGTCGTGGATGCAAATCCCGATGCTGTGTGCGTTCCTTTTGCAGACAGGTTCGAGAAGGTCGATTTAAAAGACAGGCAGGGGCTTTTGCAGCTGGCGCTTTCTTTAAAAGATTCGATAGCGGCTGTGTTCACCGCTGGAACGGATTTTTCTGCAAGCGTGTCTTATGTCGCAGAGAAATTAGGGCTTCCGGCACATTCGTTCCAAGCCTCGTTGAATGCTAGCGACAAGACTCTTATGCGTGGATGCTTTGAAGAAGCAGGAGTTCCGTCACCGTCTTTCACCAAGATACAGCGCTCACAAATAGCGTCTTATGTCAAAGACGGCTTGGATAACATTCATTATCCGAAGGTGGTTAAGCCTGTAGACAATATGGGGGCGCGCGGCTGCCGTCTGATAAGGGAACGCGGTGAGTTTTTGCAGGCTGTGGAAGAAGCCGTGAGTTTTTCCAGAAGCGGAACGGCAATACTTGAAGACTATATGAGAGGCCCTGAGTTTTCGATAGATGCCATTGTCTTTGACGGGACGCTTACAATAACGGGTTTTGCAGACCGCCATATTTTCTATGAGCCGTATTTCATAGAAATGGGGCATACTATGCCGTCTGTTTTTCCTGAAGAGAAGCGAAAGGAGCTTATTGCAGCCTTTGCAAGAGGTATCGCGTCTCTGGGGCTTACTTGCGGCGTAGCCAAGGCTGACATAAAATATACAGACAATGGACCTATGATAGGGGAGATTGCCGCAAGGCTTTCCGGCGGCTATATGTCTGGATGGACGTTCCCATATGCTTCAGGTGTGAATCTTACAAAGCAGGCAATGCTTGTCGCGCTAGGCAAAGAGCCGTCAGAGCTTCTTGCAAGGCGTGTTCCTGTTGATTTGGGAAGTTGCGGCGAAGGCGTTCGTTTTAAAGTATTCGACTTGCCGTGTGTAAAAGTAAGTGCGGAGCGGGCCTGGATTTCTATTCCAGGTATAGTCAGTGAAGTCATTAATCTTGACCGGGCGGAGACGGAGCCTTTTGTAAAGAATGTGCTTCCGCGGCTTTCTTGCGGTGCTGCTGTGGACTTTCCCCGCAATAATGTTGAGAAATGCGGTAATGTCATATCTCTTGCCGCCACTCATGATTTGGCAGTGCAGGCTTCAGAACGTGCTGTCTCCAATATAGTCCTGCGTCTGGAGAAGAATAGTCCGGCGACCGAGAGTTTTCTTGCACGGGACGAGAAATTTGCGGAAAAAAACTTCCCGCCTGACGCATTCGTCTTGACGGAGCCGCAGAGAATCAAGCTTGAACAGTATTTTGGCGCACTGGGAACAATACCAAAAAACACCGGCTGTGCAAAAATTGACAATAGCGAAATTTCGGAATTTGCCGAAAATATAACTGATTATAACCATCGGACATTATTGCAAACACTGGTGATGTTCGACAGAATCTGCCCTGAGCACCCTGCACTGAACGCTTCTAAATTCTGCAAGGTGTTAATCAGAGGCGGTCTACAAGGTCTGTTATATACGTTGGATTCTTCTGGTTTTTAATAGTCAGTGTAGGGTAGTACCGGGTCAAGATGAGAAAAAAAGTTCTAGTTTATGTATGCTTATTTTTCCTCGTAGTGCCGCTTTTTGCGGCAACTGAAGTTAATCTTGCAGAAAAAGCTGCCGAAGCCGGTATAAATCTGTTTTGGGATCCTCTTTCGCAGAACTGCATTCTGGAAAAGGACGGACACCAGATTTCTTTTCAGTCAGGCGGCAGCTATATTCTCAAAGACTATAAGTCAATCGAGCAGCAAAGCGCCCCGGAGCTTAAGAACGGAAAGCTGGTCGCAAATGTTTCGTTTTTGAAGCAGATGGAGCACTATTTTAGCGTTCAGCAGAATGAGTCGCGGTCTTCAGCGACAGAGCTTACCATACCGGAAAAAAAGGAAAAGTCTGACACTGCGGAACTACGCGAGGCATACAGCATAGGCGCAATCCTTATTGATCCAGGGCACGGCGGAAAAGACCCTGGTGCAAGTGCGTCCTATACCATCAACGGCAAAAAGGTTTCGGTGGTCGAAAAGGACATAAACCTCAAGATAGGTCTCAACCTCTATGAGATGTTGAAAAAGGCTTATCCGCATAAGAACATTATGATGACACGCAAGACCGACAAGTATCTGACTCTCGCGCAGCGTACGGATATCGCTAATTCCGTGAAACTTGCGAGCAACGAGGCCGTGCTGTATGTGTCAATACATGTCAATGCCAGTCTTGATAAAAGTGCAGACGGTTTTGAAGTCTGGTATCTTTCTCCCGGGTACCGTCGTCAGGTGATTGATTCTAAGACAAGTGACGACAAAGCGTTGCTTTCCATTTTGAACAGCATGATGGAAGAAGAGTTCACCACAGAATCTATTCTGATGGCGAAATTTATAGAAGATGGAATCAATGCCCAGGTCGGTTCTCTTAGTCCTCAGCGCGGCATCAAAGAGGAAGAGTGGTTTGTCGTCCGTAATGCTAAAATGCCGAGTGTCCTTGTGGAAACAGGCTTCCTTTCAAATGAGAAAGAAGCTGCGTTACTTTCCGACAACGGATACTTGCAAAAACTGGCACTCGGGATATATAATGGACTACAGGCGTTTATAATACACTTTGAACGTTCCAGAGGATTTACTGGTAATTAATTTGATTTGTAGAGTTTAGTGATGTCTGTACAGGAAAAGAATAAATCATTCTACTTAAAGCTTTTTTCAGTCTGCGCATTTGCGGCGGCATTTGTCGTTTCTTCCACATTTTATTGCCTGAAGCATAACAATGTCCGTCGGATTATGTATTTTCCGTCCTATAACACGGTCAAACTGTGTTCCGAGATTCGCTATTTCCCGAGGAAATGCGTTCAGGGCGCAGAGGCCGCTTTTGTTGACGATCTGCTTCTTGGACCCATGACTAACAGATATTCAAAGCTTTTCCCGCGGGGGACAAAAGCCGAGTACTGTTTTGTTGATAATACTACCGATACGCTATATGTGGGGCTGAATGATGCTGCTTTGTTTGAATCTGACATACTTTCAGTAGAGCAGTGCATTGAATTGTTGAGATTAAATATTGTGAAGAATTTCACATATTTAAATAAAATTGAGGTGGCCATTGACGGCAGAAGTGTCTGTGAGAATGGGGGTTCTGCGCATTCCTTTAATTGAATTTAACCGAAAAACGATTGAATTTCGATTAAAAGAAGTTGACAAAACTCACTTCTTAATAGATACTAGAAGTTATCAAGGCTACATCAAAAGTATAAAAGGAGTTTCGAATGAAGAGAACTTTTATGTTAATTACTGCTGCCATGTTCTTGGCAGGAAGTTTTGCCTTCGCTAAGGAATCAACAGTCATTGATTTCAGTTTGCTTAAGGCTGACACAGAACCTGATGCAAGAGGTTATGCTCAGAACACCAGAACAATGATGAACTATGACAGAGCATCTGGTTCTAGTTTCACTGCAGATCAGAAGAGCTTGATGAAGACTTCTCTCGCTCTTGATCAGTGGGAAGTTGAGTTGAACTCATCTGCCCGCGAGCCTGTTGCTCTCGCTGCTTCTAAGACAAAGGGCGCAACTGTAAAGCAGTCTGCAAACGTTCCTTTCGCAGGACAGGATGTTCTTGGCGTTTATGTTTTGTTCCCGGATTGGGCAAACAATGCAAGCGCAAAGATTGTTCCTCCTTATGAAATCCAGGCTTATGAGAAGCTTGAGGACTCTGATTCCAGCGAGACTCAGCAGTATCGCTTTGATAACGGATACGGTGTTGTCCGCAACGTTGGAACTTTGAAGTCAGTTGCTGTCACAACTTTCGGTGACAACTACCCACACAAGCTTTTCGTTCTCTTGGCTGATCAGGACGGAATCACACGCCGCTACTACATGGGAACACTCCAGTTTGACGGTTGGAAGACCCTCATTTGGAACAACCCGAACTATATCTCTGATGTTCGCACAAGAGAGATTCGCGTTTACCCAATCTATCCACGCGGACTTCCTTATGTAAAGTTCTGCGGATTCCAGATTGCTCGCGATGCTAACGATATCGGACACCACTTTGTCGGATACTTCAAGGATGTAAAGGTTATCTATGACCTCGCAGTTCTTTCAACAGACCGCGACATCGCAGAAGAGGACTTGTGGAAAATCATCGAGACAGAAGAGAAGGACCGCCAGGACTTCGAGATGTCTCGCTTTGGCAACAAGCAGGTTCAGCGCTATATCGAGAAGGATAAGCAGGCTACAGAAGAGAAGTTCACATCTTCATTGTATGAGAACTCAACTTCTAACGCTCAGAGCACAGTACAGTAAGGTTTTATAAGTACCATCTGCGGTTTTACCGTAGGTGTGGCTGTCTTGCCAAAGACCATCCGGGGTGGGGTCATACTTCAGTCCGGGTGGTTTTTTTGTTATCTATTCAATTTAATTTATGTCAGATTCTATAGAACTCCCGAATAAGAACAGCATTGAGCATACCTACAATAGCTATGCACCTGTTTTTAATGAAGTCCTCTCTAAGATTGAAGAAAAACTGAAGGCAAATATAAAGCTTCAATCAATGCCTACATATAAGGCAAGAATAAAATCTTTTCCGAGCTATTACAAGAAAATACTTAGGCAAAAGCCTGAAGAAGCTGCGGAGAGCAAGCTGCTTGTTACTTTAACAGACATGGTTGGAATCCGCATCATCTGTGCCTTTTTGGAAGATACTGAGAACGTTGTTACACAGTTGACCAGCTTTTTTACAGTTCGTGAGATAGAGCACAAGGGCTTTGAGCAGTCATTCAGAGAATTCGGGTATGAATCAGTTCATGTTCTGATAGAGATACCTCAAGACTGTATGCCCACCGAAAATCTTTTTCCTAAGTTGCCAGAGGATATGGTTTTTGAGATTCAGGTACGCACCATTTTGCAGGAAGCTTGGGCGGAAGTTGAGCATGAATTGATTTATAAGTCCGAATTCAACCCATTTGATAAGCCTCTGAGAAGAAAGCTCGCTGCGATTAATGCGAACTTAAACCTTGCTGATACTATTTTTCAGGAAATCCGGGAGTATCAGAATAAATTGCAGTCGGAACTAGGCATCCGCCGCAACACCTTTTATGACAAGGCTGATTCAATAACGGACTCTGAAATAGGAATAAAGACCGGTACGAGTGATAAAAAGCCCGAGGTAATCGGTTTTTCACCATACGAAACCGGCAGCATTGATGATTTGGTGCTGTCTGCCCTGCATGAGCACAACCAAGGTAACTTTGAGCATGCTATAGCCATCTATACGCAGATTCTCGATGAGAAAAACAAGCTCATGGATACTATGCGTTCAGTGATACTCAAGCACCGCGGTATGGCGTACTTTGCCCAGAATTACTATGATAAGGCGCTTGCGGACTTTAAGGCAAGCGAAGACTGCGACCCAAAAGCGTTCCGCTCAATTTACTATCAGGGAATTGTTTACAGCGTACTCAAAGATAACAAGTCTGCAGTTCTGTGCTTTAATAAATCGCTTGAGCTGGACAGCTTCCAGAGTCATGTTTATTATCGCAGAGCCGTCGCGTATTATGAGATGGGGAATGACAAAGAGGCTATGGCTGATCTCAGCAGGGCTTTTGAGCTTGGGCTGGATAATGAGGATGTCCGCCAGCTGCGCTCCAAGCTCCTTAAGAAATTCGACATGGGCATGTGATGCCCGCTTTGCATGACCGTAAGCGGCAACTTGCTAATGGTTCGTGGCAGTCAGGCAGTGTGAACGTATACGTTTCGACAGCCGTACAGTATGCGTTTCGACAGCCGTACAGTATGCGTTTCGACAGCCGTACAGTATACGTTTCGACTGCCGTACAGTATACGTTTTGATACGCATTTCTACATGGAAAAATCTGAATAAATTTTGATAAATTTAGAATAAAGTCCTTGACCAAATTTTATAAAACTGCTACTATCTAGACACATTCGAAAGTTACTTGCTTTTAGCTTTTGTATGTCTCCTTCGTCTAGTGGTTAGGACATCGGGTTTTCATCCCGACAACGCGGGTTCAATTCCCACAGGAGATGTGACAAAAAATAAAAGGCTACTCTAACGGGTAGCCTTTTATTTTTTGTCGTCAAGAAAAACCTAGTTTATATAATAAACTAGGTTTTTCTTGCGTGTGTCAAACTAATTGCAAAAAGGATTTTTTTCCGAGAGGGACGGCTTTTTTGTTTACTTAGTGTAAAAAAGAGGGCTAGTCGGTTGGACTAGCCCTTGGTGTTCAAAGTTAGACTATCTAAACAGAATGATAAGCATTTGAGAAACAATGACTACTGCAACCAGTGCAATGGGATATGTTGAAGCGTAAGCGCCTGCAACTTTTTCTGTTCCCGCTGTAGAAATTAATGTTCCCAAAGCAGGAGTTGATGTCATGCCTCCACAAATTGAACCCAAGTTGTTCAACAAGTTCAGTTTAAGAACATACTTTGCAAAGATGTAACCAATAATCATTGGAAGCATTGTCATAATAATTCCGTAGATGAAGTATACCCATTCGAAGTATTTGACAAAGCTTGCTCCTCCAGCAACACCTGCTCCAATCAAAAAGAGCATAAGTCCCAGTTCGCGGAAAACCTTAAGTGTTGATTCCTGAGGCATGATGCTTACTTTACCCAACTTCTGGAAGTGACCGAAGATAAGTGAAAGAATAAGACAACCACCTGTTGTGGTAAGAGAGAAGTTACCAAACTTAAATGAACCAAAGAAAACACCCAGTACTGCAACAAGAGAGAATGCACAGAATCCAAAGGGATCAAGTTCAAGTTCTTTTCCTGTCAGTTTTGATGGAGCTTCTGGTGCAGATTCAGAAAGTTTTGCGCGTTCAACATCCATGTTAGCCTTTGCAAATTTGGGCACCAGCTGAACAAAAAGAACAACGCCTACAACGCCAAAGAGGTATGCAATTCCGTGTCCTACAGCTACAATCGCTTCGTAATCAATTGCAGCGCCCTGTGTTACCGTTGCTTTTGCAGCAGAGAAGGCCGGAGTAGAAGTAAGAGAACCAGAAAGCAAACCAACCAACATTGCAGAAACTTCTTCAAGGTCGCGACCGTACACTTTGTTGTCAAATATAATACAACCTGCACAAGAAAGACCGCCCACCAAAATAATGATAAGACCCAAGAGAATGTAAGACTTGAAGTTTTTCTTTAAGTCACCAAAGAAACTGGGGCCTGCAATAAAGCCTACCGAAGTGACAAAGAGAATTAAACCTAAGTTTTCAACAATTTTAAGTGCGTTGGAAACATACGAAGCATCGCCCACTTTTAACTGATTTGCAAGCGGTGTATACAAGAATGCACCGAACAAAAGGGCAACAATAAAAACACCTGCGGTTCCTAAAGAAACACCATTGATGGTAATTCTTCCCAACAGGTATCCTACTCCTGCGATTGCAAACACGCAGAAAACCAGAAAAGTGATTGTCTTGATTGACAAGATTCCTGCAAACAGAGTCATATAAGACCTCGATTCAAAATAATTTGTTCAATAATTATAGTGAAAACGGCAGGCCTCGTCAATGTTTGCAACTTTATGCGAGAAATACGCCTTGTTCTTTTGCTAATTGAGCAAGGGCAGTGTCTTCGGTTAAAAGAGTAGCGGCATTTCTTCGTGCAAGAGTAAAATAGTACATGTCGTACGCCGGATGATTTAAGTGTATGGCTTCATGGAGCGATTCTACCGCATTTTCCCCACTGTCTTCGTATTCATCTACATATTGCAACATAAGTGCAAGTGTAAGCTGAGCATTTTGTTCGTTTATGTACCCCCCACGAACATATTTTGAAAGCACATTGCTTACTTCGTTTATGTAAAAGTGAGGAGCAATAATTTTGTCTGCTTCCATAAGAAGTGTGCGGTATTTGTCTGCTCTCGGTCGATTAAAGGCAACTTCAAAAGCTGCACTTGCATCTAGAACAAATATCATGCTCTCTCCTTACGAAAGCGGATGAGGCACATAGTTTGGCGCTCGGTCTCTGTCTTCTCGTAAAAGTTCTGACGGACTAGGGGCTGCAACTTCAAGCGACAAGTCTAAGGCTTGAGTTGAAAAGAGGGCTTTTTGCCGTCTTTTTTTTGCAGAGTCTGAGTCTAAGTCAAAACTTTTGCGAAGTTGAACTACAGTCTGCTGGGCAATACTACGGTTTTCTTCTTGTGCAGTGTGACTGAGTGTAGCGTATAGTTCTTCTGGACATTCTCTAACTTGTAACAACGGCATAGTAACCTCCTTGTATGCAATTTGCATACAATTACAATATACGTTTATTTAGGGCAAAAGTCAAGTATTATTTCAAAAAAATTACAGGAGGTTTACTTTATTAAGGAGAAGCAACGGTAAATCACAACCACCCGTCAAACGGGTGGTTTGCTCTTAGCCTATAAGGCTAAGGGTCTCAAGCCGAGACTTAAGTCCCACGCTTTCACATACGTTCAAGCCTATTGCAGCTTGTCACCCGCTGGCTCTTAAAGAGCCTTTTGTACTACTTACTACCCTTAAAAGGGTCTTCGTATTCTTTTTCAGTAATTTTATCCATCGCTATATCATGGGCTTCCTGTTCACGGATATATTTCGCAATTGTAGCTTCATTCAAGCCAACCGTACTTACGTAATATCCTTCTGCCCAGAAATGGCGGTTTCCAAACTTATATTTCAGGTTCGCATGTTTATCAAATATCATCAGACTGCTCTTGCCTTTTAAATATCCCATAAATTGCGACACACTGTATTTTGGTGGTATACTTACTAACATGTGTACGTGGTCGGGCATCAGATGCCCTTCTACAATTTCCACACCTTTGTAATTACACAATTGCCGCAATATCTGTCCAATACTTTCCTTGTACTGTCCATATATTGCTTTTCTTCTGTACTTTGGTGTAAACACTATGTGGTATTTACACAGCCATTTTGTATGACTCAACGAGTCTCTTATATTTGCCATTCAGCTTTCCTCCTTGGTGTTATGCAATAGACTTGAACAATCTTATTGTACACCTTTGAGGAAAGCTTTTTTTGCTATAAGCTTTTGCTTCTCACCCGCATAGCGGGTGGTTTATTGTGAAAATATTTCGCTCCGCTACATATTTTCACGGGCTCACGAGCCCATAAAAAAAAAGGGGCAGAAATAATTTCTGCCCCTGAATTTGGTATTGCTAAAACTTAGCGCTTAAGCACTTCTGCAAGAGCTGTTGCGGTAAAGCCTAAATGTTCTGCAACTTTTGCAGCAGGTCCTGATTCACCAAAATCATTGAGAGTAAAACAGTCTTCTTTTTTAGCATAGCCTTCCCAACCCATGCGCACACCAGCTTCTGCCACAACAATTCGTTTAGCACCGCCTAAGACGCTATTACGGAATGATTCATCCTGCTGTTCAAACAATGTTTTATCCAAAACAGAAACAACACGAATCTTTTTACCGCTAACCAGTTTTGCAGCATCAAGAGCAAGACTTACTTCGCTACCTGTTGCAAGAACAGTAATGTCGGGAGTTCCAGCACAGTCTAAAACAACATAAGCACCCTTACGAGCACTTTCACGCCAGTTTTTGTCGCCCTTTGCATACACTGGCAAATCCTGACGCGTAAAAGCCATACATACTGGATGGTCTTTGCTTTCCATAGCAAGTTCCCATGCAAGCTGAGTTTCTTCTGCATCGCCCGGACGCAAAACCTGAACATGAGGAATACAGCGCAAAGAAGCAAGTGTTTCTATAGGCTGATGTGTTGGACCGTCTTCACCAACATAAATTGAATCGTGAGTAAGAATGTAAATGTTAGGAATACGACTTAACGCTGCAACACGCAATGAAGCACGCAAATAATCTGCAAAGACTAAGAATGTTGCACCAAAGGCACGAAGTCCACCATGCAAGTTAATTCCACTCATAATCTGACTCATCGCAAACTCACGAATACCATATTCAATAGTACGACCCTTGCGGTTTTCTGCGGAATAAGTACCGTCATCGTGTTTGAGTGCAGTTTTGTTTGGTCCCTGTAAATCTGCAGAACCACCAACCAACCATTCGTAACAGTCGGCCATATAGTTTAAGCTCTTACCGCTTGCACCACGAGTTGCAATTTTGTCGCCAACATTGTAGGTAGGAACACTTGCCTGACCTGTTGCCTGCTTTGCCCAGTAAGCATCCCACTTTTTACGCAAGTCAGGATTTTCTTTACTCCATGCGTCAAAGTCTTCTTTCCATTCTGCTTCCTGCTGAGCAAAAACTTTACGGCGCTCTTCAAAATAAGCATAAGCTTCGGGAGCAACATAGAACTGGCTGTCTTCGGGAATGCCTAAAGTCTTTTTAGCTTCGGCAACACCTTCTGCACCTAAAGGAGCTCCGTGAACATCTGCGGTTCCTTGCTTAGGAGCACCCTTACCGATTGTAGATTTAAGAATAATAAGAGTTGGCTTTTCTTCTTCAGACTTTGCCATGTTTACTAAGTCAAGAATTTCACCAATGTTGTACATGCTTCCACGAAGAACTTGCCAACCGTAAGCTTCGTAGCGTTTTTGAATGTTTTCGCTAAAAGTTACATCGGTACTACCGTCAATACTAATTTTGTTTTCGTCATAGAAGACAATCAATTTACCCAGTTTAAGAGTTCCTGCCAAAGAACAAGCTTCAGAAGAAACACCTTCTTCAAGACAACCTTCTCCAACAAGAGCGTAAGTGTAGTGATTTACAATCTGATGGTGGCTCGTGTTAAAACGAGCAGCAAGCATAGTCTCTGCTATAGCCATACCCACAGAAAGAGCAATACCTTGACCCAAAGGACCAGAAGTTGCTTCAACACCATCTGTCATACCGTATTCAGGGTGACCAGGACACTTTGAACCAACCTGGCGGAAAGACTTAATGTCATCAAGGGTAACATTGTATCCTGCAAGATGCAGCACAGAATAAATAAGCATGGAACCATGTCCAGCAGAAAGAACAAAACGATCGCGGTCAACCCAAGCAGAATCTGCGGGATTGTGCTTCATTATTTCACCATAGAGAACTGCCGCAATTTCTGCAGCGCCCAGAGGAAGTCCCGGGTGTCCTGAATTTGCCTTCTGAATTGCATCCATCGAAAGACTACGGATTGAAAGAGCTACTGCTTCGATACCGCTTTTGTTCATCATTGTACTCCTGTGCTTAAAAATAAATCAGTTAAACTCTGTCTGTTTGATTGCAGTTACCAGTTGTTCAAGTGTCGGTTTTGTTTCAAGCAGTTTTTTAAACTCGTTTTTACGAATGAGTTTTGCAAGTGAAGAAAGAACATTAATATGCACTTGAGAAGAAGCCGAAAGCAAAATAAACATTGTATGAACACTCAAAGAATCGGGTGCATTCATATTGATAGGATTTTTGAGGAAACACACAACAATACGCTGCGCTTCGGGAGTTTTCATAATCGGTCTACGGGGGTGAGGAATTGCAATTCCATTTCCCACTGCAGTACTAAGCACTTTTTCGCGCTCACACAATTCATTGAAAACAAGTTCTTTATCTACATCTGCAGGTAAAGAAAGAGAGTCAACAACCTTGCGGTATATTTCTGCTGGAGTTGAACCTTCAACATTGCAAAGTACTCCACCTCGTTCAATAAATTCGCACAGTTCTAGACTGCTTATCATAATACATCCTCCAATATGTTACGTGCGCACCTTAAACTGTCCCAAGCGTTGAGACTGGTAGGCAGCTTCAAGTGTGCCCTCTATATCCTCAAACGTACACCGCATACCCACAAGCGACAGCATGAGAGCATCGGAATCTTGTTCTACATGTTCATCGGTTTCAAAAATCGAAATCATACGAAACAAATGGCTGTTCAATTGTGAAAGTATAACAAGTGGCAGGGGAAAGGCCTTTTAAGACGCAACTTTC
>CAZKPZ010000061.1:8657-15789 GCA_964554745.1 uncultured Treponema sp. | reverse complement strand
GAGGAAATCTTTACTGATATAAATGATTGTCTTGATTCGCATGATGTAAAAAAAGCACGGTCAATACTTTTGAAAAAAGCATATAAGCCGGACGAAATGGAATACAAGTACTATTTTAGTGCTCTTATTTACGTTGAAGAAAATGCAACAGAAAAAGCTATTTCTGATTTGGAAAAAGCAGTGACACTCAACAGGGATTTTTGGCCTGCTTTGTACAAATTAGCCTTGTTGCAAAAAAAATTAGGAAAAAACGGAGAAAGCAAGAAAAGCTTTAATACCTGCTTGAATTCTATAAAAAAATACATACAAAGCCAAAAAGTATGCTATAATTTTCTTATATGGCAATTCAGCCCGGAATATTTTGAAATGTTATGTAAAAATTACATAAAATCACTGTAAAGAGGAAAAAGATGGCATTCTCAAAAGAATCGTTTGTTTCAGAATTTATAGAAGAAACATCAGAAAACCTCGCCACAATAAACAGTGCAATCATAATGCTCAAGGATAATCCAGAAGACAAGGAAAGTCTGACTGTCATTCTAAGAAATCTGCATACCATAAAAGGAACAGCACGAATGCTTTCCTATCCAGAAATCGAAACTGTATCGCACGGTTTGGAAGACGTATTCAAAGGAATGCGTGAAGAAAAAATTACTTTAAATGACCGTATCGTGCAGCTAACCTTCAAAACGACGGATATAATAAAAAGTCTTTTGGATAAAATCGCAAAAGGTAAAAAAAACAAATACGACATCGCAAAAGTTTCTGAAGTTTTAGCAAAAGCGGCAGGCGGACTTTTTTTTAATCCTGATGATTTGACGAAAAATAATTCTGAGCCGAGTACAAAGGACAGTTCCGCAACAGTGGAAGACTTGGGAAGTATTACGTCAATCCGTATTCCGATTGAAAAGGTAAACGATATTCTAAAATCGTTTGACGAAATTATTACACGGCAATTCAGCTTCAAGAAGCAACTAGACGACCTTTGTGCAAAAAATCCCGATATGCGGATGGCAGATTTTCCAAACCAGATGAAAGAAGATGTCATGCGAGTTGAAGAAGCCGTACTGAGGACGCAGCACCAGATTCTGAACCTGCGCATGCTACCTCTGGAACTCATTCTTACTCCTTTAAAAAAACAAATAGAAAGTGAAGCCATACGAAGCGGGAAAGGCATTAAATTTGACATACCTCCAGTTTCATTCATGTTGGACAAATTTATTCTCGAGCATTTGCAGGACATTCTGCTTCACCTTGTACGAAACAGCATTGACCACGGCATAGAAAGTAAAGAGCAAAGAAAACAAACTGGCAAGGACGAAATAGGTACAATTTCCATTACGGTAAAACAAATTTCAAATCATCTGTCTATAAAAGTAAGCGATGACGGAAAAGGAATCGACTTTGAAAAAGTAAGACAAAAGGCTTTAAAACTATTTCCAAAAGACACTTCAAGAATAAAAAAAGCCGGACAATCAGATTTACAGCATTTTATTTATTCACCAGGGTTCTCTACGCTCGACAAGCCGACTTTACTTTCTGGAAGAGGAATGGGACTTGATATTGTCAGAGCTTCGGTAGAAAAAATCAAAGGCAAGCTGAAACTGCAATCGGAAAAAGGAAAAGGAACTTCATTTGAGCTCACAATTCCTTTGACAGTTGCCACTCAAGAAGGACTATTTATCTGCTCCGATAAAATGAAATTCATGTTGCCGTCAGAATATGTCATTGAGATTGAAGACATGGAAACTATTCCAAAAACGATTATTCAAGATCAAACATATATAAAACTCAATGACAACTTAATTCCGGTATATAACTTAGCTTCAATTCTTGGAAATCAAATAACGGCAGAGTCCATGCAAGTAATCGTGATGGAATATTTGAACACAAAGATTGGCATGCTTGTTGATTCCATAGAACAATATGAAAATCTTGTGACTACTCCGCTCCCAAAAATCCTACAGTCCATGAAACCACTAACAGGGATTGTATTTGACGAAAATTATTCGATTATTCCAATATTGAACGTCAGTGATATAATGCAACGTTTAAGGAAGCTTGTTTCGTACGATTTAAAGAAATCACGAATAAAAGCAATCAAGAAAACATATACCGTACTTGTTGTTGATGATTCAAACACAACACGAGAAATAGAATCTTCCATTTTTGAAAGCGCAGGATATGATGTTCTTACGGCGGAAGACGGAGTTGTAGCTCTGGATATTCTAAACGAAAAGCATATAGATGCTGTTGTAACAGACATTGCCATGCCACGAATGGACGGAAACATGCTTTTGAATAATATACGTAGACAAGAGCAGTACAACAATATACCTGTAATTATAGTATCAGGTGCCTATGATCCAGAAGCCAAGAAGCAGTTTATAGATGCAGGAGCACAGGCTTTTATTATTAAATCAGAATTTCAACGAGGAAATCTTTTGCAGGCCGTGGAGGAATTACTAAATGTCTGAAGAAAACAAAACAAAACTTCTACTGGCTCTTTACTCAAAGACGCAACTCTCGTATTTGAAACGAAATCTTGAAGAAAAAGGCTTGGAAGTCATTACTGCCACTGACGGAATTCAAGTAATAGAGAAAACGACTTCCACTCACCCGGATTGTATTTTAATTTGTACCGACTTACCGATTATTGACGCATATTCAGTCACTAGAATCATAAAAAACACAAATTATCTTTCAAATATTGCAGTAGTAATATGCTCGCTCGATGGCAGTGAAAACTATGACTTTTGGATAAACAACAGTAAGGGTGACTCATACTGCTCTCTGAGTGATACAACAATAGATGAACTGGCAGATATAATAGAAAAATCCATACAGAAAATTCAAAACACAGAAGTCAAAGAAAAAGAAGCTGATTCAGGAAGGCAAGTTTCAACAAAAGAAGATTTTATCAAACTGCTTTCTGAAGCGTACAACAGAGAGCTATTCGATTTATATGTAACAAAAAATGCCTATGATGATGAAACCGTACGTTATGATTTAAAGATGCTTGTCAAAAAGATGTGTTTGACTCTTAAAAGTCTTTTCGACTACGAGGCATTAGCATTGATAATAAAACACGACAGAATAATTGAAATATACAGCCTCGCTGAAAACCTGCCAAAAGAAGAAATAAACGATTTCACTCAGATAGCACGGGTTGATTTCAGCCAAACAAATAATAATTCCACTAACTGCAACTGGAACAAAACTGTTAAAATCATAGACACATTTGAAACAAATGACACTAGAGCAATAAAAATACGAAGCTATGAAAAATTTCCATTGGAATTTTCACGTTTTAATTATACGGCGCATATTGCATTGCACACAGAAAACACGATGAATCCAAGGACGAGGAACAGGCTGGACAGATTTATAAATACTTATATTCCGCTGATTGAAAAAACTTTGGAATATAATAAAATGATGGAAACAGAAAGGAAGATTGAAAAATCTTTTTCCCGATTCCTGCCGCAAACTGTCATTAAGAAAATCATTGCTGAAGACAATGCATACGCTGAAACCGTTGGTGAAAAACGTAAAATTGCTATTCTCATGGCAGACATCAGAAACTTTACTGCAATAAGTGAAAAGAATACACCGGAAAATGTAGTTGTCTTTTTGAATATGTTCTTCGCCAAAATGGGTAAAATAATCATCAAGCATGGTGGAACCATCGACAAGTTCATGGGTGACGCAATCATGGCACTTTTTGGAGCACCGGAAAGCTACATATACAACGGTAACAGAGCTGCAAATGCAGCATTAGAAATGACTGAGGCTATAAAGGAAATAGACACAAGCCTTTTGAATCTTGACGGAAACAGCTTTAAAGTGGGAATCGGCATTAACTACGGAAGCCCGATAGCAGGAACAATCGGCAGTGAAGAAAAAAAAGAATACACAGTTATTGGAGACGATGTGAATATTGCATCGAGGGTCGAAAGTCTAACAAAACTATACGGCACAGAGATTCTCATAACAGAGAGTGTAAAGAAAGATATAGACTCTGTTTTAGAAGCGGAGAAAGAAAAAACTCTATTAAAGACTGAAGAAGCCTCAATTCCGCATCTCATACGGCATATTGATAATGTAAAAGTAAAGGGAAAATCTAAAGCTGTAAAACTATATGAGATAAACACGAACGTGAACAAATACAGTGATTTTTTCTTGGAAAACTATCAAAAGGGACTAAATCAATACGAAATGGGCAATTTTAAAACTGCAGAAGAATACTTTCAAAAAGCATACAGCGAAAACTCATGCGACAACGCCGCGTCAGTAATGCTAAAGCGGTGCAAAGAGTTTTTGTTGCAAAAGCCAGCGAATTGGGACGGAGCAATTTCGCTTAAAATAAAATAGCAGAGGAAAATATGCAGAGAACGAAATCCTTCAAATCAAGAGTTGCAAAAGCCGGAGATATCCCAGACATAATGATGATTACACTATTTGTAATCTACACATTTTGTTTTTCTGGCATAATTCAAGATAACGGCATAAGCATTAAAGCTGTCACAATTGTACTATTTCCGATATTTTTCTTGAACTTGATATTTCTTTCACCAACACTGGATCATCTCGTATCAAAACGGCTGTCCATAAAACTCAGCGAAGAACGCTCTGATACATTTTCAAAAGAGGAGCGGACTAAACTCATCAAGAGCCTTATGATTTTTCCGCTTTATGAAGCGATAGCTTTTGGAATTCTTTATAGTCTTGATACAGTATTACTTCTTTGGATTTTAAAATTAGCCTTCCATATTGATCTTTGGACACTACTTTTTACTGGATCCGCATATCTTTTTGCTCTAGTTATCGATGCCGTTGCACGATACATCTTTGTCGAGAATATTTGTTCTGCAACCACAAAAAAACTACTGCAAAAGGATATCGATATTTCAACGATAAAAAAAGACAGGTTCTACGGTCTTTCTCTTTACGTCAGAGTTTTTTTTCACATAATACTTCCATTTTCAGTCTCAACATTAACACAGTGTTGCTTCCTCATCAAAGCAAAAAACAGTCATTTCACAGCAGATTTCTTACATGGCAAAATGTTTCTAATGCTCATACTGAACATGACTGCATATTTATTCTTGGCAATTTTTTTCTTTCACCATATTTCAAAGACATTAAAAGGGTCTATGAATCTGCTTGAATCATTAAACAAGAACGAAAAGAGAAAGGATGCATACATACCGACAGATTTAGGATACGAGCTAGAATTCAACACATTTCTCATCGATGAGCTTCTGAAATATCTTGAAAATACGGCAAAGCAATTTGGAATTGTCAGCTCCCAAATTTATGACTCCACAAAAAAACTTGCGGATATTTCATTAAAGAATACCGAAATTACAATGAATGAACGAGCCGGAGTGACAGAATGCCTTGCCATTATGGAAGAGAGAAAACGAACATTTGCTTCTGACACAGAAAAACTCAACAACATTCGACTTTCTGCCCAAAATACCCAAGATTCCGTTCTTGAAAGTTCTGCTCTTTTAAAAGCCGAAATAAATAAAATGTCAGAGATTACTGAAATGAACCTCAAGACAATCTCCAACATAAAAAGCTTGAGCGAAAAGATTGATGACGTGCAGAAGACTCTTTCGTATATAAACGTTATATCAGAACGGAACAAGATGATAGCCTTTAATGCAGAAATAAAAGCCAGTATTACTGGAGATAAAGGACGCAACTTTCATATAATTGCAAATGAGCTCCGGCGCCTTGTTTCTACAATTACCGTTTCAACGCAAAGCATAAAAGAAAACATAAAAGATATTCAGGAAACAGCCGACAACTTGATTATCTCAAGCGAAGGCGGAACACAAAGAATCAGAGACGGAAGCAAATCATTCAACAATTTGGAAGAAAGTTTTGACGAACTGCAAATCTCCAGCACTGTCACGACCGAAAGTGCTGAAACAATGCAGAATGAGATGAACGAACTGTATGAGTCATTTTCACAGATTTATGAAAGCTTGAATCAGATGAGCATAACTTTATACGAATTTGACAACACTACAAAATCTATCAACAACTCCAGCGAAAAGCTAAAGGAAACAGCCGAACAGCTTAATACAATTAATAAAGAGGAAGAATCATGAGCAAAAATATTTCATTTAACGGAAAAGTTTTCTTTAGTCTCATACCATGCAACATTGCAGGTACTGTATCTGCTTTGCTCTACACTATAAACTTCATAAACTTTTCAAATAAGCAAATTCGATTTATTCTAGCATTCGCATTGCTTATATATTCATTATTTCAGTTCTTTATAGCTCCTATTATCCATCATATACTAGCATCGAACCTTTCTAGCACACTTGATATATACATAAGCGCGCCACATAAAATGACAGCGGCAGAAAGAACCGAATTAGTGAAAACCTTAATGGCATTTCCATTGAAAAAAGCGGTGGAAATAGAAATTTCTTTTATCGCAGGAAATTTTCTAATTGCCTTTGCTTTTTATTTGATACTTGAATTGCCGCTTTACAGCGTTCTTACATTATTCTGCGTCTCAAGCTTAGCAGCGTATGTTGCTTTTATTTACGCGCTAGAAAACACACAAAAGCTTTGTAACATAGAAGCAGAAAAAATCTGTGCTATTGGCATCGACAATGATGAAGCCGAAAAGACTCACTTCTTTGGTCTGTCACTATTAAAAAAGTTTATTCTGTACGTAATTGTTCCGATTATTATCTGCTCATTTTTTACATATCTCTCAACAATAATTAATTATTCAATAGTAAACACGATATCGATTTCGGTCATGAATCTAGCAATCACAACATTTGCAACATATCTATTTTTCACAAGAATAAAAAACAGATCCAAAGAAATGGAAAAAGCGCTGATAAAACTCAATAATTGCCATCCAGGTTCTTCAGAATTATTCCAGACAGACTTCTCTTCTGAAATGTCATACTTTGCATTTTTAATTAACAAAACGATTTTACTATTCCGCTCAATCATAAACAAAACCATAGATGTAAACCATATAATAAATGAATCCACTGTGAGTCTTTCTTCTGTTGCAACAGAGACAGCCAGTGCTTCTACAGAGCAGTACTCTACCTCAAACGAAATTCTCGCGACAATGAAAACATTA
>CAZKPZ010000061.1:8211-8647 GCA_964554745.1 uncultured Treponema sp. | reverse complement strand
CAGCTTTGAGCGATAAATACACTCATAAATTCAACGGCGTTATCCCGACGGGGGACGGTGTTCACACGACAGAGCAGGCATAAAGAGAATTTTATATGCCGCTGATTGAAAAAGCCGTAAAGTAGAATAAAAACCTTTCAGAAATTGGAACAAAGGCAGACGAAGTATTGAAAGTCGCGGACAACACAGCAAGTCAAGTCGATAAAAACTTTAACATTCTCAAACAGAACAGCGAAATAATGAAAGAAATCAAAGACTCAAATACAGCCACAATTAACGGCATACAAAGTCTTTCCAACAAAATATCAAACATTCAAGATATCGTAAATTTAATCAACACGGTTACTGCACAAACTAAAATCATTGCATTCAACACAGAACTCGAAGCTACAAACATCGAAGATTCCGACGGCAATTTTCAGAACGTGGCAACAGA
>CAZKPZ010000061.1:0-8201 GCA_964554745.1 uncultured Treponema sp. | reverse complement strand
TACGTTCGTTAGCAGACTCCACCACAGAATTGACGAATAATATACAAAAAAACATCGATAAAATAAAAGACTCAAATGAAGCATTGATAAAAACCGGAAAAGAATTTATAGATAAAATCAACGAAGGATTCTTGATGTCTTCGCAAATTGAAGACAACTTCTATACCATTCAAAAAGCAGCGTCAGATACAGCATTAGAAGCTAAGCAAATACAAGCTTCTGTTCCTGAACAGTTATTGGCATTTAAACAGATAGAAGGTGCTCTGCAGGATATAAATGCACGACTCAACGACTTGAACGATTCGACACACAAAATCTCAACGTCAATAGATATGCTCACTAATGAATCGGGAAACATAAAGCAACTCATACCAGATACCAGCCGGATGGAGGAAGTATAAAATGTCTTTTGAGAAAAAAATAATACTGAACACATGGGCCTTAAACTCACTTGCGCTTGCATTGATTCTTGCCTATTCACTACTCTCCACCCTAGTACCGATTATGGATGCATTTAAAGTCCTGCAATTCATAATTCCATTGTTCATCCTCTGTTTATTCATAGTGGGGCCTGTCGTAGACCATTTTGCATATAAAAAGATTTCCGACCGATTGATAGTATTTGAAAAAGGTAATTCAGATGCAAAAGAGCGTACAAATCTTCTCATATGTCTGCATAAACAACCTGTCATTTGTATGTTCATAACAACAGTGTTTTTTCTGATATCCTCGATTCTCACATACTGTTACATGCTTGTTACATTAAAGCTAGATTTTGCAACCATAGTCTCACTTTTTGTTGAATGGCTTTGCGGCTCCTTCTTTGCAGGTCTGATTGGATACAGGTTCAGACGGAAACTCTGTGATGAATACTCTTACAGAATAGTAAAAGAAGGAGTCAATGAAGAATACATTAAGGCAAAAAAGAATTTCGGCCAGGGATTAAAACAGCAGATGACGACTACAATTCTTGTTCCAGTAATATTAGTCACAATCGTAACTGTTATTCTCTATGCACTCACGTTGCCATCACTTACACTTCCTCCAGAAAATATACAAACAAACGGAAGACGGATTCATGCATTTTTTTTAATAAGCATGAGTCGCTTATGGGTCTACAGGATTATATGCACAACATTCTTTAATTCTATTATCATATCCGGTCTCATAATCTCTTTTTATCACAATTTCTCATCAAAGAATTTAAAATCAATCCAAGGACTCAAATCAATAAACAAAAATAACACCTCACTGAGCGACACGGTTTCACAAGATGCATTGACCAGCGATTTGTATGACGAACTTTCATATAACATCTATCTTATTGACTCGCTCATAAAAAAATACAAAAAGATGTTCTTTAATTCTCTTGAAATAGGCAAGATGATAACGCAGTCATCAGCATCACTCAAAGGCATATCTGCTGAAACAGAACAGACTGCGGCATCACAGTCACTTCAGACAGGTGACATCATATCAAAAATGGAAGACAACAAAAAAATGTCACTTAATATCGACCAATCTGCAAATTCTGTTGCCGATGCGGCAAAGCAAACGGCCTTGAACATTTCTACGGCAAGCAGCATCATGCAGCAGAACATCGAGAACATGCAAAAAGTCGCTGATTCAAATGAAAACACAATGGAAAACATCCGCAATTTAAATCAAAAAATTAATTCCATCTGGGAAATCATAAACATGATTAATTCCATTGCAGAGCAGACAAAGATAATCGCTTTCAACACTGAACTGGAATCATCTAAAATTTTAGGAGAAGACAAGCATTTTTTAAACGTTGCATTAGAAACACGACGTCTTGCAAACAACATAGCCGATAGTACAAAAGAAATCCAAAACTTCATCAGAAACATAGAAGACACCGAAGCAGAACTCATGAAGTACTCCGTATCAAATACAGACGAAATAACGAAGGGCTTAGATTCATCATATTCCATACAGTCAATTTTTGCCGTTATAAACGACCTGTCTATAACGAACAACTATTCAGCTCAAGAAATAAAAGAACTTATACAAAACCAGTCAACTGCATTTGACCAGATTCAGCAGACATTGCTGCAGATAGGAAGCGGAATACGAAATTTTTCTATTTCAGCGAACTCGCTTGTACAGGCATCAACAAACTTGAATATGACTGCGGAAAAACTTGGCAAACTCGCTTATGGAGAAAGTATATGAAGAACAAAGAAACAAATGAAAATCCAAAATTCGACAAGTTGATTTACAAGAAAGGGATTATCCCAAACTTGCTCTGCGCCCTGCTGATTTATTCGTATTCTGTTCTCTTTTTACTTTTAAGGCAGGAACAGTTTATATGGACACTTGTCATTGCCGCAGTAATAACGTTGGGAGCAGAATTTCTAGTATCCCCCCTTACAAATCCAATTTTAACAGACAAACTCACTGTCGATTTGGAGAATTGGAAAAAAGGTAAAATAAACAACATAAAAGAGAGAACGGAACTCTATCTGGACATTGCTGTATTCCCAATAAAGAAATCGTTTCAGACGCACATTTACTTTTTTACCTGCGCATTATTGTTGGCAGCTGGCTACCGCTATATGCCACAATTACGATTCAACCTTAACACGGTAATCACGTCGCTTTCTGGATGTATCTACGGGGCTTTTGTCGCATCCTTGCTAGCGCTAAGCTATTCAGAAGAAATTTGCAGTGACTTTGCCAAGCAGATAATAAAACAAGGTATTGACACCGACTTAATACGAGAAAAGAAAGCATTCGGACTGCCTTTGAGCGTACGCTGCTTTCTCTATCTGATATTACCATGGTTCTACATGCTTGCCATCACGTTCTTTATGTCCAGACAATATTTCTCGATAAACCTTACCTCTCTGACAGACAAACAGCATCTAATCATACGGAACATAATCATCACGATTATTAATTCCATTCTCTACATCAAGCTATACACTCTCTTTAGAAAAAAACTCTGCGACTCTGCCGCAGAGACAGGAACAAAGCTTGAGACAATCTCCGAAAAAAAAGGCAGTCCTCTCTATATAGAGACAAATCTTTTTGACTCTTTGGAATACGGCAGTTACTTGATTGACGAGACATCTGAAAACTTCACGAATCTATTGGCAAAAACCATTATAATAATCGCACAAGTCAGAGAAACAGCGAACAATCTTGCTGCAATCTCAAAAGAGCTTCAAACCACAGCAAACGAACAAAACGTGCGGATTAGCGAGAGTAATGCCACCGTAAAAGACATGAATCTTGCAATGCAGAACATAAGCAGCAAAATCCAGAATGTAGCATCCGGCTGCGACAAAATGAATAAAAACATATTCTCCTCGCTTGAAAGCATCAAGGAAAACTTGAACCAAATAATCAGAATAGGAGACTCAAACAAAAGAATCACCGAGTGCGTAGAGGCACTTTCCAACCAGATAGAAAGCATCGACAATGTAATGAACATAATCGAAGACATTGCAAGTCAAACAAGAATAATTGCGTTCAATGCGGAACTGGAAGCCGTTGGAGCCGGAAAAAACGGCAAGAGCTTTCATATTGTCTCTATCGAAATAAAGCGCTTGGCAGACAATGTTGTTACTAGTATCCGCGAAATTCAGAATCACATCAAAGATTTAAAATCTGCATCAGCCTCGCTTTCCGCATCATCCGCAAACACCACAACACTAATCAACTCAGAAGCCGCCATGTCAAAAGAGATTGAAAAACATTTTACACAGATAAAAGAATCCGCAGACATAACATCAGGCAGGGCAGAAGAAATAAAAGACAATATAGAAAAGCAGACATCGTCTTTTGCAAAGATTGTGCAAACGCTTGATTCGCTCAACCGAAGCGTAGGAACATTCACTGTTTCTACAGCAGAGATAAGCAGTGCGGCGAACCAGATACAATCCGCATCTGCTGAGCTGGAAAGCCTAGAATAAACAAAACTACAGAGCCTTTGCCTCGGCAAGGCCCTGCAGAATATTCTTCATCACAACAAAGCTTTCAGGAGTAAGAGACGCCTCGTTATCACTCGTTGTATGAAAGAGTCTCCATGTATAAGGCAGACGCTCCTTATATGAATACTCGACATTTGTTCCGTTCATGCGTTCGGCCTTGCTTGACTCCCGGTTCATGACTTGGCTGCTCAAGCTCTTGGACTTGACCAGTTCCCGGGCATACAGCGACGCTTCTTCTGCAGGCAGCAAGGTGATTGCCACCGCCGGTATTGCGCACGCCAAAAAAGAAGCATTGTCGCTATATGGAACCGGCAGACTCATCCACCTGCCAGGACACGAACGGCGCAAAAGTTCCTGTGTGCGCTCGTACAACGAATTAAACGATTTTATGAACGCCGCCGGAGCTTTTGGCGGCAGGACAGTTCTTGCCAAAATTGGAATCTCGCCGCGACCGCAGCAGTCAAAGACATAGACATCATCTTTTGTAATTCCCAAGCGGCGGAAGACACTTGCAATACCAAATGCCCCCTGCTCCGTCACACCTGTATTCCAGCCCAGTTCCTCGCCGTCAGTAAAAAAAATGCGGACATTATGAAACGTCTGCCATTTTGAAAGCTCTACTGCCCACTGCGCAATCTGAAAATCCGCCGCGCTGTTGTCATTTGCCCCCGGACTGCCGTCAACCCGGTCGTAATGGGCAATAACAGTCTTTATTCTGAACTGAGGATTGTAAAAGCGAGAATCAAATTGCACAAGAATATGCTGTTTGCCGTCTATCGGCGCGCGGACAGAATTAACCCCATGCTCAGCAAGATAGGCCTGCAATATGCCGGCACGATCCGCGCCAGGGGCAATATACGATTTAAATTCAGGCGGCAAAAAGTCCATACCTTTATTATACCCCCACCCCATTCTTTTTGCAAATTTATCTCATTGACTTTAAGAGCATTTCCACAAGCCGGCAGACGAAACAAGATAGTCCATACGGACATCGTGTTTTTCCACCGGCATAGAAAGAATCACCTGCTCCTCAAAACATAGTCCTACAATGCTCAGAGTACAGTCATGCTCAAAGCACAAGCCCTTCAGCTCAGAAAGATAGCGGTCATAATAGCCGGCGCCATGCCCCAGACGGCCGCCTTTGGCTGTAAACGCAACGCCAGGCACAACGACAAGCAGCTTCTTTGCCCGTATCGGAGGAATCTGCAGTAGTGCAGACGGAACAACACGAGGCTCCCATATTCCATAAGAGCTTTTCTCAAACTGGCGCATGAAGCTTTCATTGTCTTCACCGCCATGAACAAAGTAAAAATCAAGACTCTTACTCCCTGTAGCTTTATCAACAGAACAGCGAGGAAAAGCCAGTTTTTTATATGCCGTGATTGCCGCCGTTGAAATTCTAAACGGATTAGCCTCCCTCTCCGTGGCCATGTACGAAAGGACAATATCCGCATTAACGAACAAATCGGACTTTACCAACGCGACACAAGCCTTGTGAGAACTAAAACCGCATTCACGTCTGTCAAGAGTCACAAGCCTGCTTTTTATCTGTCTGCGGATTTCCGCTTTAGATATATCTGTTCCCATAAACACTCCGCTTTTTAATTCGTAGGATACACAAAAAATACTTGTAAATAACGTCAAAGTGCTTTATTATAAAGTAAACGGTCTGGAGATACAATGGCAATATATAAGCCTAAAATTCTAATTCTGTACAGCGATGCTGACACTGGATATATAGACAGATATTCTGTATTTTTTGACGTAATAAAAACGAATGACTCCAAGCAGGCGCTTAAAATTGCGTTTGACTGTTCCAAAAGTCTCTCCGCTATCATCATTGACGACACCTGTGATGCCGACCCTATAAAAGTCCTGCGCAAATTCAATGACTTTGACCTGTTCAGAACGATTCCATCGTTGTTAATGACGGCTAACACAGACCAAGACTATATCAACAAAGTGTTCTCCACCGGAATATTCGACATCATTGTAAAGCCGGGCAATTTTGACCTGATAAAACAAAAAATCAACAGAGTCGTAGAGCTGTTCAACAACCGTAACCAGTTGGAAAAGTTCTTTAATCAGCAGACGATGACAATAAGTGTCCAAGAGCGGGAACTCAAAGAAAACCAGTGGAACATCATCGCCACACTAGGTCAGGCACTGGAAAGCCGGGACGTAGAATCCGGCAACCACTGTTCCCGCATGAAAGAAATTACAGAAACACTGTGCAACTATCTGGGGCCCAAGCACCCCAAATACATGCTCAGCGACGTAAAGATACGGCAGATTGCACAAGTCACGCCGCTCCACGACATCGGCAAAATTGCGATTCCAGACAGAATCCTGCTTAAACCGGCAAGCGCAGGCCGCTTTACTGATGAAGAATTTGAAATAATGAAGACGCATACCATAGCCGGTTGCAAGCTTATTGATTCCATACCGAATTTCAAAGAATCCACCTTGTACAGCTACAGCTACAACATCTGCCGCTACCACCATGAGCGCTGGGACGGCAGAGGTTACCCGGATCACCTGAAAGGCATGGAAATCCCCATAGAAGCGCAGATAGTCGCCCTGGCAGACGTATTTGACGCACTGGTGAGCAAACGTGTATACAAGCCGGCCTTCTCATTCGAACAGACAAAACAGATGATTACAAACGGCGAATGCGGGGTCTTTAACCCAGACATTCTTGACTGCTTTGAACACTGCGCAGACTCACTCTACCGCCGCCTGTACGAAAATAAAACAGAAGACGACATGTAACGATGAGAAATTCTTTTTCTTCTGTCCGTATATCCGAAAATTCACCAAAATGGGAACAAAGTCTCAAACGGGAAACGCCGCTGTATTTCCATGGGAACGACATACGAAGCGAATTTGACAGAGACTACACAAGGCTTTTGCACAGCCTCGCTTACCGCAGGCTGAAGCACAAGACGCAAGTTTTTTTTGCTCCGCAGAATGACCATGTCTGCACCAGAATGGAGCACGTGGGACACGTTGCTTCAGTGAGCACCACCATCGCAAAATACTTAGGACTGAACACGGAACTGACCAGCGCAATAGCAATCGGGCACGACATCGGGCATGCGCCGTTCGGACATGCAGGCGAAAGCATACTGAACAGCCTGATGGCACACATTCCCGACGTACCGGCACAGAGAAAATTCTGGCATGAGCGGAACAGCCTGTTCTTTGCCGACTACATCGAGACGCTGCAAGATCCCAACGGAATCGAAAAGCCGCTGAACTTGACCTACGCCGTGCGTGACGGACTGATTTGCCACTGCGGAGAAATTGACGAACAGGGGCTGAAACCCCGAGACAACCCGATGAACCTCTACGACATTCACCAGCCGGGCAAAGTCGCGCCCTACACTTGGGAAGGCTGCGTAGTTAAAATCAGTGATAAAATTGCCTTTTTGGGACGCGACATAGAAGACGCACGTGCCTACCACATATTGGACATGGGCAGTTACCGGCAGCTGAGAGAAATAGTCAGAAGCACCCTGGGATTTACAAAAGGCTTTGAAGGACAGAACTGTGCGGAGACAGCAAGCTCCGGCAGGGCTGTCAACACAACGGTTCTTATAAACGACATGATTACCGACCTCTGCGAGCGTTCATCACCAGAAAGAGGACTGTGCTTTTCAGACGCATACTTCAACTTTTTGCGGGAGCTTAAGAAATTTAGCGCCGCAAACATCTACAACCACTGGCGGCTGCAGGAATTCCAAGCCTACGCAAGCCAAGTCTTAGGCTGCATCTACCGCGTGCTCATGAAAGCGCAGGTCTATGCGGAAAACGGCCGCCTGGAGCAATACTTCCGCTATACCCCCCTGCTGCAGACAACTTTCTGCAACTGGGTACTCAAGTATACAAGCTACAACAATGCAAAAAAAGCCGTTGAGCGTTATGAAATAAAAGAAGTCTTCGACATCCACAGCAAAGAAAGCTGGGAAAAATGCGTCATAGAGTACATTTCTGGCATGACCGACCAGTATGCTATACATGTCTTTGACGAAATAATTTCGTTCTAGCACTAAAATGCCCTGCTCTATAAGACAGGGCATTATCAGATGGCATGAGATAAAGCAAAACGCTGACAACAACAAAAAAGCGCAAACAAAAAAGTCCACCCATTTGAGGTGGTCTCTTAACATCTCCTACTGGTTTTGAACCAGTGTTGTCGGGATGAAAACCCGATGTCCTAACAACTAGACGAAGGAGACA
>CAZKPZ010000060.1:0-15942 GCA_964554745.1 uncultured Treponema sp. | reverse complement strand
GCATTCATTCTCTGAGAAATATCTTCATAACTGAGCAAAAGAGCACACCGCGTCATCCTAAAAACACGTTCCTGTTAAAATTCTGATATTTTAACAATTATTTTTTAGTATGTTAAATTTTTATCAGAAATAAGTCAATATCTTAAATTTTACCGTGTTTTAAAGTCAATATTTTAATAAAATTATTGCATGTCGTTCTGGCAAAATGTTGAGACAGAAAGGGAATACAAGAACATTTCAAGAAAGGAACTTGCTCAAAAGGCTGATTTTGCTGTAAGCGGTATTTCCCTTGGTCTTTCGCACGACAGCATTCCGAGCGCAGATATTGCGGTGCGAATCGCAAAAGTTCTTGGTGTCTCTGTGGAGTATCTGGTAACCGGCAAGGAAAGCTCGCTTGCAAACGCCAACAACACGGCTCAGATTCTGCACATTCTGGACATTGCGGCAAAGCTTTCTTCTTATGATTTGGAAACGGTGCGGCTGCTTTCGGAGCGTCTTGCCCGGTAAGCGATTCAGGTTTGCATTTTCTTTGCAGTAATACTATAATAACGCACTATGCTAGAAGTAAAGAATATTGAAGTTTTCGGTCTGAACAGGGCAATCAATGCTATAAACAACTCTTTTAACGTCGGAACGATTGACACTACTGTTCCGGTGACGGAAAAGAGAGAGAAGGTCGCGCTCGCGCTGGGCAAGAATATGGACGCACACCAGTCGCATGACGCCTACCTCAAGGGCATTCTGGTTACATTCGACATGAAGCACCACGGCGTTATAATGCCGGAATTCCAGCGCTATCACTTTGCGGACATTGTGATGAGCCAGTCGACCGTACACTCTCTTGAAAAATTCATTTCGGGCGACCTTGACCCCTACAGCAAGTATGTGACTCAGGAATCAAAAGACCAGGTAAAGAAGCTTTACAAGGAATGGCTTGAGGCGGGCAAGAGCTACGAAAGTTACATGCGGCTCCGCCACAATCTGCCGCAGGGTTTTGAGATGTGGGCTACAATCACAACGAACTACCTGCAGCTCAAGACTATATGTATTCAGCGCCACAACCACCGCAACCGCGAGGACTGGAACAACTTTATCCGCGCCTGCTACTCTATGCCGCGCTTCCGCGAGCTTACAGGTCTTGCGGACAGCAAGTGGGATGTGACCGACTAAAGTTCACGCAGTTTAAGAATGCGCTGGTTGCGCGAGCCTCTGAACTGCAAGGATATGTCTTTTTGCTCTTCAATAAAGGGGCCGTCAACCAGCACGTCGATATACGAGAGCATTTCGTCGGTGCAGGCAAGATGCTTGCGCCCCGTGACGGGCCGCAGGTCTTTTTCGAGTACGTAGCCGGTATAGCACCAGATTGTCTTTGACGGATACATTTTTCTTACGCGCGCAAGAAAAGGCGTGAGCACTACCTGATTTTCTTCTTCAAACGGCTCGCCGCCCAATACGGTGAGACCTGAGATATATTCTTCGCCAAGTGCCTTAAGGATCTCTTCTTCTGTGTCTTTTGTAAAGGGCTTGCCATAGTGAAAGTCCCAAGTCTGTTTCTGAAAGCAGCCGGGACAATGGACTCTGCAACCGGAAACAAAAAGCGACACACGGACTCCCTCTCCGTCTGCAATATCTATCTTCTTGATATTTCCGTAGAACATGTCATTTCTCCAAAAGCTTTTCAAGTTCCGCCGCGACGACGTTGCTTGTATAAGAAGAAGCGTCGCGCTTGAATCCCAGCGCACCTGCAAGGAAGGGGTCTGTCTGTTCCAGAAGCCCCCAGCCTGGCGTTGTGTAGCCGGCAAGGTTCGCCATGTCAAACGCCTTGCTGACTCCGCACTTGCGCCCGAGCAGTGCGATGTAGACATCTTTGGGCAGAGAGTCTCCAAGGGCGATGTACTCTGTTCCTTTTGGCATGGCGTTTGCAAGCGCCGTGTACAGCTCCGTGTAGAGCACGGCCTGTCTGCTTTCCACCCATTCCTTGTAGAAGGGCGTGTCGTTCAGTTTGTTGTATGCAAACGAAAAGCGCCGCATCTCTTTTATAAACGCAAGCGTCTTTTGCGGTCTTGTGTCATCGCTGTAAATGTCTGCGGCATAAACTGAGTAGCCGTCGTGCGCAAGCTTTACAAAGAAGGTCTCGTATGCCGCGCATTCCGTCCACTGCGGCGGAATAAAAACTATTGTTCCTTTTACGTTTTTTGCCGCACCGCTCTTGTCCGGTGCGGGAATGTAGCGGTAGACTGTTGCGCTGCGCTTTGCTATCTGGTCATTTTCCGTAGCAAAGCCTTCCGTCATGCTGCCGGTAAGATAGCTGCGCTCGCACTGCACGCCGTATTTTTTAAAGTCCGCCTTGACCGGACGGTATGCAAGGACGACTGCCGCAAGCAGGACAGCGGCAGCGACGCTGAACGTGGAGCCTATGACCATCATTGCGCTGTAGCGGTCTATAATCAAGTCTTCGCTCAAGCGGAGCCGCGCGTGGAAGTTAAAGATAAAGACTAAGAGTGACAGGACGAAGACTGCCGAATCAAGCAGTGAGACTCCCCAGGCAAGGATGTTCAGTACGGAACAGATAAGAGCGAGCAGTGGAACTACGGAAAGTGAGTCCTTGCGCTCGTTGCGGATGAAGAACACTCGCAGTGAAGAAATTAAAAGCAAGAAGAGAATTGTAAGTTCGCTAACAGTTCTGAGTGTCATTTGCGTGCGTCCTGTATGCTAGTAGTGCGGAGGCTTGCGGTTGGGTATGTCGCCTTCAAGTTGGTCTGACATATCGCGAATCTTTGCCGCCATAAGACGGTTCTCGTCGCGCAGCCGTGCTATTTCGTTCGTGTGCGCGACGGTGACTTCCTGCAGTTGCTTGATGAAATCTTCCATGTAGGTCAGCTTTGTTTCTATTGCTGTGAGACGCTTGTCGAAAATTTCATTTTCGTTTTCCATGCGAACCATACTAGCAGATTTTTTTTAATGTTACAACAAAGAAAAAGTGTATTATCAATGCTTATAAGCATTGAATTTATTGACGGTAATTAAAATAAAGTTTATACTTTTTCCACATATATATATGGAGGATCTTAATGGCTAAGACCAAGTATGTTTATTTCTTCGGAAATGGCGATGCAGAAGGCGACGAGACAATGCGCCCGCTGCTCGGTGGAAAAGGAGCAAACCTTGCTCAGATGGCGAAGGCTCCTTTGAGTCTTCCTGTTCCACCAGGATTTACAATTTCAATTGATGTTTGTCAGGAATACTACAAGCTCGGACGCAAGTATCCGGCAGCTCTCGAAGGAGAAGTTTCAAAGTATCTTACAAAGCTTGAAAAGGCAATGGGCAAAAAGCTCGGAGACGAAAAGGATCCTCTCCTTGTTTCAGTCCGCTCAGGTGCCGCTGAATCCATGCCGGGAATGATGGACACAATCCTTAACCTTGGTCTTAATGACAAATCAGTTCTTGGTCTTGCAGAAAAAACAGGCAACGAGCGTTTCGCCTGGGATGCATACCGCCGCTTTATCCAGATGTACGGCGATGTTGCCATGGGCGTTGACCATGACAAGTTCGAAGAGATTATCGACGAAGTAAAATCACACCGCGGAATCAAACAGGATGTAGATCTTAACACTGAAGAGCTTCAGGAAATTGTTGCAAAGTACAAGAAGATGTACCGCAACGAAAAAGGTTCTGACTTCCCTCAGGATCCGCAGGAGCAGCTCTGGGGAGCTATCGGCGCCGTATTCGGTTCGTGGATGAACGAGCGCGCTATCATCTACCGCAAGCTCAACAACATTGACGAGAATGTAATCAAGGGAACTGCCGTAACTGTTATGGCCATGGTATTCGGAAACATGGGCGACACATCAGGAACAGGTGTTGCATTCAGCCGTGACCCGTCAACCGGTGAGAACCGCTTTATGGCAGAGTACCTCATCAATGCACAGGGTGAGGACGTTGTTGCCGGTATCCGCACACCGCTCGACATTTCTGCTCTTGAGGAGCAGCAGCCAAAAATCTTTGCTGAAATCACAAAGATCCGCAACCGCCTTGAGAAGCACTATCACGACATGCAGGACATGGAGTTCACCGTTCAGGAAGGAAAGCTCTATATGCTCCAGTGCCGCAACGGTAAGCGCACAGGTGCCGCAGCTGTTAAGATGGCTGTAGACATGGTCGGCGAAAAGCTCATCACTAAGGAAGAGGCATTGCTCCGCGTAAAGCCGGATCAGCTTGACCAGCTCCTTCACCCGCAGTTTGAGGCTAAGGCTCTTAAGGCTGCAACTCCAATCGCCGAAGCTCTTAACGCTTCTCCTGGAGCCGGAGCAGGACAGATTGTATTCACAGCTGAGGAAGCCGTTGAATGGCACAATGCCGGAAAGAAGGTTATGCTCGTCCGCAAGGAGACATCTCCTGATGACATTGCCGGTATGTACGTTGCAGAGGGAATCCTTACTTCAACCGGCGGACGCACATCTCACGCAGCTGTTGTTGCCCGCGGTATGGGAACTCCTTGTGTCTGCGGTTGTTCTGACGTTGTATTCTCTGGCAAAGATGAAGTTACTATCGGCGGCAAGGTATTCAAGAAGGGTGACACCATTTCTATCGACGGTTCACTCGGAAGAGTATATGCAGGTCTCATTCCTGTAACACCGGCTTCTGTTTCCGGCGACCTTGAGACATTCTTGGGCTGGGCAGACGAAGTTCGCGCAAAGTCAGCACGCGTAACTGCTTCCGGAAAGAAGGTAAAGGGATTCGATGTTCTTGCAAACGCAGAGCAGAACGAAGCTCCACAGGCATTCCGCTTTGGTGCAGCAGGTATCGGACTTTGCCGCACAGAGCACATGTTCTTTGAAGAGCCAAAGCTCACTTCATTCCAGAAGATGATTATTTCTGAAGACTCAGAAGCCCGCAAGGAAAACCTTAAGGACATTCTTCCTCTCCAGAAGAAGGACTTCTACAACATCATCAAGACAATGGAAGGCCGCCCGGTAACAATCCGCTTGCTCGACCCGCCGCTTAACGAGTTCGTCCAGGCTGCAACTCCTGCTGAAGCAGAGAGCCTGGCTTCTAAGCTTGGCGTTTCTGTAGATACAATCAACAAGAAGTACGCAGAGCTTAACGAGCACAACCCGATGCTCGGACACCGCGGATGCCGCCTTGCAATCACATACCCTGAGATTTACGAGACTCAGGTAGAGGCTATCGCCCTTGCAACTGCACAGGCAGAGAAAGAGGGATTGGAGCATGACGTTCGCATCATGATTCCTAACGTAACTACATTTGCCGAGCTTAAGCAGATCCGCGCACAGGCAGAGGCAGTTATTGCAAAGGTAAACGAAGCACAGGGAACAAAGCTCAAGTTCCAGATTGGTTCTATGATTGAATTCCCGCGCGCTGCAGCAACTGCTGACCAGATTGCAGAGTATGCAGACTTCTTCTCATTCGGTACAAACGACCTTACTCAGACAACATTCGGCTTCAGCCGTGATGACTACTCTAAGTTCATCAATTCTTACCTCGACCAGAAGGTTCTTCTCCAGGATCCGTTCAAGACTTTGGATGAGGACGGCGTCGGCGTAATGATTGGTCTTGCAGAAGAGAAGGGACGCGCAACAAAGTCTGACCTGCACCTCGGAATCTGCGGTGAGCACGGTGGAGACCCTGCTTCTATCGAACTGTGCTACAAGCTCGGACTGAACTACGTTTCTTGTTCTCCATTCCGCGTACCGGCAGCTCGTTTGGCAGGAGCACAGGCTGTTATTAAGGCCAACAAGGCTGAAAAGGCAGAAAAGGCTTCTTCACGCGCAAAGACTGTTAAGGCTGTAAAGTCAACAGCAAAGAAGACCGCTAAGAAGGCTGAAAAGGCCGTTGGACGCGGAGCAAAGGCTCTTAAGGCTAGTGCAAAGGCTGGCGCAAAGAAGGCTGCAAAGACTGTAAAGAAGGCTTCTGCAAAGGCTGAGAAGGCTGTTAAGAAGACAGCTAAGAAAGCTACTGCAAAGAAGACAGCAAAGAAGACTACAAGAAAGTAAATTCTTGCAGTGCTGAATTATAAGCAGTAAAAGATAAAAGACCCGGAAGCTTACAAGGCGGCCGGGTCTTTTTTTGTTTATAAAAATATCCTATATCCAAAAATAGAAAAAAAGTATTTCACAAAATAGAGGGCGTTAATTATCATTTTGTGTCATGCAAGACATAAAAGAGATTTTTAAGGAATTTCACGCGCACCCGGAGCTTTCGTTCAAGGAATACCAGACGACGGAGCGGATACGCAGAATACTGAAGGAAGAAAATGTGCAAGTGCTTGACCTGCCGCTTGAGACGGGGCTGGTAGCCTGTATACAGGGGGCGCAAAGCGGCAAGACGCTTGCATTCCGCTGCGACATTGACGCACTGCCTATTACAGAGCAAAGCGGCTTGCCGTATGCCTCGCAGCAAAACGGCGTAATGCACGCATGCGGCCACGACATACACATCTGCACGGGAATAAAGCTGGCCTGCCTTTTGAATGCGCGCAAGGCCAGTCTTGCAGGAACGTTCTATGTTGTGTTCCAACCGGGCGAAGAGCAGACTTACGGCGCACTTAAAATTATTGACACAGGCATTCTGGACAAGGTTGACTATATTTTTGCAATACACTGCAACCCGGAACTGCAGGTGGGACAGGTAGGCATAAAAAAAGGTTCGGTAACGGCGGCCTGCGCACGGTTCAAGATAGTGGTAAAGGGCAAAGGCGCGCACGGCGCAAAGCCGGAAGAGGGCATTGACCCGATTGTGGCGGCAAGCCATCTGGTGCAGGGGCTGCAGACTGTTGTAAGCAGAAGCATTTCTGCGCTCAAGCCCGCAGTAGTTAGCGTTACGCATATTGAAGGCGGCTCTTCATGGAACATCATTCCCGAAAGCGTCATTCTGGAAGGCACGGTGCGCACCAGCGATGCGGAATCGACTGCCCTTGCTCAAAAGAAGATAACAGACTTTGTTGCCGGTACGGATTGCGCGTTCGGAACTACAAGCACTATTGACTACCCCAAGCCGGCTCCCGCGGTGATAAATGATGCTGACCTTGTAAAGGTGGCGCTCAGTGTCGCAGAGAAAAAAAAGCTGGAGGCAGTAGAAACGGAGCAGTCCATGGTAGGAGAGGATTTTGCCTGGTATCTAGAAAAGCTCAAGGGCATTCTTATCTGGGCAGGTTCAGGACATTCCGAGAACTTGCACAATCCTGCGTTCAAGGCAGACCCCGCAATGCTTGATATCATACCGGAGTATATAGAAGAATTATTGGAAACAGTATCACAAAATCAAAAGAAGTAATGTAAATATCGGCACAGGCCCGCAAGGGTTCCGTGTGCCGTTTAGGTCATTTTTATAACTTTTTTACATTCCGGTTCTTCTTACATTTATGTTTTTAATTTTTTTTTACTGGACTGTTTTTTACTTGTAGTTTTTTAATTCGTCCTCATCCCATCCTTCTTTTATAAAGTATCCGCCGTAGTCTCTGTTGAATACGGCTTCGGTTTCTGCCGTCTGGAAAGCCTTTATAACTTTGTCGTACAAGGCGACTTTTTCCGGGTCGGCAAGGTCTGCCGTTCTTGCGGCAATCAAGTTCCAATAGCGCTTTTCGCTGACAGATGTGTCTTTAAATATTGCCTCGTCAGTCTTGAGGCCAAAGTCAAGCGCGTAGTTGCCGTTGATGATTCCTGCGGCAACATCCGGCAGTGCAGACGGAATGGTATTTGCGGCAAGTTCCTTTATTACAATGCCGGAAGGGTTTGACTCAATGTCTGCAATAGTGGGGTTAAAGCCTGCCGCCGCGCGAATCTTGATAAGTCCTGCGGCTTCAAGAATCTTGATGGCTCTGCCGCCGTTTGTAACATCGTTGGGAATGGCAACAACATCGCCGGCCTTAAGCTCTTTGACAGACTTTACTTTCTGTGAATACAGGTTGAGCGGAACAATAAAGGTGTTTGCAATGCGCTGTATCTTGTAGCCATGGTTCTTGGCATCGTTTTCCAAAAAGATTCTGTGCTGGAAAGAATTCAGATTGATTTCGCCGTTGTCAAGCGCGTTGTTCGGCGTTACGTAGTCCGCAAACTGCACAGTCTTGAGCGTAATGCCCTGCTTCTTGAGAATCTTCTTGGCAGGTTCCCACAAGTCATCGTATATTGCGCCGACTACGCCCACTGTAACCGTCTGCTTCTTTGCCTTGGCAAAGGCTCCTGCCAAAAGGACTCCTGCAATGAGTACTGATGCAATAATTTTTTTCATATTTCTTTCCTCCATTAAAAATATTTCTAAAAGCTTTTAGTGGTTTGATTTTGCGCTCTTGTTGCCCATGAGCTGAATCAAGTTCACCAGCATGACAAGGACAAAAATTGTAAGCCAGGTAACATCAAGCTGATTGCGGTCATGGCCGTACATTATGGCGTAGTTGCCAAGGCCGCCTGCTCCTACCGCACCGGCCATAGCCGTAAGTCCGATAAGGGAGATTGCGGTTATCGTAGTGGCACGCGCAAGGGGAGCGGCCGACTCGCGCAGGTACACACGCACAATGATGTCTGCAGGGCTTAGACCCATGCTGAGTGCCGCTTCAACCAGTCCGTAATCAGTTTCCGCAAGGGCTGACTCGACCTGCCGCGCAAAGAACGGCACACAACCGAACACGAGCGGCACTATTGCGCCTTTTACGCCGATGGCCGTCCCCATCAGCAGGCGGCTCAACGGCATTACACCCGTGAGCAGGATTATGAACGGCACGCTCCGCAGCAGGTTGATGAGCTTTTCCAGAATTGCGTTAAGCAGTCTGTTCTGCAGGATGCCGCCTTTTTTTGTAACGGTAAGAGTCACGCCCACTGCAAGCCCGATTACAAACGAAATTGCACCTGCCCATGCCGTCATAATCAGAGTTTCAAGCAATGCACTGAAGAAATACCCCGGGTGCTTAGACACGTTCGGCAAGATTGCACGTAAAATGTTTTCCACAAAGTCCTCCTCTTTTTGGCGGTCAGCCCCTCAGCTTTTTAAGATTTCCACGCCGACGTTCTTGCCGGCAAGCCATTGCATTGCGCTGCTCACGGAGCTTTCCGCTCCCGAAACAATCGCCACCGTTCCTCCGATTGGTGCGCCCTGCACAATCTCTATGTCTGCAAAGATTATGTTGAGCGTAATGCCAAAATCCCTCGTCACAGTTGAAATAAGCGGCTCCGAGATATTCTTGGCATGATATGTCAGCCTGACAATCTTTTCTCCGTCTTTTATTCTCACAACATCCGAGTCGGATGCGATAAGGTCATTTACTTTCTGCAGATTTGACGTAGCCTTGATAAAGGCCGCGGTCACGTCTTTTTGCGGCTGGGCAAAAATCTCGTACACACCGCCCTGTTCTACCACCCGGCCGTCTTCCATTACGGCAACGCGGTCGCAGATGTCCTTTACGACGTTCATCTGGTGAGTAATCACAACTACGGTGATGCCGAGCTTTTGATTCAGTTTCTTTATAAGAGAAAGTATGGATTTTGTGGTCGTCGGGTCAAGCGCACTGGTCGCTTCGTCGCACAGAAGAATTCCCGGGTCATTCGCAAGGGCGCGTGCAATCGCCACACGCTGCTGCTGGCCGCCCGAAAGCTGTTCGGGAAAGCTCGACTCTTTGTCTGCAATGTCAACCAGCTCAAGAAGACTACGGACTTTTGCCGCAACCTGCTCTTTTGAAAGTCCGCTCCTTTTGAGCGGAAAGGCGACGTTCTCAAAGACGGTGCGCGTCTTCATCAAATTGAAGTGCTGAAAAATCATGCCGATTTTCTTGCGCTCTTCCCTCAGCTGCGCCGGAGTAAGAGATAGCATGTCCTTGCCATTTACGGTGACAGAGCCGGATGACGGACGCTCCAGCAAATTGATGCAGCGCACCAAGGTGGACTTACCGGCCCCGGAAAATCCTATGATACCGAATATTTCGCCTTTGTTTACGGAAAGAGTTACGTTTACGACGGCGCGGATTTCTTTGCCGTCATCGTTAACAAATGTCTTGCTGATGTTCTTAAGCTCAATCATTGTTTCTGTATCCTCCTTACCGTGATTTAATTACCGACGGTAAAAGAATACAGAAAACAACAATCTTTGAATAATACTATTATTTAATCAGTAGATATAGGTATTACCTATTACGCGTTCAAGCGGGCAAATTCGCCCTGAATAATCTCTTTTATCCTTGCCGCAGCCTCGTCCAGCGGAACAAGCTGTGCGTCCGTTTCGCCGCGGAGCTTGACTTCCACATTAGGCAGGTTCTTGTCGCCCACGGTCACGCGGACAGGGAATCCCACCAAGTCCATGTCGTTGAACTTAACGCCGGGGCGTTCGTCGCGGTCGTCCAACAGGACTTCAACACCGGCCTTGAGCAGCTCGTCATAAAGGCGGTCTGCGGCTTCCTGCATGGCTCCCTTGTACTTGATAGGCACAATGCACACGTGCAGCGGTGCTACGCTGACCGGCCAGATAATGCCCTTGTCGTCATGGTGAGTCTCAATAATAGAAGCAAGCACGCGGTCTACGCCGATTCCGTAGCAGCCCATGGTCGGAACGGCAGCCTTGCCGTTCTTGTCAAGGTAAGTTACGTTCATGCTCTGGGTGTACTTTTTGCCGAGCTTAAAGATGTGGCCAAGCTCGTTGCCCTTGGTTGTATGCACAGGGCAGCCGCACTCCGGGCACATGTCCCCGGCTTTTACGGTGCGCACGTCTACGTTCATCCAGGCGTTGTAGTCACGACCCGGCTCCACGTGCTTTACGTGGAAGCCTTCTTTGCCCGCGCCGGTAATCGCGTCGTGCATGTCGTTTACAGACAAATCCTGCACGACCGGGCATTTTGCGGTCATCGGACCTACAAAGCCGTGCGGAGCGGCTCCGTACTTTACAACCTCTTCCGCGTCAGCAAGGCAGACTTCGCTTGCCTTGAGCGCACCGGCAAGCTTTGCTTCGTTTACGTCAAGGTCTGCGCGGATTGCGACAGCCACATAAGAGACCGGGTAGAAGGTCAGATTGCCGTCCTGCACGGACTTGAGTTCCTTGCCGTAAGGAGCTGAACCCATGTCAAGCGTTGAGTTAATAACGCGGTAGACTAAAGTCTTGATGAATCTCTTTGGTGTGGAATTAAAGAACTTTTCCATGTCTTCAATAGAGAAGACATTAGGAGTGGCGACTTCCTCAAGGGCAGTGTCCGTCTTGACCTGCGGCTTTCCGTCATTGTCAACGGCGGGGTCTGCCTTGCAGCTGGCCTTTTCCACGTTGGCGGCATAATGGCACTTGTCGCAGATAACAAGCGTGTCATCTCCGATGGGGCTTTCCACCATGAATTCTTCTGAACCTGAGCCGCCCATTGCGCCTGTGTCCGCCTTTACCGGGATTACCTCAAGGCCAAGGCGCTTGAAGATGGCAAGATATGCTCTTGCGTATGCCTGATATGACTCGTCAAGGGACTCATCGTCCGCATTGAACGTATAGCCGTCCATCATGTTGAACTCGCGGCCGCGCATTACGCCGTAGCGCGGGCGGATTTCGTCGCGGTATTTTGTGTTAATCTGATAGCAGTTAATCGGCAGCTGCTTGTAGCTGGTAAGCCCCTGGCGCATAATTGCCGTGAACGCTTCTTCTGCAGTGGGGGAAACAACCATGTCCTGCTGCTGGCGGTTCTTTGCCTTGAGCATCTGAGGCCCCATGGTGTCCCAGCGGCCGCTCTCTTTCCAGATGTCACCGGGAACGATGACTGTAGGCTTGAATTCAAATGCGCCGGATTTTTCCAGCTCTTCTTTTATGATTGCCTCAAGCTTGCGGTAGCTGCGCAGACCAAGCGGCATGTAAGTGTAGAGTCCGTTGCCGAGTTTGCGGATAAGGTCGGCACGCAGCATAAGCTGGTGACTTGATATAGTTGCCTCTGCCGGAGCTTCCCGGAGAGTGTGCAGTGGAATTTGCGATACTTTCATAGAATCGTATTATATTGAAAACAAGGTCAAGTTGCAATGTCCAACAGCGAGGCGACAGAGCGATAGAGAGAGACGGGGTTCACAGGCTTGGTCTCGTGCGCGTTCATGCCGGCCTCTACGGACTTCTTTTTGTCTTCGTCATAGGCGTTCGCCGAAACGGCGATTATCGGAAGCGCCTTGTTGAACACACGAATCTGCCGGGCGGCTTCAAGTCCGTCCATAACAGGCATGCGCACGTCCATAAGCACCAAATCGTAGCCCAGGTCGTGAACTTTTCGCACCGCAACATCGCCGTTGTCGGCTTCTTCTGTCTCCGCACCCCATTCATTCAAGAGCTTTACTTCTATAAGGCGGTTAATCTCGTTGTCGTCGCAGACAAGAATTCTCTTGCCCTTAAGGGGCTGCTTGCTTTCTACGTCCGCCATGGCTGTCTCTACCGGGCTTTGCTTCTGAGACTCTTCGTTCTCATCGGTATAGTACAGCGTCTTGACCGGGATTGTAATCCAGAAAGTGGAGCCGATTCCTTTTGCTGACTGGCAGGTTATGTTGCCGCCCATGAGCGCCACGATGTTCTTTGCAATGGCAAGCCCCAGCCCGGAACCGCCCTCTGCACGTGAAAGCACGTTGAATTCCTGCGAGAACGGCTGAAAGAGTTTTTTCTGGAACTCCAGGCTCATGCCGACACCGTTGTCTTTTACGGTAACAACAATGCGCTCTTGTGCAGGGGAATCAGGCATATCTTCAACCGTCCATAAAATCTTGCCTCCCTCGGAGGTGTATTTTACGGAATTATTCAGCACGTTAATCAGAACCTGCTGCAAGCGCTGCTTGTCCGCCGAAATGTAGCGGAAGCGGTGATGCGAAAAGTCTGTCTCAAATTCCAGGTTCTTTGCCTCGGCACGCGGGCGCACTATGGTAAGGATATCGTTAAAGAGCTGCTTGGTTGAAACGGCTTCCTCTATGAGCACGGTCTTGCCGCTTTCGAGCTTGTGCATGTCCAAGAGGTCATTCAAAAGCCCCATCAGGTACTGGCTGGAGTTGATTATCTGCCGGAAGTATCCCCTGGCCGTATCCGAAATACTCTCTTTTAAGCCAAAGCCCGCAAGACCGATGACGGCATTCATAGGCGTACGCATGTCATGGCTCATACGGGACAAAAAGTCGGACTGCGCGTTCTTTGCGTCTTTTAGGGCGCTGATAAGCAGTTCTTTCTTCTTGCTTTCAGCCATCATGTAAAAGATATACATTATAAGAGCGAACACAAATACAAACAACAAGAAATGAATATGCCGGCGTAGTGACGCTTAAGGAAGGCTTCCGGCTTGTTATGCAGCACAAGATTATTTTTGTTAAAGTCACCGGGAATCCTGATGCCGAATTCCTTGAGCTTTTCATAGTTGAACTCAAGCGACGGACTTGCGACCGTAGGCTCGATGTCATGCGGACTTTCGCCGGCAAGCAGTCGATTCACGGTAAGCGCCGCGTCGCGCCCGATGGCAAAAAAGTTTACGCAGAAACCGGCCGTTAATTCGTCAACGCCGCCTATCGGGGTAATACAGGGCACGTGCAAAAACGGCGCAATGCGCGATGCAATTGAGCCTGAGTAGTAGTTGCCGTTTTTGTCTTCGCCAAAGTTCAGCGTCAGGAGCGCGTCCGGCTTACGCAGGGAGCTGAGTATGCTGGTGATTTCGGAATACGAAAGATGCGATGTATTTATGTATTCTATGTTCACACCGGAACTTGGCGCGACTTTTTCAAATTCTGCGCGGGAAGCAAGCCCTGCCATGGAATTGTCCGTAAGCACGTAGAGTATACGCAGATTAGGCAAAAGCCGTTTTGCAAGGGAAATGTTCTCTTCGTCATGGTGGCCTTCAAATTGCCCTGTCATGCGCCCGGTCTTATACGCGCGGTCAGAAAGTTCCTTGCTGTCTATGCCAAAATAGACTACGCTGCTGCCGCCGAAAAGCTGGTCATACTTATTCATCACAAAGAGCAGGGCTGCGTCATCGCCGGCAACTACCACATCATACGGCCCGAAACGATTCCACTGAAATAAAACCCTGGACGAAAAGGCACGGTCTGCCAAGCCGCCCTCGGCAAAGTCCTGCTTGCGGGAGTCCATAAAAAGATAATGTGTTATGGCATCTTTTGAAATTGCATTTTCATAGCCGCGCAGCTGGCTGGGAACAGTCTGCCAGTCATAGGAATAAGACGAAATGAACAGAACCTTCCCGCCTTGAGGAAAACACACTGCCTGGAGCAGGAGAAAAATAGCTACCGCCAGAGTCCTAACACATTTTGACATATTACATCACTTTATTTTAGCACAGGTTCCCTAATCCCGCAAACACTAATTGCCATTTCCATATTGTTCATGCGCCTTACGCCCCCATGTCACTTTTAAGCTTGGCAAGCATTGCCGCAAGTTCCGGCGCCAACGCAGTTGCTTGAGCCAACGCGGTTGCTTGAGCCAACGCAGTTGCTTGAGTCGGCGCAGCCGTCTTTACGGCAACCGCTTGCCCCTCGCTGTCTGAAAAGCCCTGCTTGCGTAAGGCAAGCTCTTCGCGCTCAGCCCGCTGCGCCGCCTGCAGTTTTGCTTCCTGAGCACTGTATTCTTGGCCAGTGATGTTGCCGCGCTGCCCTTTCAGGCGGAATGCGAGTGTCTGCACGCCAAGCCCCGGCGCATACATTTCTATGCCGCGCAGGATGAATTTCTTGTGCATTCTGAGCAGCTCCGTCCAGCCGGGGTGGTCGGTCTCTATGAACAGCACGCCTTTCTTGAGTTCTATAATGCGCGAATGTTCCGCCAGGTTGCGCCCCTCGTTCGGATTTGCGGAAGTCTTGATTCCAAGAAGCACTTTCTGCCATACGTCCATAGTTGTCTGCGCACGGCGGGCTTCAATCGGGGAGATATTTGAAAACACACTGGTTATAACTGCGGAAAAGTCTTTTATCTCACTGTCGGCAGGAACACTCATACGTGCAGTATAGCGTTTTGCCCAGCTCTTTTCAATTCATGGGAAGTATGCTAGACTATATAACTTGTAATATTATTGTAAATTTTGGAGCATTTTGTTATGGAAAAACAGTCTCTTCAGGAAAGATATGCAGATATGTTCAAGCAGATGGCGCAATATTCACATGCCGCCGCAAAGATTGATGAGACGAACGTCTACCAAAAGGCAAATCCTGACACAAGAAAGTTCATGGACAGCCTTGTTAAGGAAAACTTATTGCCCGAAAGCCGCATTGAGGGCACAAAAAACTTTGAGGAATTCTATGACAGGGTATGCAAAGGCGAGCGCGGCCTTATACTGATGGAACACTATTCCAACACCGACTTGCCCGTACTCTGCTACATGCTGGAACACTCCGGCAATGCAAAGCTCGCCGACCTTTCAAAGAGAATTGTCGCGATTGCCGGCATGAAACTGAACGAGGACAGCCCGGTGGTACGCAGCTTTGCGGAAAGTTTCAGCCGCGTTGTAATCTATCCGACCAGAAGTCTCACCAAGAACGAGCAGTCCGCAGCAGACGCGGAAGCCGCAAAGGCAGAAGAGCAGAAAGCGCGCAAAATCAACCTTGCCGCCATGCACGCGATGGATGACTGCAAAAAGCGCGGAGAGGTGATTCTTGTCTTCCCGGCAGGAACGCGCTACCGCCCTGGCCACCCGGAGACAAAGAAGGGACTTCGCGAAATCGACAGCTACCTGCGCCTGTTCGACATTGTTATTCTGGTGAGCATCAACGGAATGATGCTTGAGCTGCAGGACGAGAATATGCTGCACGACCTTATCGCGCCGGCAAAGATGATTTATGCTTCAAGCCCGGTAATCGAGTGCAAGCCTCTCAGAAAAAACTATCTGGCAAGCCTGCCTGAAAGCGAAGATGACCCCAAGCAGAAGATGATAGACCACGTAATGGACATGCTGGAAGAACAGCATGAAAGTTATGAAAAAATGATGTGAAATAAAAATCTATACGTATGGAGTCA
>CAZKPZ010000059.1:0-16125 GCA_964554745.1 uncultured Treponema sp. | reverse complement strand
CCCCCGCTGGAATACACCCCTGCCCCCGTCACCACAAGTCCACTGGACATAACAGGGCTTGCCGACAGCGACATAACAGAGCGATTTATAGAAGAAAACAGCGACAACCCTGACAACTTTGTCACTTTCTCCGTGCCAATCTGCTTTGAAGACGCTTTTTCAGACGTATTGACCCCGCTCTTTAACCTAGGCACAGAAGTCTTTATGAACATAACGAACGACTCCTGGTCAAAGACAAAATCCGCTGAATACCAGCACTTTGCCATAGCATGCTATTCTGCAATCTCATACAGAACGACTCTTGTCCGCTGCGCGAATTCCGGCATAACTGCCGTAGTTGACCCGGCGGGCAAAGTACTGCAGAGTCTTCCGCCGTTCAGCGAAAGCGCGATGAGCTTCAGGGTTCCGGTATATCCGCACAGGGCAACCGTATACTCAAGATTCGGCGACTGGCTTCCCTACAGCATATTTGTGCTTATGGGGCTATACCTTGCATATCTGGCCATATACATACGGACAGGCGGCATCTGCATGCGCAGCTTGCTCTGCAGACTCAATTACGTGCCTTAACACGACATCGATACGTACGTTAATGCTCCTTTGCAACGTACGTTAACACGACATCGACACGTACGTTAAAGAGCCTTTATAACGGACGTTAACGCGGAGATGAAAGCCGCGTTAAGGCAAAAAACGCCTTATATCACTAATTTTCAGTTAAAACATTTGACTCAAAACATAATAAAGTTTATATTATAAAGGTATGAAAAGTCACAATTTTCTTAAATTTACATCAATAATGTTCGCCGCAACGCTCGCATCCGGTTGTGTAGCAAACTGTTCTCACACAAAAGAAGCCGAGGCAATCCAGCCAGTACAGCAGGAAGTTCCTCAGCACGAAATAAAAAAGCAGGAAGAAAAAAAGCCTGAGCCGGCACCAGTGGTAAGCAGCAAACCTGTAGAAAAAAAACCGGAGCCGGCACCGGCCCCCAAGAAAGAGGAGCCAAAGAAGGAAGAGCCTAAAAAGGCCGAGGCAAAGCCTGTGTCCCTCACGACTCCAAAGCCGGACCCTAAGCCGGCAGTAGAAGCAAAGAAAGAGGAGCCTAAAAAGCCTGAGCCAGACCCTGCGGAAGACGAAGAGTACAACCGCTCTGTCGCCCAGATTACAAACGGAAAGACAATTGACCACGATACGTTCAACAAAGACAAGGAAGCCGTCCTTGCCCTTATCGGCGACCTGGACAACGTTATGCAGGAACAGAACTACGACGCATGGCTTACCTATCTTGACACAGAGAGTATCAACTACTGGTCAAGGCGCAACAACCTGCAGAAAGCGCAGAAAAGGCTTCCGGTAAAAGGGCTGTCGCTGACTTCCCTGCAGGACTACTTTAAGTATGTGTTCATTCCGTCCAGACAGGGAAACAAGATGGACGAAATCCGCTACGAGACAGAGCGCAGCGTAAAAGCCGTACAGATTCGCAAGAACGACAAGGGAGAGTATGTCGGCGACACGGTTTTCTATTATTTGCGCAAAATCGACGGCCAGTGGAAGCTTCACCTTCCGCAGATGTAACATGCCCGGCACTGATGTGTTATTTTAGCAGAGACTAGGGCATTACCGAGTCTTATGACGGCGGTAATGCAACAAAAAATGAGAAATGAATTGATTTTTTACTGGAACTGGTATAAAATCGATTCATGTATTAATCCAGGAGGATTTAAATGAAATTATTGAAAACAATCGCCTGCGGCGCAAGCATCATGATTCTTTCTAGTGCAGTATTTGCCCAGACACAGACAGTTAAGAGTCAGAACGGCTCTTCAGAGACTTCAATCGAAGAGCTTTATTTGAGCAACGTCCAGGATGTTATCATAACAGAGCTTGCCAACTCACAGGAATATGATAATAAGCTCGTTGCCCTTCAGTACCTTGAGGATTCTGTCAACGACGGAACCGTAACAAAGGAACAGAGCGTCGCCTTGCAGAACTTGGCAGGTGAAGGTCTCAAGACTACAGCCCGCACAAACGGACGTCTGGTGAACAACTTCCCGGATATCCGCGCAAAAGCCTGTGAGCTGTTGGGAAAAGTTCCTTCAGAAGAATCAAAGGACACTTTGATTTCCATCACAAAGGAAGACGCAGAGCCGATGGTTGTAAGCGCAGCCGTACGCTCTCTTGGAGATATCGGACTCAACGATAACGATGAGGCTCTTTCTACAATCGAGTTCATCCAGCACAAGTACGCTGCCCTTAACCCGACAAGCTCCCTTGCATACGACATTCTCTATGCATACGAAAAGCTTGCTCCAAAGGCTGCTGACAAGAATGCTTTGATTCAGTCAATTTCTGAGATTGCCGCAAACTACAAGTTTGCCACACCGGTACGCCTTAAGGCTTTGACTTTGCTCCGCAAGTTGCAGTCAAGCAAATAAGCAGACCATCAGGATAACAAAAAAGGCAACGGAGTTTCTTCGTTGCCTTTATTTTTAAGATTTTAAGAAAGTTAAAACAGGAAGCTGTTTTTTTATGTTACGGGGGATGAGAGATATGAGGTTCGAACCCACAACCTTCGGCTCCGGAGGCCGACGCTCTATCCAGTTGAGCTAATCTCCCAAAAGATAGTGTTAGATTATATTTTTATGCGAAAATTGTCAATAATCAAAAACTCGCAGGACCATAGGGGGGGGGTATGGAACCGATTACATTAGCTTCATCTTCGCCTAGGCGCCAGGAAATTCTAAAAAAGATGAACATTCCCTTTATTGTGCACCCCGCGAATATAGCAGAAACAATTCCCGGCACCGTAAAACTAAAGAACGCGCCAGAGTTTCTTGCATGCAAAAAAGTCGAGGCCGTAGCCCAGAGGATTTCTGCGCAGCAGGAAGAAATCGGCTGGATTTTAGGAGCGGACACGGTCATTCTGTACGGCAACAAGCTCTACGGCAAGCCGCAAAGCAAGGAAGAAGCCGTTGAAATGATAAGAAAGCTGCAGGGGCACACTCATGAAGTCGTCACCGGGCTTGCAATCTATAACGACAACCTTCACGACATAAGCATGCGCACCAGCTGCAACAAGGTCACGTTCGCCCCCATGAGTGAAAATGACATCGCATGGTACATCAGCCAGGGGGAATGGCACGGCGCTGCCGGCGGATACAGGATTCAAGGAACGGCATCCTGCTTCATAAAAAAAATAGAAGGCACAGAAAGCAGCATTATGGGCTTGCCAATCTTTGAACTATATGATATGCTCAGAGAACAAAATTATTCATTCGACTGATTGGTCGGCAGGATAAGATTGTCGTACATTGGAACAGGCCGTTAGCCAACGTTTCAATGACGAATCTTCCATACCTTTTTTACGGTATGAGAAATAAGGTTAGGTGGAAGAATCACAGAGAATTCTTCCGGTGAAGGAGTAAGGCAATGGCAGTAGTAACCATGAAAAGCCTGCTTGAGTCAGGAGTTCACTTCGGACATCAGGTAAAACGTTGGGATCCACGCATGAAGAAGTATATCTTCGCAGAGCGTAACGGAATCCATATCATTGATTTGCAGAAGACAATTGCTGCTATTAAAGACAGCTACGATGAAATCCGCAAGGTAACGGCAGCTGGAAAATCTATTCTTTTTGTAGGAACAAAGAAGCAGGCACAGCAGGCTATCCAGAAGGAAGCAGAGCGCTGCGGACAGTTCTACGTAAACAACCGCTGGCTCGGCGGTACACTCACAAACTTTGCGACAATCAAGAAGTCTCTTCTCCGCCTCAAGAAGATTGAGAAGATGGAAGTAGACGGCACATTTGACAACCTCACAAAGAAGGAAGTCGCTGGTCTCCTTAAGGAAAAGGAAAAGCTCACAAAGAACTACGGCGGAATCAAAGAGATGAAGGATCTCCCGGGAGCAGTCTTCATCATCGATACACACAAAGAGCAGATTGCTGTCGCTGAAGCCCGCAGAATGCACATCCCGATTGTTGCCATCGTTGACACAAACTGTAACCCGGAGGGAATTGACTTCCCGATTCCAGGAAACGATGACGCTATCCGCGCAATCAGCCTTTTCACATCAATCATCGCAAACGCAGTTATCGAAGCTGACAACGAGCAGGGACTCAAGATTATCGAGTCTTTGAACGATGACGACGATGTTATGACTGACGCATCAACAAAGAGCGAGGACGAGGAAATCGTTGACTACTCTAACTACACTCCTACTGAGACAAAGGAAGAGGATGCTGAGGCTGACCGCCGCGATGAGGAGAACAGCCTCATCGATGAAGACAAGTACGACAAATAAGACTGGAGAATCATAATGGCTATAACAGCACAACAGGTAAAAGAGCTGCGCGAACAGACTGGCGCAGGAATGATGGACTGCAAGAAGGCTCTCGCCGAGACAAACGGAGACTTCGAGGCAGCTGCCAAGTTTTTGAAGGAAAAGGGACTCGCTGCTGTCGCAAAGCGCGCAGAGAGAGTAACTAGCGAAGGACGCATCTTTATCCGCCAGAACGGAAACAAGGTTGCAATCGTAGAACTGGTCTGCGAGACAGACTTTGTTGCCAACAACGAAGAGTTCATCAAGTGCGGCGAGAAGATTCTTGACGAAGTTTTTGCAAAGGGCTATACAAAGGTTGAGAAAGAGCTTTCTGACACATTGCTTGACTTTGCGACACGCACACGCGAGAACATGTCTTTGAGCAAGGTTCAGATTATGGACGTTCCTGAAAATTCTGTCGCAGGAGTCTACATCCACTCAAACTTCAAGCAGGCTGCCGTTACTATCATCAAGGGTTCAACTGATGACAAGGTAAAGGAATTCGCAAGAGACTGCTGTATGCACCTTGTAGCATTCACACCGGCTTACATCAAGCAGGCTGATGTTCCACAGAGCTACATCGACGAGCAGAAGGAAATCTTCAGAGCTCAGATGGCCAACGACGAGAAGATGGCCGGAAAGCCGGAGAAGGTTCGTGAAGGCATTCTGCAGGGAAAGATTAAGAAGCACCTTGCGGAAGTCTGCTTTGTAGACCAGATGTTCGTAAAAGACGACAAGAAGACTGTTGAGGCAAAGCTTGCCGAAGTAGGAACTTCTGTCGGAGCTAAGCTTGAGTTCGGCGATGCCGTACTGCTCCAGCTTGGAAAGTAAATAGCACATCGCACCCTGCTTCGCCTTGAGGCGGGGTGTATTTATTTTTTTGGGGGAAATTATGGCAGACAATGAAGCTAAGATGGAAAAAACAGTAGCAAGCCTTAAAGATGAATACAATTCTATCCGCACAGGCCGTGCAAGCGCATCAATTTTTGATAAGGTTCGCGTGGATTATTATGGCACACCGACACCGTTGAATCAGGTGGGACAGGTTTCAATTCCAGAAGCACGCACAATAGTAATTTCCCCATTCGATAAGGCTCTTATCGGCGATATTGAAAAGGCCATTCAGAAAGCGGAACTGGGCTTGAACCCTTCAAACGACGGCAAGGTAATCCGCATTGCGATTCCGCCGCTCACACAGGACAGACGCAAGGAGCTTGTAAAGCAGGCTAAGGCGACTGCCGAGAACTACCGCACGACAATCCGCAACATCAGACGTGACGGCAACGATGCTTTAAAGAAGCAGCAGAAAGCAGGAGAGCTTACGGAAGACCAGCTCAAGCAGGAGACTGACAAGCTTCAGAAGCTCACTGATAAATATATTGACGAGATAAACAAAGTATACGAAGCAAAAGAAAAAGAGATAATGGAATAATTGCCAAGGATTGCTGAATGAGTTTAGGCGTTTCTAACACACAGATTGACACCTCTGCCCTGCCTCGCCACGTGGGGATTATTATGGACGGAAACGGACGGTGGGCAAAGAACCGCGGACTCATTCGCACCAAAGGGCACGAAGAGGGCTTAAAGCGGGCAAAGGATATTGCAAAGGCAGCATCCGACTTAGGACTTAAGTATGTTACGCTTTATGCTTTCTCTACAGAAAATTGGAAGAGAACTGAGCAGGAAGTCGGTTTCCTTATGAACTTGATTCACATCCATCTGTTGGATGAGTTGCAGTTCTACAAGGATAACCAGATTCGTGTCAAGCAAATCGGCAATATTGCGGGTCTGCCTAAGAATATCCAGCAGGATATCTTGGAAGCGGAAAAAGACACGGAGTCTTTTACAGGGCTTACAATCGTGCTCGCAATAAATTACGGCGGACGTGACGAGATTCTGCGCGGAATCAAAAAGCTTGCCGGTGAGAATCCCGAAAAGTTAAAAAACATAACAGAAAATGACTTATCATCAAGTTTTGATTTACCGGAACTTCCTGATGTAGATTTGCTAATCCGCACTGGCGGTGAAAAACGAATCAGCAACTTTCTTATGTGGCATTCTGCCTATGCAGAACTACTGTTCTCAGACACGCTGTGGCCGGACTACGGCAAGGATGAATTTTACAGCGATATCGCAGAATTCCAGAAACGGAACAGAAGATTCGGAGCGACACCAGAGGTTGCGCCGGTATGAACAAGAAAGTCATTTTTCAGCGACTTAGCATATTTCTCATAGGACTTCCTTTAGTTTTAACGATTGTTTTCATAAAGAGCCACGCTCACATTGCGGCACACTGCCTTATCTGCCTAATATGCGGTCTCGGAGCATGCGAACTGCACAATATGTTTTCAAAAAAGTTTCGGCTATTGAATAAAGGGCTGACTGTTTTTCTTTCTGTGCTGATTCCTTTTATCGGCGCAGTTGTTATTGTCACACCTACTTTTGTTCCGTCTTTTTTTAAGCCTGAACGCCACTTCTTGGAATATATGACATACGCCTTTATCTTTGCAGTTCTTACGATACTTGCCGTAGAAGTGTTGACCGCAAAGACTTTTGAAGCTTCCAACAGCCGCATAGCAGGCTCTGTTTTTATTGTACTGTACACCGGCTACTTGCTGACCTTTGTTTCACGAATGACTATTTTTGCGAAAAACGGCATTGATGTTTCCTCTCAGGCTATCGCGGTGTTCCTTCTGATGGTCTTTCTTTGTGACAGTCTGGCATGGTTATTCGGCGTTTTGCTGGGCAAAAACAACAGAGGCTTTATAAAGGCCAGCCCCAATAAGAGCATTGCCGGCTTTATCGGAGGCTTTATAGGCTCAATAGCGGCAGGACTCTTAGGATACTTTTTTTGCCCTGCCCTGTATGAAGGCACTGTTCTTAAAATCATTTTCCTTTCAATCTGCATTGCATTCTCTTCGATTGTAGGAGATTTGGCGGAATCTATTTTCAAGCGTTCTTCAGGCATAAAAGACTCCGGGCATATTATTCCTGGACGAGGAGGAGTCTTGGATTCCATAGACTCTGTTCTTATGTCGGCTCCAGTCTATTACTTGCTCGTGTCTATATTATATAAACCTTACTAAGGACTCTTTCAGATGCAAAAAAAAATACTTATACTCGGCTGCACGGGTTCCATTGGCTCACAGACAGTGGACATTGTGCGAAAGATGGGCGACCGCTTTAAAATTGTCGGACTGTGTGCAGGACACAACAAAGACGCTTTGGATGCACTCTGTGCGGAATTCAACTGTCCTGGCACGCTTTTTTCAAAAGAGGGAATCGACGGCATAAAGAAGCTCGTTCAAACTTGCAAGGCAGACATGGCCGTGAACGGCATTGCAGGTGCGGCTGGACTTGAGCCGTCTGCAATCGTTCTGGAAAACGGCATTGACTTGGCTTTGGCAAACAAAGAAACCGTAGTCATGGCATGGCCGATTATAAAGGCATTGGCAAAAAAGAACAGTGCCTCAATAATTCCTGTGGACAGCGAGCACAGCGCCGTATTCAATTTGATTCATCAGTCCCGTAAGGAAAATATAGATGAGATTGTTATAACTGCCAGTGGCGGCCCCTTCAGGGAATACACTGACGAGCAGCTGAAGACCGTCTCTGTAGAACAGGCGCTCAAGCACCCTACGTGGAACATGGGCAAAAAAATAACCATTGACAGCGCAACGCTTGCAAACAAAGGTCTGGAAGTAATCGAAGCCTGCAGGTTGTTCGACATGCCGGCAGAAAAAGTCAAAGTCGTTGTGCACCCGCAAAGCTTGATTCACTCGCTTGTTAGAACAAACGACGGAATGCTATACGCGCAGATTTCAAATCCTGATATGCGCCACCCTATTTTTGGAGCTTTAGTCTGGCCGGAGATTGCTCACAATTATCTTGAGCCGTTTAACCTCGCCGGGCACGAAATGACTTTTTACCCACCGCGATTTGACGCTTTCCCCATGCTGTCTTTGGCGTATGAATGTGCAAAGAAAAACAAGTCGTACACGATAGCCTATAATGCTGCAAATGAAATAGCAGTCGCGGCATTTATTGACAAAAAATGTGGTTTTACGGATATTCCGAAAATCGTTGAAAAAGTGCTGGAAAAGGACTGGAGTCAAGAGGCGGACTCTCTTGACACAATCTTTGCCATTGACCAAAAAGCACGTAACATAGCTCAAGAATTAATTGTTACTTTTTAAGAAGGAGCTTTTTCAGGAGGCTGCATTTGACCATCATCATAGGCATAATAGGGCTAGGGTTTCTGGTATTCTTCCATGAGCTTGGACATTTTTGTGCCGCCAGACTTTTTGGAGTAAAAGTATTGGCCTTTTCTGTCGGAATGGGGCCGATTCTCTTGCACAAAGACTTCAAAGGCACGGATTATCGGATTTCTTTGATTCCACTCGGCGGATACTGCTCCATGAAAGGCGAAAGTGACTTTCAGAAAGCATTGGAAGAAAACAGAAAAGAAATGAACGGCGAACCGGATTCTTTTTATGGCGTTCACCCTTTTAAGCGTCTTTTAATTGCCTTTTCAGGGCCTTTTTTTAACTTGCTCTTCGGCTTTCTGGCGTTCTATACGATTGCCGTCATGGGATACACTTATTACAGCGCGGGAACAAAAGTCAGCATGGCGGACGAAGTATATGAAGGCATGACATCTGCGGCTCATGAAGCAGGCATGATGACCGGAGACACAATTACTGCAATCAACGGCAAGGAGATGGCAGATTTTAGTGACATTGCAAGTTTTATCGCTACTCACCCGGATGAAGACATCTCTATAACTGTCGAAAGGAATGGAGACTTCATGACACTCACCGCTCATACAGACCTGGATAAGGAAACAGGAGCCGGAAAACTGGGCATAGTCTCATCAGCAGATTCAGTTCTAGAGCGCAGCTATGGGCCATACTCGCCCATTAGTGCAATAAAAGAAGGCGGAAAGCAATGTCTTGACCTAATCAGACTGACGTTTAAAAGCATAGGCATACTATTCAAGGGCGTGGACATAACAAAAGCCGTGTCTGGGCCAGTACGGATTACAACAATGCTCGGCGACACTGTTCAACAGTGATTTGCAGCAGGAGCAAAGGCAGGAATAATCAGCACCTTGCAGTTCCTTGCGCTGATAAGCGTATCTCTGTTCATAACGAACTTGCTTCCTGTGCCAGTTTTGGACGGAGGACTCATTCTCTTTGCAGTGATAGAGCTAATCGCAAGAAAGAGAATGCATCCAAAGCTATTGTATTACATACAGTATGTTGGCATTGCATTTATTGCGGTTCTTATGATACTTGCAATCGTTGGAGACGTAAGATATTTTATCGGGAGATAATTAAATGACTAAAAATACTTTTTTTGTTCTTACAGCGGCACTTTCGTTATTTACGCCGTATATGGCAAGCACGCAGTCATATATATCAACTCAATCGCATGACGGTTCTGTAACAGCAATTGAACCAACCGCAGAGCAGTCATTTTTCTCTGCAGGCGATGACGGTTTTTTAGTTAAATGGGACGCTCACGGGCAAGGAAGCCATTACCAACTCAGTGACCTGCCTATAAATGGCATAAGCAAAAACCCCTTGAATTCAGAATTGGCAGTAGCAGAAAGCGACAACATGTCCATAAACAGGATTTCCGTCTATGACTGGGAAAGCTTGAACCGCCGTTTTGCAAAGCGTTTTAAAAACAAAGTCACCTGTCTTTCATATTCAGCAAACGGCTCTTTTCTGATAGTAGGAACTGCGGATATAAACGGCATCTTCATTTTAGATGCAAAGACTGGTGCCATCAGAAAAAACATCAAAGAAATACCCGGCATTATAACACTGGCAAAAACAGGTGCAAGTGAAAAAACAGCCGTAATGTACTCCCCTTCCGGAACTCTTTATTATTGGGATGTAACTAAAAATAAAATAAAAGCAAAGTTTTCTACCGAGAATGCTCTTGAACAGCCCTGTCTATTCGGTTCTGGAAAATTCCAAAACCGTTTTTTTGCCGGTGTAAAAGATAATACGATTTATGTTATTGACGCAACGACAGGAAGCTCACTAGCTCTTTACAATGCAACGAACCCAATGATTGTCTCCGGTAACAGTGGATATGAAGAAGGTCTGTTTTATATCAGCAATGTCGGCAGAAACTATGCGCTGAGTCTTATAAGCAATGAATCTCTCGAAAACTTTCTGAACAACAATTCACATACAAACTTGAAAGGGAAAATACCTGAAAGTCAGCTCGTAAAAAACTTTATGGGACTTAAAAGCGGCGATAAGTTTACTTGCATCGAAAAAAATCAAGAAAGCATCATTCTGGGAACAAAAAATGGTGACATCTACACAATGTCAGACATAAAGGAATCCGAAACATACTCGCTTGAACCAATTACACAGAATAATTTTAAAAAGATTTCAGATGTCTGTACTGATGGTCACTCTGTTTTTTTTCTTACCGCTGACAAGATATATAAAACAGATGCAGATGATACGGCAGCAAACGAAATCACTGCAAATGAGGGAAATGAGAGCAATATTATTTCTTACGGAGATTCCTTTTTGCTGTGGTCCAAAAATAGCAAAAAGGCTGTAAAACTTATAAACCTGACAGACAGAACTTCAGAAACGCTCTTTGCCCCAAAAAGAAAACTTCTAAATGTGAGACTTGCAGAAGACAAGGAATCCATTATTTGTATCGAAGGCAATAACGTCGTTAATCTCTATAACATTGCCTTAGGGAAAAATGAAGTCTTGTACTCTGGCATGGCAATAGAAGATGCGGTAGTTTCAGGCGATGAGCTTTTTATTGCAAAATCTACTATCAATGAAAATGATTCTCCGCTGATAATGGTGAACACAAAAACAAAAGAAACCGTTCCCCTAAAAATAAGCAGCGCTGTCACCTACTCTCTTTCTTATGCAGGAGGCGACAAGCTGTATGGAGTTTCAATGGACAGGCAAAATGGAAACAAAAGCCAGACGCAGATTTTTTCATATAATATAAATACAAAATATATTCATTCAATTCTTAGACTCAACGATGAAGACCCAGGTGCATTTACAGCTCTTGACGATGACATACTTTATTCCAACATCGGAAAGAATCAATTGTATACGTATAGTATAAAAGAAAACAGAAACATCTCATACCAGCGTTCATACTCACTGCCAATAAAAGCAGTCTCGGCCGCAGGTTACTTCATAACACTGAATAAAGACGGCAGTATTTCGTGGTATGACCCACAGTCCAGAGTTGCAGTAAAAAGTTGCTATTTGGCAGAAAACAATGAATGGCTGGAATTCTAAAAAAATAGCTATAGTGATTGCAGCAGTCTTTCATAAGTCCAACGGCTGACAGAGTATCGGTAATTGATTTTTTGAAGCGCATTTATCTCAAGCTTCGAAAATGCAGGACCGGGAATAAGATGCGGAACTATAAAAAAGTTTGCATCGCATTCATAAACAGAAAAAACAATCTCGGCTCCATTCTCAAAAGATTTTTTTACGGTATAATCAGCCGATACCCCCTCTTGAAAAGTTACATTTTCTATTCTTCCACGCAACAATGCCAAGTCCGAAGTCTTTTTATTCTTTTCAGTTATGCAGTCTGGAAAGATATATGGGTCAGCCCAAAAAGATTCATCTGTTGTTAAAAAAGAAGAAATATCTGATTCTATCTCATATACATTGTTATTACTGCCGCTTCTGACAGAAAGACGATGTGTAAGCGAATCTTCTTTGCCAAAGTATAACTTCGACAAAAGCTGTCCATCACTACTATAAAATGCAAGTTTTATTGAACTTACATCATCAATAGAAAATGATTTCCAATCCTTTATCGAAGATGATTTTTTATACGCTGGTATAATCTCACTGCTCTCATCCAAAAGATTATGCACTTTTTGATTATGACACGGCCACACAAAGCTTTTATCACCAGCGCTTGAGCTGCCTGTCCAAGTTGTATCGCCTGCATGTGTCAGAATAACAGTATCTTCCTCATTTGAAATGACAATTTGATAAACAAGCCCTCTGTTTCTGGGATTAAGAAGAGCGGTGCGCTCTGCCCTTATCTTTTTTTTATTCATAAAAGGTAAAAAAGACAGTAACAACAGCAGCAGCAAACCTGTATCCAAGACAGAGAGAAACAAAATAAAATGCGATTTTTTTTTATTTTTCATTAAAAGCCTTTCGTCTTAAATTAAATAAAATGAATAAAAAAACAATAATCCCCAACGGAAGCAGCAAACAGACAAACTGATGAACGTTGTTACGTGAGTGTATACTCTTTGGATTTCCTCTTTTCAATTTAACTAAAGCATCTTGTCCGTTCAAAATCAGAAGACTGTCTGAAAGAAACTCCAAACTCCGCAAATCCAAGACACCATTCTCCCCTGAAGAGAACGCAATCATTGTACTGCAAAAAGCATATTGATCGCCCATAACAAAAAAAGAAGGATGGTCATCTTTATATAAAGCAACACATAAAAGAAAACTTCCTAATTCGCAGCTTTCAGTAGAAAACTTTTTTATGGTAAAAGGATTTGTATCAAAACCGCCCCCATCCTTTTTTACTTGCCAGGAGTCAGTTGGCGTCTTCAAAATTTCTTTTGCTCTTAAACCGTGCTCAGCCACAATTTCATTGTCAAAACTTACAGAACAAGGCCAGAATGAAGTCATGCCTTTTTTTAAGTAATTTTGCCGCGGCAACATCGGCCACAGCGGATATTCAACATGTTCTATGTCAATGCTATTTGCAGCAGTTGAATTCTGCAGTGTCAGCTCAAAATTTGATAAAGACGCAGTAAGAGAATCTGCAAAAAACAATCCGAGCCGTTGCAGAACTTGAACAGCGTTATCAAATGAGCTGTTGTCTTGAACCGTCCAACCGTTAACTAAATCAACGGTATACGGAGTTGTTGCGATAAAAGCCGTCCCTCCGTTGTTGACAAACGAATACAGAGCCTCGCTGTCTTCCCTTGTAAAGGATGACGTTCCTATAACCACAAGAGGAATATCTTGCCGCAAAGAAAAAATGTCACCTGAATCGCGCTGAGAAGAAGGCAAAAAGGACTCAACTACAGAAAATCCTTGAGAATTAAGATACGGAACGATATAACTGTACTCTTCATCAAGTAGCATTCCGTTCCCTATCAGAACCTGCACTGTTTTTTTTCTTTTTCTCACAAGATAGTCAATCCGACTCGATAAGTCGTACTCTAAAGACTCCAGACTAAGAACGAAAGGAATAACTTCTGTCTGCCCCAGGTAATTTATGGCAATACCTGAAAAAACTTTTTCATATTCGGTTTTTGTACCATTCGTATTTTTTATCTCCTGCCCCTGCAGTCCGTATGCTTCTATTTTTTTTACAAAGTTCTCATTTTCTGGTGAGACAAGCTCATATTTTACGTTTTTTTCCGCCGATGCAAAGCTTGCTAAATAATCCTCCACATCACGTATCTGCGGATAAAGATTTTTTAATCTATTGCTTCTGTAATAGGTAATGGTCAATGGAGAATCAACTTCTGCCAGCAAAGTCCTGCTATATTCACCAACGCTAAATCGCTTTTCAGTTGTCAGGTCAAACTTAACCAAATACCGACTTGAATCTATATTGATTAAAAAGAATGCAAGCAGTGCAAGGCAAAATGGCTTTTTCAACATTTTTGCAGGCTGCCCCCGTTTTGACAGTATGACAAAAGCCGTACTCAAAGTACAGAAAAGAAAAGTTGAGATAAAAAAAATCAAATCTCGTATGTCCACAATGCCTTTAGAGGAAGACTCAATATGCAAGGGAAATGAAATAGCCTTAAAAACAAGGGCAACTGCAACAGGACAGTTGCTGTTTTTTGCAATGCTGTTTCCCCAAAAGCAGAGAGATAAAACAAACATGGAAAAGAAAAAAGCCACAGCTGTTTTTTCAAAAAAACAGGCAATCATACAAGACAGAGCACATACAGAAAAAACTAATAAAATCAGTCCTCCGTAACCCGTCCATAAAGAAATATCAACAGAAAAAATCGAAAAAAACAGAGTAAGCAGTAAGAAAGAAACAATAAAAGTGCAAACCGCAAGCTCCCTCGAAAGCACCAACTCAACATCAGTCACAGCTTCTGAAAAGTTTTTTTTCTGAAACGGCAAAAAAGACACAAATGCAGGAATAATTACAAGCATAGAATATGAAATCACAGAAAAAAATGAGTTCAAGTTTCCGCCATTTACATAAAACACAAACCATGAGACGAAGACAAAAAAAACACCTGACAACCATGTAAGAGGAACGACGGCTAACTGAAAAAGATATTTTCTATAGAGCGAAATCATTAAAGAAGCCTTGACAACCGATTATACCATTATAATTAACAAAAATGCAATGACCAACATACTGACATTTTTTTCAAAAAGTGCTATAAGTATATCAAATGAAATCTCTACTTAAAGTATTCACCATATTAAATGCCAAACAAAAAAAGATTTGTTTTCTGCTTATAATCTTAATGTTCATTGGAGCAGCATTTGAAGCCACCGGTATAGGGGCTTTGTACCCGCTTATTCAGATTATCAATAATCAAAATTACCTTGCGGAACATGCAAAGGGAGCATTCATAGCTTCAGTTTTTGGAATAAAAGACCATAGGAGTCTTATTCTATTCAGCGCATTTGCCTTGATACTCTTTTATGTCTTTAAGAGTGCCTTTACACTTTTTCAAACATATGTGCAAATCTCCTTTGCGCAAAACAATCAGAAAATATATTCCAACAAACTCTTTAAATACTATATTTCCAGACCCTACCTGTACCACGTAAACACCAATTCCGCCATCCTGATACGCAATATATTAGGCGGCAGCGAAACCACATTCAATAAGATTCTTATCTCGTCACTTTCCGTAATAACAGAAGGAATCACCGTCTTTGGCATCTGGACAATGATTCTTATAATGGACTGGACAATGGCCGTTGTCGTGGCATTTGTACTCGGTCCGCTAGTCTTTTCGGTTCTGAAAATATTCAGAAAAACCATTACAAAACAGGGAGAGATACAGGCAACCTATTACAGCGAGTCCACTAAATGGATAACGCAAAGTTTAGGAGCCATAAAAGAAACCAAGGTAATGCAGAAAGAAAAATACTTTGACGGAGAATTCGGTAAGGCCTACGGAAACTACGTCAATGCAAATAAAACATTTCTGTTTATCGACAAAGTTCCTAGAGTCCTCGTGGAGCTTATCGGAGTCTGCGGAATATTACTTCTCGTTATCATAAAGATTGCAAGCGGCGTAGACCCATTGAGCATTGTTCCGTCTTTAGGTGTCTTGGGCTTGTCAGCAGTGCGTCTTATGCCTTCAACAAACAGAGTCATAAGTCTGTTCAATGTAATAAAATTCAACATGCCGCTTTTTGACGAAATGTATGATGATTTTCTGGCCATAAAAAACAGCGACAAACTGCAGAAAAAAAACATAAGCAACACGACAAAATCAAAAATGCCATTTACAAAAGAAATCAGCGTCGAAGACTTGTCGTTTACCTACCCATCAAAAGAAGAAAACGTCTTTCACAATGTCTCGTTCAAAATCCCCAAAGGTTCATTCGTCGGCATTGTCGGCCCAAGCGGAGCCGGAAAAACGACCTTTGTAGACCTGCTTCTTGGGCTTCTCACACCTACTGAAGGCTGCATAAAAGTCGACGGAAAAAACATTTATAATGACATATCCGGCTGGCTTTACAATATTTCCTATGTTCCGCAGGCAATATATCTGATTGACGGCACTATCAAAGAAAATATCGCCTTGGGAATTC
>CAZKPZ010000058.1:0-16486 GCA_964554745.1 uncultured Treponema sp. | reverse complement strand
CCCGAACCTGTTGTTGAGCCGGAGCCGACTCCCGAACCAGATCCTGAGCCTGTCGTAGAACCTGAACCTGAACCAGAGCCGACTCCCGAACCTGAGCCGGTTGTTGAGCCTGAACCGGAGCAAACCCCGGAACCTGAACCAGAGCCGATTCCAGAGCCTGAGCCTGTCGTCGATTCTGAACCGGAGCCGACTCCTGAACCAGAGCCGGAAGACGTTTCTCTTACGCTGACTGACGACTACAACGAAGCCGCAACTGATTCGTTTAATGCAATTTCAAAAGACGGAAAAGGTATGATGACCTATTCAAAGGGTTCTGATACCTTGCCGGATGACTTGTACCGCATTTTGGCGGAAATAAACCCGAAGGACACCGTTGATATTGTCTTTGCAATAGACGCGACCGGGAGCATGAGGGATGACATCCAGAGTCTGCGTGACAACTGGTTGCCGCGCCTTAAGGAGCAGTTAAACGAGTTTGGCGACATCAGACTGGGACTGCTGTTCTACAGGGACTACGGCGATTCATGGCGCTATAAGCAGCTTCCTGTAAAGCTCTATCCGTTTACAAGCGACTTTGACCAGTTCGTTAAGAACTTGAACGAAATACGTGTGCGCGGCAGCGAGGGCGGTGATATTCCGGAACCTGTATATGAGGCGCTGTATGCCAGCTTAAAGTATTATGACTGGCGCGACAATGCGGTTTGCAAGACGATTCTTATCGGAGACGCTCCGCCTCACAGCAAGCCGCGTGGAACTGTCAAGGTTACAAAGAAAAAGGTCATTGACCTTGCCAATGAAAAGAAAGTCGGCTTGGATTGTGTTATCGTCCCGGATGATAACAGCAAGACAAAGCCGTGGAAGATAACAAAATAGCTTGATGCAAAAAAAATAAAGACCGTTCCGCTTGCCTGCCGCAATTTGGAACGGTCTTTTTTTATTTATTCTTCGTCTTCGTAAGCTTCGTCGTCAGAATAGTCCTCATCGTCGTATTCTTCGTCATCGTATGTTTCATCGCCGGAACTGTCGTCGTCTGAACCGGCGCTGTATTCTTCCTGCTTCAGTGCGTCTGCATCCTGCTGCGCTTTTATTTCCGCAAGCTTTTCGGCCGGCACCTTTGCAAGGTCGTTTTCCGCAAGCTTTCTGTATGCGCCCGGCAGTGCTCCGGCCGGAGCGTTATTGTATATGTCTATGATTTCCTGCAGCATCGGAACAGCGTGCGCATAGTCCTTTTTTTTGATTGCAATGTGCCCCAGCTCAAAGCGCCCTTCGATATAGTCCAGAGGATTGTTGCCGTAGCGCTGTAGCAGAAGCTTGTAGTAATACTCCGCAAGCTTCGTGTTGTTCTGGTCGTATGCGTTCTGCGCAAGCTGGATTATTTCACTGTCAGACAAGTCCATGGACGGCGTTTCTTTTGGAATGCCGCTGGAGAAGGTGTGCTTTAGGCTTTTGCAGGAAGACATTCCGACTGCAAGGACTAAAGCCAAGGCCGCTATTTTTACGATATTTTCAAGCGTGATTATTGATTGTTTCATGGTATGAGTGTATCATTTCTCCGTTAGAATTACTATATATAAGGAAAAAATAAAATTATGGCAGATAAAGTTACAATAAAGGCCGGTATTATCGGCGCAACAGGCTATGCCGGCGTGGAGCTGTTCAGAATTTTGCTCAGACACCCCGGAGTTGAAAAAATCTATGCAAGTTCCGTCTCTTTTGAGGGCAAGCGGATTGATGAAGTCTATCCGAACCTGTTCGGTCAGCTTGGAACAAAGAGCGACGGCATGCTGCTCACCGCAGACGAGGTAAAAGAAAAGGCGGACGTGGTGTTTACAGCCCTGCCTCACGGGATTGCCGAACAGTATGCCGACTACTGCGTAAAGAACGGCAAGAAGCTCATTGACTTGAGCGCGGACTTCCGCTACGGCATGGACGAGGCTACGTTCAAGGAATGGTACAAGAAAGACTGGCAGTTCCCTGCCGTGCACAAAGAGTCTGTGTACGGTTCGCCTGAGATGAACCGCGAGCAAATCAAGAGCGCCCGCGTCATAGGCAATCCGGGCTGCTACGTCACCAGCGCGACACTGGCGCTGTTGCCCGCGCTCAAGGCCGGTCTGCTTGACACCAGCGCAATCATTGTGGACTCCAAGAGCGGAGTTACCGGTTCGGGACGCAATCCGACCATGAGCAATCAGTTCTGTGAGTGCGGCGAAAGCTTTTCCGCCTATAAGGTGGGCGCACACCGCCACCAGAGCGAAATTGCGCGCAACTGCACGATTCTTGCAGGCAAAGACGCCAACATAATCTTTACGCCGCACCTTATTCCCCAGAACAGGGGCATCTTGAGCACGATTTATGCGCCTTTGAGCGAAAGCGGCATTGCCCTTGCCTCAAAAGGAGTGTCCGCCGTCCGCGAACTCTATTCCGCAGCTTATGCCGCCGAGCCGTTCGTACGCGTCCTGCCGGAAGGCGTGAACCCCACAACGCGTACCGTGCGCTACACAAACTACTGCGACATGCAGGTATATCTGGTGAACGGCGGAAAAATGCTTGAAATTGTGAGCGTTCTTGATAATATGGTAAAGGGGGCTGCAGGTCAGGCCGTGCAGAACATGAATTTGATGTACGGCTTTGATGAGCGCACTTCTATAGATTTTGTGCCGACGGCATTCTAAAAAGGGGGAAATTCAATGAAAAAAATTATTAAGCTGGTTGCGGCCGCTGTTGCGGTGATTGCGGTTCTGTGCCTTCTTGCCGGAACTTCCTATACAGTAAGCTCCAATGAGCGGGCGGTTCTGTCTACGTTCGGCGAGGCAAAGGAAGTTATGCAGCCGGGAATCCACTTTAAGTCTCCTATCGGGCAGTCCGTCACAAAGCTTTCGATAAGCCCAAGGGAGATTAAGATTCTTATTTCTGTCGGCAATGATGCCGCTGTTTCAAAGGACTTGCAGGAAATCGGAGTTACTTCAATCGTAAACTACAAGTATGACGAGAACCGCATGCTCGACATCGTAAAGCGCTATCACCCCGGCGACGTTGACCGCCTGGTGCAGAACGCCTTTATCAATTCCGTCAAGGCGACAATCGGTAAGTATTCCATAAGCGAGCTTGTTCCGAATACAACAGAAATCATCAAGTATGTAAAAGCCGACATGGTGGAGACGCTCAAGGAGAACGACACTCCGGTAGAGCTGAGCCAGCTTACCCTTGACAACTGGGATTGGCCGGATTCCTACAACGCGCGCGTGCAGCAGACCATGGAGACTGCCCAGCAGGTTAAGATTGCGGAGCAGGAACTTGCCATTGCGAACCAGAACAGCCAGAAGCAGGTTGTGGAAGCTCAGGCAAAGCTTGATGCCGAAAAGCTCAATGCTGAGGCCGTAAAGGTTGCCGCGGAAGCGGAAGCCGCCGCCATGCGCACAAAGAACGCCGCAATCCAGGCGACTCTTGCGATTCAGCGCGAGACTTGGGCGCACGAAGAAAAGATGGCTGAACTGCAGAAGTGGAACGGAGTAAAGCCGGGTGCCGTCGCGACGGAAATCATCACTACGCCTCAGTATTCAGTGCTTTCTACTGCCGAAAAGAAATAAAAACTCTGGTCTGCAGGGCGCTTTGCTTGGTTGTTGCAAAGTGCCTTGCGCTAAAAAAAACTGTAGCAAAGACATTTTATGCGTATGACCGCCATTTTTTTTGAAAAAGTTCATGAAATTTGACTTTTGAGTAAAATAAAAAGACCCGCACGTGTGTGCAGGTCTTGTAATTCGCAATAAAACAAACAAAAGACTTAGTATGACTTTGTGTCACGCGGTCTTGAGCTAGGGCGAGTCTTCTTCATCAGCTTGCGCTGGATAGCCTTATTCTTGCGGTTAAGGATTGTAGAAGGCTTTTCGTAATACTCGCGGCGTTTGTACTCGCGGATAATTCCTTCCTTCTCGACCATTCTCTTGAAGCGCTTGATAGCCTTCTCAAGATTCTCGCTGTCCTCGACTGTAATGCTTGCCAAATTAATTCACCATCCTCACCGGCGGCAGTTCCGCAGGGAACTCTATTATGGCAAATTTAGCGAGTATGGTCAAGAGAGATTGCGTTTTTCTTTGCCGGGCATTTGACAACTTTTGTTTGAAATAACGTTCTTATACTGCCGATAATATAGATGAATTGTATTTTTTGCGTTACAATTCATCTAGAATGAGGAAGTCAAATGGATAAAATCGGAATAAAACTCGCTGACGGGTCCTTTTACCCTATCTTGGAAGATGGAAAGCCGGAAAAGAAGAATATTTCCCTTACAACAGTAAAAGATAACCAGTCTATAGTCCACGTGGATTTATACCGTTCGTCCGACGGAACGATGGATGACGCAAAGTATGTTGAGACACTCCAGATAGACAACCTTAAACCGCACGGCAACGGAGAGCCGAATTTGAGCTTTAGCTTGGAGCTTGATGAGGACAACGAGCTTAGGGCCGCGATTGAAGACCCTGAGACTGGCAAGAAGTCCTTAAAGCAGGTGAATATCGCGCAAAAGGTCGCTCCGCCTGAATTTGACGGTGAATTTGACCGGCTTGCGGATTTTTCTATAAAAGAGCCGATGACGGTCTCAGAAGATGACATTGAGGAACCCATTGAGATGGGCAAGCACCAGCCGCTTTCTGCAAAAGAGGCTGAAAAGCCTTTTGAGGATATTTTTAAAAGACCGGCTGATGAAGAGAAAGTTGAGCTGCCCAGTGTCGAGGGTGAGAACGAGGATTCGTTTGAGGACATATTGGATTCTATTTCGAATCCTGACGGCAAGACGGAAAGCGAGACTGAGGTCTCGTCTGAACCGGCAGCAGATGCAGCGCCAGAATACGCGACTGAAGTTGCGCCTGAAACATTGGACGAACCGGTGGTTGTTGAAGAAGCAGAACCTGAATCAGATTTGGAGGATACACAAGTGATAGCCCCTGCGCCAAATGACGATTTTTCATTCGATGATATTGCCGCGACTGATGACGTGGAGAAAAAAGAAGACGAAAAGGACGGCGCGCAGGAAGCTGCTGCTGACACTGTGGATAAGGGACTTGAGCCGCCGGCAGTTGAGGAAGACCCGTTTGATTTTGACGCCGCGCCTATGGCGGAAGCCGCAGAACCTGCGGTTGAAGAGCCGGAGTCTGCACTTGAAGAACCCGCTGAAGCTGCAAGCGAACTGACAGACGAGAGCGTGTTTGAGGAGCCGTCTGCCGACGTAACTTTTGCGGACTTGCCGCCTGTGGAAGAAGCCGCGGTTGAGGAGACTGAAGAAAAAAGTGCTGAGGCGGAAACTGCGTCTGAAGAGCCGCTTGCAGAAGACGCGGTGGTTGATACAGTCGGCGTGCTTGACGCTACGGTTGACCAGCCGGACTTTGGTTTTAAAGAGCTCAACGGCGTTACAGAAGATAATAGCACCGTAAGTGCTGACAGTGATACGGTTGACAGTGACGGTGGAGCGCCTGAGCTTGACGGCGGAATGCGTGACGCTGCAGATGAGATAGCCGCGCTGCCTGATTTTGACGAAAACGAAGGAATGCCTGAGACTGACTTTGAGGAGCCTGTCGTTGCAGAAAGCAGTGACGGCAACTTGGATGAAGCCGCGCCGGAGCGGACTGTTCCTGCTGAAAGCGCTCCGGAAGCTCCGGTTACAGAAAGTTCCGGTCTGCCGCCGCTCGATGACGAACTTGCCGGTCTGCCAGATTTGGATGACAGCTTTGATGTAGCGCCGCTGTTCGCAGACGAGGAATCTGACTCTGCGGCTGCCGGACAGGACGGTCTTGATGAAAACCTTGCTGCCAGTGTTTTTGAGCTGCCTGACTTGGGGCTTGATGATGCCGTAAAGGAAAAGGCAGACACTGATTTTGAGTTGCCCGACTTTGGCAGCACAAGTTCCGCTTCCGGCGAGGATTATTCCTGGCCTTCTCTGAATCTTGACGATATGGACAGCAACCGCTCTTCTGCTGATGAGTCTCTGTCCTCTGCAGCTCCTTCTTTTGCCACTGCAAATATGTTCGAAGACCTGTATGACAAAGAGACTCTTGAAGGCAAGTCTTCTGACAGCTACGAGGAAACAGAAAAGAAAGCCCGCGTGCCTATGATGATTTGCATAGTCTGCGCCATTATCTGTGTGCTCTGTCTACTGTTTTTGTTCATTATTCCAACCAAGTTCAATCTGCTGCGCAGAAAACCTCTGCCGGAAATTGCCCAAAAGACAGAAACGGAAATCGCAAAGCTGGAAGAGACTCCTGTCGCGGACGTGCAGCCTGCCGGAGCGGAGAATGCCACAGTGCTGCCTCCTCAGCTTGAGAAGAAAGAGGAAGAAAAGAAGGAAGTTGTTCCTGCAAAAGAAAACGAGATTGTCATTGCAACCGTGCCGTCACAGGTAGTGCCGGAAACGCCTGTCAAGAATCCGACCAAGGCTCCTGACATTCAGTATAAGGTTGTATGGGGTGACACGCTCTGGGACATTGCGAATGCCTATTACAAGAATCCGTGGAAGTACACGGAGCTTGCTAAGTACAATCATCTGAAGAATCCGAATTTTATTCAGACGGGTTCTATCTTGTTGATTCCGGCGGAGTAAGGTTTCCGCTGTATGTACAGACTGAAAAAAATCTCTCTGTCTGTGTTTTTATTGTGTATTCTCATTCTGGGCGGCAGTTGTGCGCGTAAGGGCAAGGTTGCTTCTCAGTCCGGTTCTGGAGCCGGCGACTCTTACTTTATGGGGTTGCGCTCATTGCAAAAGGGCGAGCGGGACTTGGGGCGCAGGCAGTTGCGTTCGGCCGCAAAAAACGCCAATCCGATTATCGCCCGAAAGGCACGCGAAGAGCTTGCTGCTGATATTGAGTCGATAGACGAGCGCATAAAAGCTCTGCTGGATTTGTATCACGACTATCCCGATGACAATTCGCTGAATGTGCTCTGCAGGGAATTGTACACAAACAAGGAATACGCAAAGATTATAAATGAAACATCGTCTTTGGATTTGGCGAACTGTCAGAACAGTATTGCGTATTACAGGCTTTCTTCTTTATACATAAAAAAAGACTCCCGTTTTCCGGCTGAATTCTACAAGTGGTGCACGGAGCGCAATTTTGAGCGCCAGCAGTACAGTCTGTTTTCTGAACTTGAGGTCGCTCCGCCGGTTGTGCAGCTGCTTGCCTTGTTCTACAAAAAAAATTACGGTGCCGCATATACGGTGGTAAAGAGCTTTATGGACGGAGAGAATGCCGTAAAGATGACGACGCAGTTTGCGAGCACTTTCGGCAAGATTTTTCTGTATGGCACCACCAAGTACCATGATGACGGCGAGTATCTTAAAAACTTTGCCGAAAGCACAGCAGAGGGCTGTAAGTTCTATTTCTATTTTTACGCGGCCAGGCTGTTTGACCGCGCCGAGAATGACAGGGACAAGGCGGAGTATTGCTATCAGCTTGCGCTGAAGAATGCCCTTACGCCGGAGCTTTACGACAATGCACTCTGGTATTACTTTACATCTCTCTTGAATTATTCGGAAGAGCGGGCTGTTAAGGCTGTGGACTTGTACAAGAACAAGATTCACGACCCTTATTATTTTGATGACTTTTTTGACACGCTTTCGTTCAGACTGCTTGGCAAGAGAAAATGGGGCTTGTATTACAAGGCAGCTCTGCTTTTGCGCAGCTGTGCGAGCAAGGAGTCTGCCGCAAAGTTTGAATACGTTGCGGCGCGGCTTTTGCAGCAAAAGATTTACCGCCCCAAAGACGTTCCTGTTGAGCAGCAGACGGAGCTTTTGCTGCGCTCAGCCTTGAACAGCGGTACGGACTTGTACTACAAGAGTCTTGCGGCGGCGCGTCTTTCTCTGACAAATGACGAGTTTGAAAAGGGCAGTCTTTCCGTGTTGCGCATGGACGATTCGTTTGTGTGCAATACGGATGCAGAGGAGTTGCTCTTAGGCTATGCGGATTTTGGTTTTCCCGAGCGAATATACAATGAGTATTTGCTGTACCGGGATTCTTTGAGCGCGGATACGGTAAAGAAACTTTCGAGCTTTCTGCACAGCTGCGGCAAAAATCAGGAAGGCTATTACAGTCAGTCGGTAAGAATAGCAGCGCGCAAGCTGTTCAAGTGTGAGCGCACTCTTACGGGGCTTGACGACAGCCTGTATGCGCTGTCTTTTCCCAAGGGCTTCAGCTCTTATGTCGAGCAGAGTTGCGAAGAGTTTTCTGTAGATGAATCTCTGATTTATGCGCTTATTCGGAGCGAAAGCTACTTTGATCCGACTGTTATCAGCGTTGCGGGCGCGGTGGGGCTTACGCAGCTGATGGAACTTACCGCCGGGGATGTTGCGCGCAAGCTTAAGGTTGAAAAATACGACTTGCGGGACAGCGAGACGAATATCCGCTTTGGCTCGTACTATTTAAGCGAAATGATTCGCCGTCTGAACGGTTCTGAGATTCTGGCGGTGTTTGCCTATAATGCTGGAATCACCAGGGTGCGCAACTGGGTGCTTTCCGCAAAGGCGGAATACGGTGAGGACAACAAAAAACTGGAGGACGGCAAGCTGCCGAACGACTTATTTATGGAAGCACTGCCGATTGCGGAAACCCGCGAATACGGCCGCAAGGTTGTTTCTGCCTGTATTATGTACGCCATGATTTACGGCGGAAAGACACCTGCCTCTGTAATTGCGGATGTTATGGGAATCGAGTAAAAGCGGTTTCAAAAAACAGAACTTTTACCAATTTCCGATTGCCTAAACTCTCAAAATGTATTACATTGAGAAAAATTATCTAACACAGACTTGAGGGTATGTATGGCAGATGCAGCTTTGGAAGCGAAAGTAAAAGAGACGTTGGATGCGTTCCGCCCGCAGCTTAATGCAGACGGCGGAGATATGGAATTTATTTCCATAGACGAGAATAATAAAGTTCATCTGAGGCTTACCGGAGCCTGCGGTTCCTGCCCGATGGCGGTTATGACGCTCAAAATGGGAATCGAGCGCTACCTTAAAGAGACCTGCCCAGAAATTTCCGAAGTCGTACAGGAAGAGTAGCAATGACAGTAGAAAAAGATAAGGTTGTTTCAATTCATTACACCTTAAAGGGAGATGACGGTAACGTCATTGACACAAGCGAAGGCAGAGAGCCTTTGGAGTATGTCCACGGACACGGCAGCTTGCTGCCTAAGTTTGAGGATTCTATTTTAGGCAAGAATCCCGGGGACAAGTTCACCTGCGATTTGTCTGCAAAAGACGGCTACGGTGAATACGATGAAAGCCTCGTTTCTGATGTTCCTCGAGACCAGTTTGAGACGGACATGCAGATTGAAGAGGGAATGGCTTTTCAGGCAATGACTGATGCCGGCCCTCAGATTGTAGTTGTCAAGAAAGTAACGCCAGAGACGGTTACTGTTGACGCAAACCACGAGCTTGCCGGGCAGAACCTTCATTTTGCAATCGAAGTTGTTGATGTGCGCGATGCTACGGAAGACGAGCTGAAGTCCGGCAGAGTCGGCGGCGGCTGCGGATGTGGCGGTTGCGGCGGTGATTGCGATGGCGGCTGTGACGGAGATTGCGACGGTGAGTGCGAGGACGGATGTAGCGGCGGCTGCGAGTGCGGTTGCGGAAACTAAGCGCTGTGCAGCTTGAGGCTGCCGAGTATCTTTAGGCAGTTCTCTTCTTTGCTGTCCCTGCCCATTTCAACAGAAATGTCGGCGAGCTTGGAATAGGTTTTTACCCTTTCCACATAGAATTCATGGAATATTGCCCGGACTTCCAACAGGGAGTGCGGGCTTTTTTTTGCGATATAGGCCGGCAGATTTGCCATTTCTCCGTTCTCGTCTTCTTTTATTTCTCGTACGATTCGGTCTGCCGCCATTTCTTCCGGCGCATGCAGGAACACGAACTTTCCCAGTGCATGCAGTGCTTCTAGGGCAGGGGGATTTGCGCAGATTCCGCCGCCGGTTGCAATTACGGCATCTGTTCCGCTTGCCGCAATCGTCTGGGCAAGATGGCGGCAGGCCTGAAGTTCTGCCTGCTTAAAGGCTTCCTGCCCCTGCCCGGTGTAAATCTCGCGCGGTGTTTTTGACGTCAGTTCTGTAATTACGTCGTCTGTATCGTAAGAGGGAAGTGAAAGCTTTTGGGAAAGCAGCCGGGCTTGTGTGGACTTTCCGCAGTGCTTGATACCTAAAAGAATGATGCACATGTTCTCTACCTCTTATGCGCTCTATTTATAAATCAAGAATATTGCCGGAACTTTCTGAATCTTTGCTTCCAGTGCCGCAAGGTCTTCTTTTTTCCATTGCTCAATGGTCTTGGTCTTTGCGTATTCTTGTTCGGTGGTAAGACCTGCCGCAATGCACAGTCTGCTTTCTTTACGGCATGTAGAGAGAATGGACTGTAACATCTTCATATTGCGGTAGGGGGCTTCTATGAAAAGCTGTGTCTGGTCTTCGTTGTAGGCGCGGGCTTCTAGTTTGCGCAGTTTTGCCGCACGCTCGCCGTCTTTTACCGGCAGATAGCCGTTAAAGGCGAAAGACTGTCCGTTAAAGCCGCTTGTCATTACCGAAAGAATAATAGACGAAGGCCCTACGAGCGGAATTACACGCAGTCCTTTTTTTTGCGCCATCTCTACAACAGCGGCTCCAGGGTCGGCAACGGCGGGGCAGCCTGCTTCTGAAATAACGCCGATTGCTTCTCCGCGCTTTTCTAACGGCGCAAGGTAGTCACCGATTTGTTTGAGGTCGGTATGCTCGCTGAGTTCCTGAAATGTGAGCGCGTCTATGTCTACGGCCTTGTCCACGGCTTTTAGAAAGCGGCGTGCGGAGCGGATGTTCTCCACAATAAAGTGCCGCAAGCCCATGATGATGTCATGGTTGTAGCCCGGCAGCACGCGATGGACATCGCTGCCGCCAAGGGTGATGGGAATAAGGTAGAGGGCTTTTTCTATGGTTGCGTCTGCCATCTGCTAGAACCGAATGTCCATTACGGTTACATCGTCAGGAAGCATTGCTTCTCCTGTCCAGTCGCTCACCGTCTTTTCTATGCAGGCTTCAACTTCGTCGTCGTTCAGCTCGTACAGAGTGGTGAAGAACTTCTTGGCGTTGTCATCCTCGTAGCGGTGACCGGCTTCGTCTTTCATGTCTGTAAAGCCGTCAGAATACATATCCAGATGCAGACCGTGCACCATGTTATATGCGACATAAGGTCTTTTTGACACGTCCTTTTCGGTGAGTGACGCCCTCAGCTGTTCAGCGACGACACCCATTCCCAACGGAGGCAGCTTTGGGTCTATTGCCAATACTTTTAATGCGCCGGAAGCTCCGTCTTTTTTTATGAGGTATGATGTGGTGTGCCCACAGTTGAAAAGGCAAATCTTCTTTGTTTCTTCGTCCACGTAGCAGAACATTGCCGTAATGAAGTTGCCGGACGGAACTACCTTGGCAAGGTAGGAGTCAAGCATGGCTATTACGCGCACAGGGTTCTTTTCGCCGTTGTTGGCCGCAATGAGCGAGTTGAAGAATGCACCGACGGTAATCGTAAGGAGTGATGCCGCGACATTTTTGCCGGATACGTCGAAGCAGCCGATTAGGCTTCTGCTTTGAGAGAACTTGTAGACTTCGATAATGTCTCCGCCCAGTTCGTTTGCCATCTTGTTCCAGAAGTGGAAGCTGTACGGCAGGGAAGAGATGATGTCGTCATGGGGGAAGAAACTCTGCTGAATGACAGAGGCCTTTGCCAAGTCCTGCTCGCGTATTTCCGCAATGCGGTCAAGGAAGTCATCCAAAGAGACCATTCCGAAGAAGCTTTTGCCGTTGAATACCGGGAAATAGCGTATGTCGAATTTTCTGTTGATGTCGGAGACCTTTTTAAGTGTCTTTTCTATGTAGTCGCGTGCGTAGAGAATAACGTCGATTCTCTGGGTGTAGTCTATGACGTTGTTTGCGGTGATGCGCTTCCAGACACTGCCTGTGATGGAAGAAATCTTTTTGCGGTCAATAAAACCTACAACGTGGTCAAATTCTTCGACAGGAACAACTTCCAGCTTGTCGTCGCTCTTGAACATCTCTGCGACGCTCTCGAGTGGGAAGGAACCGGAGACAGGCTCTGTGTAATGGGCAATGGAACCAATCTGCTTGGGCGAGAAATGTTCCTGAAGCATGGAACTTATGTTTTCTTCTTCATTTTTGACTTCTTCTTTTTGACCGGTAAAGACGCTCTGGTCAATGCTTTCTGAACTTGCGTCTTCCGGGCTTTGGAATTCAGCAGTTATGTCTACGCTGCCGTTGCCTGATGATGCGTCTGGTTGTGAATCTGCGGACAAGGACTCTGCCTGTTCGTCAAAATCTGAAGTGTCTGCCAGTTCGGAAATATCTGGCAAGTCGATACCGTTATCATGCAAGATGTCGTTTTCGTCACTCATGCTTATGCTCCGTCTTTTTTATATTCATAATTATTGTAACATAGGTAGTGCAGAAATTCTAGTGTAAAATTCAAAAGCTGATTTTCTTTGCTCTGTTTTGCGTTGCGAAAACGATTCATTTGCATTATATTGTAAGGTATGAGTGAAAAAAAGATTAACACACAGCCTTTTAAGCAGGAAACGGACAATCCTTTTGCGTCTTATTATCTGCCTTCCGGCATTGAGCGCTTTGATGCCCAGATGCATTTTATTGCCGAAATTGACAAGATGACTCATATTTTGCGCCAGTCTCTGCTGATTGACGGCAGCCGCCGTGAAAACGATGCCGAGCATTCCTGGCACATTGCGGTTATGGCGCAGGTTCTTTCTGAATATGCCGTTGATACTCCTGATATTGGGCGTGTTGTTAAGATGCTCGTTCTGCATGATCTTATAGAAATTTATGCCGGAGACACATTCGCGTATGACAGCGAGGGTGGGCAGAGCAAGGAGTCTCGTGAGAAGGAGTCTGCCGACAAGCTGTTCGGCATATTGCCAAAAGAACAGGGGGTGGAACTCCGCAGACTGTGGGAGGAATTCGACAAGCGAGAAAGTGCGGATGCCCGCTTTGCCGCCTGTATGGACTGCTTGCAGCCGTTCTTTCATAATACCCTGACCTGCGGTAAATCTTGGAAAGACCATAATGTGAAAAAGTCCGATGTCATGAATCGGCAGGACGTAATACGGAAGAATATGCCTGCCATCTGGCCGTGGGTACTTGCAAACTTGGACCGCGCCGTAAAAGACGGAGTTTTGCGTGACGAATAACGCGCTGCTTGCTCCTGATGGGGTTCGAGAGGTGTTCCGCAGATTTAAAGACAACAATCCCAGTCCCGTGTCGGAGCTGCACGCGCCGAATGCCTACTGCTTTTTGGTCAGTGTTGTGCTGAGCGCACAGGCGACGGACAAATCTGTTGACTTGGCGACAAAAGCTCTGTATGAAGTTGCTTCTACTCCGGCGCAAATGCTTGCCTTGGGGCGCGAAAAGCTTATTGGCTATATCCGTTCTATCGGCTTGTATAATTCCAAGGCAGATCACATCATTGCTTTGAGTCAGAAGTTGGTTGATGATTTTGGCGGCGAGGTGCCGGCCACGCGCGAAGAGCTTATGAAACTGCCGGGTGTGGGGCGTAAGACTGCGAATGTAGTTTTGAATGTCGTTTTTAATAAGCCGACCATGCCTGTGGATACACACGTGTTCAGGGTGTGTCCGCGTATCGGTCTTACAGGCGGCAAGACTGTGCTTGATGTTGAGCTTGCGCTGGAAAAAATCGTTCCTGCAGAATACGCGCACGAAGCCCATCACTGGCTTTTACTGCACGGCAGGTATACCTGCACAGCAAGAAGACCTCACTGTGCAGACTGTATTATAAAAGACCTTTGCCTGTATCCGCAAAAGACGGAATAGCCGTTAGTCCAGTACGCGCTTCCAGCCGTTGTAATCTTCCACGCCGAGAATCTTCTGCGCGTTCTTTACCCTGTCATCGTCAGGCATCGGAACACCCTTGAGCGGATAAGGTATGCCCAGCTCTTCGTATTTTGCAATGCCCAGTGTGTGGTACGGCAGAATTTCAACGCGCTCTACGTTGTGCAGTGTCTTGATAAAGTCCGCCGTTCTCTGCAGATATTCATCTTTGTCTGAAATGCCGGGAACAAGGACGTGGCGAATCCAGATAGGCTTTTTTATTTCATCCAGATAGCGGAACATTTCAATAATATTGTCATTGTGCACGCCGGTCAACTCTACGTGCTCCGCGTCATCGATGTGCTTTATGTCCATCAAGAGCAAGTCTGTTACCAGCATGAGTTTTTTGAACTTTTCAAACCATGAGCCTTCTTTTGTAAAAGGGCCTCCTGCCGTGTCTATGCAGGTGTTGATTCCTTCTTTTTTTGCTTTTTCAAAGAGTTCAATCAGAAAGTCAATTTGGGCAAGCGGCTCGCCGCCGGATACGGTGATGCCTCCGTGTTTGCCCCAGTAGTCACGGGTGCGGAGAGCTTCCTGTATAAGAGAGTCAGTGTCTCGTTTTGTGCCTTTCATCATGTCCCAGGTGTCCGGGTTGTGGCAGAACTTGCATCTCAGGGGGCAGCCGGCTACAAAAATGATGAATCGCATTCCCGGCCCGTCGACGGCTCCAAAGCTTTCTATTGAATGAATGTATCCTTCCACGCGTATTTCTCCTTTTGACAGTGTGTTAGATTCCCAAGTCTTCACCGACAAGTATGACTTTGATTCTGCCTTGCGGTCTGCATATTCTTGTCTCTACGAACTGGGCGCAGATAGAGTCTTTGTTTATGCAGTCTGCGCATTCGCCTGTTTTTGTGCAGGGCAGGGTGTAGTCGGTGTTGAACAGTCTCACCGAGTTTATCGGCGAGGTGTAATGCCTGACTTTTGAGTACGCTGCCGCCATATCGGGAACGATTTTGTTTATACCTGCAATGATGAGCACGGAATCAGGGCCGTAGCAAAGGGCTGCAACGCGGTTTCCGGCTCCGTCTATATTGAACAGCTCGCCTTTTTCTGTGATAGCGTTTGAAGACATCAAGAATGTTCCGCAGGAAAGTGACTGCCTCATAATGGCCTTGCGCTCATCGGCGCTCTTTGCTGTGTCGCGGTCAATCAGTGTGTAGCCTTTCTCTTTTAAAAGCTGTTTTATGCCGAGCGAGTCTACTGTCATGGAGCCACCCCAGCTTACCGTATGGTTTTGTGGAATGAGCTCCAAAACTTTCTTTGCGACATCTTCTTTTTTTGAAACATAGTAGGCGTCAAAGAAACGCTTTTGTAATGCTTCTGCAACGCGCTTTCCAAGCAATTCATTTCTTGTTTCAAAACAGTCCATCGAATCCTCCGTTTTTATGCGATACTGTTGTATCAAGTTTTACTTCTCTTTTATCAAAAAAAAGCCGCCGGACAGTAACATCCGGCGGCCTTATTCAGCTAGTAAAATTCCGCGAACTTTGCCGGTAATCGCGAAGCGATTATTGCCGCGGACTGCGGCAAAGGCAATGCTCGCAGAAATCGGCTATGCCGATTTCGAATTATAACTTTGCATGACAGGTACGTGCGATGACGTCATCCTGCTGTTCCTTCGTCAAGTTGATGAAGCGTACAGCGTATCCAGAAACGCGGACTGTGAAGTTCGCATACTCTGGCTTTTCCGGGTGAGCCTGGCAATCCTTGAGCTTGTCTACTGTGAAGACGTTTACGTTCAGGTGGTGTGCACCACGTGCGAAGTATCCGTCCATTGTGTTGACAAGGTTCTTAACCTGCTCCTCTTCGTTGTGTCCGAGAGCAGTCGGGTTGATTGTCTGTGTGTTTGAAATTCCATCGAGAGCGTACTCGTATGGAACCTTTGCTACAGAGTTCAAAGAAGCTACGAGACCCTTTGTCTCTGCGCCGTAAGCTGGGTTAGCTCCCGGTGAGAATGGCTCGTGAGCCTTGCGTCCGTCCGGCAAAGCACCGGTTGCCTTTCCGTAGACCACGTTTGAAGTGATTGTAAGGATAGAGGTTGTCGGCTCTGCGTTGCGGTATGTCGGGTGCTTCTTGATCTTTGCGATGAAAGTCTTGAGCAGCCACTTTGCAATCTCGTCTGCGCGGTCATCGTCCTGACCGTAGCGCGGGAAGTCTCCCTCAACGATGAAGTCCTTTGTAAGACCACGCTCGTCGCGGACGACCTTTACCTTCGCGTACTTGATAGCGCTCAAGCTGTCAACAACGTGGCTGAAGCCTGCGATACCAGTTGCAAATGTGCGGCGTACGTTTGTGTCGATGAGTGCCATTTCGGCAGCTTCGTAGTAGTACTTGTCGTGCATGTAGTGGATTGCGTTCAGGCAGTTCACGTACAAGCCGGCGAGCCACTCAAGCTCGTAGTCGTACTTGCGGAGTACTTCGTCGTAGTTAGAAGCATCGAGTACGTCTGCTGTGATTGGAGCTGTTTCCGGTCCAATCTGCATACCCTCTGCCAATCCGCCGACTTCGTCCTTTCCGCCGTTGATCGCATAGAGCAGAGCCTTTGCGAGGTTTGCGCGTGCGCCGAAGA
>CAZKPZ010000057.1:5893-16559 GCA_964554745.1 uncultured Treponema sp. | reverse complement strand
GCCTGGCCCGGGGTTGCCGTGGCAGCCGCCGTCAGTGTATATAACCAAGTATTCGTCTTCCAGCATATTATATTTCCACCAAATCAGGCGATTCCAAGCTTCTGCTGCAGGGCATCCTGCAAGACGCCGGAAAAGTTTATGTTTTGCTTTTCCGCCTCGTTGTTAAGCCATTCCGGAATCGTAAGGGTCTTTTTGACAGCCTTCTTACTGTGCATCTTGCTGTACTCCAAGGTGTCGCAGACAATATAATTCACAAATTCGCCATCCTTCAACTCTATTGCCTCTTTGGCCGAAGGTTCGGGAATCCTGCAGCCATGTGACTCCAAATCAAACAGGGTAAAAGCAAGCACATCCTGTGCCATAAAGATGGCATCGGCAAGGTCATTGCCGCAGGTGTAGCAGCCGTGCAAATCCGGGAAAAGCACTGAATAACGCCCGTCTGCTTCCGGAGTGAATATTGACGGATATACATACTGCTTCATCTCAGCCTCCTATTTTTATTCCAGCGTCTTTTAATATGGCATTCAATGTTCCTGTAGCAAGCTCCCTTCATGCCACATGATAGCACGTACAAACACGTATGTCAAACTAGCAATAAAACTTAACTGTATCAAGCACAAAATGTTCTTTCCATTTTTGGCAGATAAAGAAAAATTGTGCCTGAATAACGTCCAATATGTCGTTCAAGTCTTTTTGAGCAATTTTACTTCTATTATGCGCAACAATACAGCCACCTTTAGATGTAAGCCAGACTTTTGTGGCATTTTGAGTTGGGGTTCCAATACTTATATGAACATGCACAGGTTCATTATTTTCGTTAGACCAAAAATAAATACTATAACCTTTAATGCTGAACAAATTAGGCACAGCAGACTCCGCCGGATGCGGCAAACTTAAAAAAAAGGTGTGCATTGTTGTGCAGAAAATCTGTAAAATCTGCAATTTCAGCATCGCTATAGCCGTTCCTGCTTACCCAATTGTACGAAGGCAGTTCACAACGGGCTGAGTCAAAGCCGCCGTTCTTTGGGCGTTCAAAATTAACCTGCAGAGTCGGGCAGTCATCTTTGTATACAATCTGGCTGTGCAAAACTTCCGTACCGTCAGGAAAGGTTATATAAGGATACAACATAATTATTATTATAGTTACTTAATTAAATTTTTCAATCCCCTCTCTCCCCCCCCCCCCCACGCACAAAAACAAAAAGCCCCTTGGGCAAACCCAAGGGGCTTTGTTAGCTCGTTAGTCGAACTGTTCTAAATTAAGCCGCAAGGCTTTTTTTAGAATGTCCATACCCACTTAACTGGGAGCTTAACAGCGTATGATCCGTCGCCGTCAAGGAAGTTGATCAAGCGAACAGCACCATCGAACTCGTTGCGTCCAGTCTTGTAGTTAACACCAGGCTCAACCAAGATAGCTGTAGCAGCCTTCTTGTATGACTTGTATCCACCCTCGTCAGTTACGACATCATCGGTGAGATGACCGTTCTTGTCGTTCTCACGGAAGATCAGGTCATCGAAGTACTCGTTGATTGTTCCAAGAGCCATAGCTCCGTGGTTTGAGCTCTCAGAGAATGTTCCCATGTCGAAGGCAACTCCAGCCTTTGCACGGATAGCAAACTTGCCAGGAACAAGCTCGTAGTTAGCTCCGAGAGCTGCGTACAAGTCGTAGTATGACTCATGTGGCTTGAGGTTGTACAAGCCGTCCAATGTTGCTGTGAGTGAGCCGAGGCCGACCTTTGCAGATACCATAGCCTGGTTTGTTCCACCAACCTGAACGATGTCGCTGAAGTCGAATACATCGAGGTTTCCACCCTTGTACTGATATCCAGCGTCTACCTCGATGCTGCCGAACTTAACGTTGGCAAAGAGGCCGTATCCGCGGCCAGCGCGGCTGATAGCGTTGTGGATTGTACCACCGACTGTCAGGAAGTCACCGATAGAGTAGTCTGCACCGAAGTCTACGCGGAACTTGAAGTCAGAAGTCTGCTTGTTAGAAGCTACCAAGTGGCTGTTTCCATTTGCATCTGCCTCCTCATCTTCGATTTCAGCGTTGATGAAGTTTCCAGATGAAGTGATTCCATAAGAGAACGGAATAGCAGCAGCAAGGCGGAGTCCGGAAATCGGCTTGAAGATGATAGAGATACCGTCACCAGCCAAGTTACCGTTAGCAAGGTGTGTATCGCGTGCATACAAGTTAGAACCCGGTGTCCAAACATCGTTGTTCAAGTAGAAGTCAACGATGTCAAACGGAGTGAAGCGGACGCCGAAGTTTACTTCCCACCATGAGAAAGCTGTATCGTCAGCATTCAAAGCACCGTCATCGTCATCGCGCCAATCAACACCGTGACCCTTGATGTTTGAGTCAAAGTTCTTGCTGAAGTAGTTCTCGTTCTTGTCAGAGATTCCGAATCTTGGTGACAATTCGAACCAGAACTTCTCGCTGGTGTACTCGATTGTGATGTCATCGTAGATTCCACCGAACTCTGAGCGGTAGTTGTTCTCCGGATGTGAAGAATTGCTGTGCATGTTGCCAGCGTTCAAGAGAACGTCTGATCCAATTTCATTTGTGAACTTGAATCCCTGTGGCAAGTTGTAGTCGTCAGTAGCCTGAGCAAAGGCACCAACTCCTGCCAAGAGAGCTGCACCGGCAAGTGCAACAAACTTTGAATTGATTTTCATATAAAACTCCTTTTTTTGATTCATACGAATCAAGTTAAGACCTACTCTATACCATCGCCAAGAAATTGTCAAGTAAAAACAAAAAATATTTTGTGTTTTTCTAAAACAACGCTCCCGTGCGATGGTAACAAACTTTTGAAGAAAAAAGAGATTTTTTTTAGTCCCTTCGCTTCTCCAACCACGTATACGTAAAAATGATGTTATACCCTGTAACTTTTAAAGTCAAGCGAATTCACGAATTTATTTTTGCGCCGGGTGCGGCATCACCAGCGGCAAAGGCGGCCTGCACCTGCTCCTGCGTAAGGCCGGTTGCAGAGACAATCTTTTCGACATCCAGCCCCATCTTAAGAAGGTTACGCGCCGTCTCAAGCCGGGCGGCAAGCGCGCCCTGCTGTTTGCCCTTGGCAATACCGTGCAGCTCGGCTTGCTTCTTGTCATACTCAAAGTCCATCATCTTAGCAGACCAGAACATAAATTTCCCCCTTTCGTACGTCAACGACTTCACGTCTTCTATCATACTGTCAAACTCCTGTATCCGCTCGGAGCCGACAGACCGTGTCTTTATGTAGTGTAGCATATCGCCGCACACTCCCGCAAGCTTATCATAGGCCGCGCAGTTAAAGACCACTGCAGTCCTTCCGTCGTCAAACGCCGGCCGTGCGCCGAGCCGTTCCAGGCACACCGTCTTGAACGTATACCGCGGCAAGCCAAGCCCGAAAGGGTCTGTAAGGCAGATGAATACCACAAGGCTTTCGGGCAGCTCCTTGTAGTTCATTCCGCGCAGCAACTGGTCCGTGTCGATTGCGGACTGGTAGTAGCGTATCCGCCTCTGCACCTGTGTATCCCGGTACACCTGCATCTCCACATCTATAACGCGGCCTCCGGTCTTAAGATAGACATCCAGGCGCACAGCCTTGCCGTCAGCAGAAAAAGAAAGTTCCTTCTGCTTCTGGATATACTCTATGCGGTCTATCTTAAGATTCAAAAGGCACTCCAGGAGCAGCTTGCAAACGTCCTCGTGCCCCATCGCGATACCAAAGAAGACGTCGTTCGCTATCGTTACGTCCTCCCACCTGGGCAGCCTGTACCGCTGCCTGATTCCGCCGTCTTCCGCGGCCGTCTTGTTGTCTTCGCACATATATAGTTCTATCCGCGCCAAGACGACAAAAATTGCAAACTACCGCCGCATAATCGGTATTGTACCCTGCGCCGTGAATTCGCCCGCGAGTATGCCGAACAGCGCCTTGAACGAATAGTCCGAGTAGCTGTAGCCGCAGACAATGCAGTCCGCCCAGTCAAAGTCCTGCAGCACGAACACCGGCGACATTACGGAAAGTATTATCACCTTCTTGCCCAGCCCCTTCAGCCGCCGGCAGATGGCGGCGCTGTGCCTGTCGTACACGTTTATGATTACCGTGTCAAAGTTCCGCGCCACAGCCGCAAGGTTTGCGGCATTCCACTCGTCAAAGTTGGACTGGTCTGCGGCAAGCTCGTAGCTGTAGTGGAATGTGTGCGCCTTAGGGTAGCGCCGCCGCCCTTCCTCAAAGAGCGCGGTAAAAGGCCCGGCTATGAGCACGCGCTCGCCCTCGCGCGGAACGAAGGGCAGACTGCCCTTGTACACCGTGGCCGCGCGGCAGGCCTGCTCCAAAAAGAACTTCTCGCCGTCGCGGTCGGGAATATAGCGCGCTATCGTGCTCTCGTCGGGGTACAAGGGCGCGGCGTTGTCGCCCTTAAAGTAGGCCAGCTTCTGCAGCAGTATGCGCCGCACAGAGTCCTGCACCCGCGCCCTGAACTGCGGCGAGGAGCGCAGGAGAGACAGGTTCTCCGTCCACAGGCGGTCGTTCAGCCCCGGCGTGGAGGACGAGATTACGATGTCGTTCCCGGCCTCTATGGCCTGTGTCACGGCGCGCGCAAGAGAGCCTGAATAGGTGGTGGCGCCGTTCATCATCATGTCGTCAGTGATTATAAGCCCCTCAAAGCCCAGCTTGTTACGCAGTATGTCCGTAAGGAACTTCTTTGAAAGCGAGGCGGGCGCGCCGTCAGCGTCTATCTGCGGGAACGACAGGTGCCCGCTCATGATTGCGGGAATCCCGCTGTCTATAAGCCGCTTGAACGGAACCAGCTCGCGCCGCTCCCAGGTGCCGCGGTCTATGTCTATCACGGGCAGCTTGCCGTGGCTGTCAAGGTCGGTGTCGCCGTGGCCGGGAAAGTGCTTTGCGGTGGGGATAACGCCCGCGTCCAGGCTGCCCTTGGCAAAGGCTTCGCCCAGAATGCCCACCTTCTCCGGGTCGGAGCCGAACGAGCGCGGGCCTATGACTGACGACTGTAAGTTTGTGTACAGGTCTACAACGGGGGCAAAGTTTATGTTTATGCCCAGCGCCTTTATCTCCTTGTTTATATAGTAGCCCGACCAGTACGCGTCCATGGGGTAGCCCGAAGCCCCTATTGCCATGCAGCCCGGAGTGACGGCGGTCTCGCCCTTTACGTGGCGTATCCAGCCGCCCTCCTGGTCAGTGGCCACAAAGAGCGGTATCTTGAACCTGCCGCCGGCGGAATACTGCTGCAGCGTCTTTATTGCCTTTGTCACCTTGGCTATGTTGTCAGTGTTCCAGCCGAACACCTTTACGCTGCCAAGCCCGCGCTCTTCCACCCAGCGGATAAGCAGGCCGCTCGGCTCCGCGCCCGCCCAGCCGAACATGAACATCTGCGAAAGCAGCTCCTCGTCGCTCATGCGCTCCGTTATCGCACCGGCAAGGCTTTCGGCGGGGCAGTCGCTCCAGAAGTCCACGTCCTGCGGCAGACCCTGCTCAGCCATAAGCGGCAGGGAACAGAGCAGCAGGTGGAGCACAATACTGTATACAAAGGTCACAATCTTTTTTTTCATGCTAGGGGTCTGATTATAGTATAGGTGAACGATTTGCACAAGTTGCGCCGTGCTGTCTTGCAAACTGCGTTCTTTTGTCCTATTATGTATCTGTAGTATCACTATATATATCAACGAATACGCTGATAGTGTCGAAATTCATAAAGTAGCTCTATCAATAGAACAGGAAGAAGAACCATGGCAGAAAAGAAAACGTTTGCACCGGGAACATTGGACCACACACGGCAGAACATAGGCCCGATTGACCCGCTTGAAGCAATAAAAATGCAAAAAGTCCTGGGCGGAGAAATCCTGCAGGAACGTTCCGCACCGGTCAACCCCGACAGTCTGCCCAAAAGCCGCGCGCGGGCAAGGACGGTGGTAAAGTCCTCGGGCATGTCTTCCGCAGACGTTGCGGCAAGGAGCGGCAGCGCATCACTGCCAAAGATGGCTTCCGGCTCGGCTTCTACCAGCCAGCTTATGAACAAGGGGGGCAGCAAGATGATAAAGGACGATGACGACCTGCAGGAGATGTCTGCGCGCGACATAAAGCTCATAGACCACCTTATGATGAGCGAAGCCTACGACCTTAAGCCGGATCACGGAGTCTTCAATATATTCTTCAGCCTTTCATCCAAGAACAGAAGAAAGCTTTCCAAGAGCTACGGCGAATTCAAGATAAAGAACAACATAGACCATCTGCAGGCCTTTATAAGCACCATGAAGACCTTCATACAGATTTCACCCGACTCATACAAGGCCAAGATTGCCACCGAGACAGACCTTAAGTTCAAGCTGCTGCGCTCCGTGGGCAAGTGGACCGTGCATGACATCCGCATCATGGGCGACGCGCTGCAAGGCCAGGCCGAGAACCTTACGGCGGGCATGATGATTCCGTTCGTGTGCGCGGTCTACAAGGAAGTTCTCACGGTCTACTACATTGGCGAGCAGAAGGTGGGCCAGCTCATAAAGGAGATATACAACGACCTCCTGCAGTACCCCAAGGTGAACAAAGCGCAGGCGCAGACCCTTGCCAAGCAGGGCATAACGGAATGGCTCTACGTGTGCGACCAGATTGTGCGCGGCATGTATCCGCTGCTCATGAGAATGTGCGGCACCGGCTACGAAGAATACCCGCGCTTCTTTACCGCGCAGGTAGGGCAGATACTCAAGTTCGTGGGGCTTTCCAAGTTTGACCTGCTCATCCCCGAAAAGGAAAAGCCTGCCGAGAAGGAAGAAAAAGAAGAGGAAGTCAAGGAAGAAAAGCCCAAGGCCATACAGATGGGCGCGTTCGACGACCTTACCAAGTCAGGGCTGCGCATACTGGAGCAGCTCTTCCCCCAGGCGGGCTTTGCCAAGCTTGAAGGCCACCCCGACATGTTCCCGTACTTTCAGCCGCTCTACCACTTTGACGACGGCTTTAACATGCTGAACCCGCAGAACGGTCTGCAGGTGCTTATCGTCCTGCTGCGCATTCTGGAAGACTTCTTCCAGGGCTGCCGCAACGTGGGCTTTAAGATTGGAGAAGAAGAAGGCTTCCCCGAGTCAAACGGAGACGACATCTCAACCATATTCTCCGAGTGGACCAGCTACCGCGAGGATTTGTTCAACAAGCAGTACGGCGAATACCTGCGCCAGTTCGTGAACACCGCATACTCGCAGAAGGACTATCCGTCTTCGCAGTACGGCAAAGAGAACATCAACAACATGCTCTGGCGCTCAAAGTACTACTTCTTCCCTTCATACAAGTTCAGCGCGCCGACTCTCACCAAGCCGCAGAACGACAGCAAGTACAAGCCGCTCAACCTGCGCGCCGACTACCTTAAGACGGTGCTCACCACGCTGGTCAAGCGCATAGACGAGAACCAGAGCGCCAAGAGTCCCGTTCTGGGCGTGCTCAATCCGTGGACGCGCTACCAGTTTGACATTCCAAACCCAATCTCAAAGCGCCTGGACGTACTCCTTGGCGCAAAGAGAGACGATTCCGTCACCGCGGCAACGAACGCAAACCTGCTTAAGTACACGCTCTGCGTAGTTTCTGTACTCGACTGGTGGGTGAACAACCCCACAAGCCCGGCCTACATGACGGACACAAACGCCATCTACCGCATCGCGGACGACGGCGGCCCGGGCTTCTCAGCCCCGGAACGCAGCGACCAGAACAAGCTCTTTGCGGATGCGGTCAAGGCGGCCGCGGCGGCAAAGCGCAAGTAAAAAAAACTGCGCTCCCGGCGGCATAACGTACAAACATAGCACAAACAAAAAAAACTGCGCGTAGGCGGCAGAGCGCACAGACAGGCATTTGCGAAGGGAGCGTAGCGACCGGAGTCACCATGCCTGAATGTGCGCGCTACCGCCGAGAGCGCAGTTTTTTTATATCTGACGCTTATTTCGCCTTGTATGCGTCGAATTCCTTAAGCATTTCCGCATCTTTATTCTTGTCCGCAAGGCTTACGACTATTGCGACAATCAGGCACATCAAGAAGCCCGGCAGAATCTCGTACACGTCGAACAGGCCGCCGTGCAGGTTGTGCCACACAATCACAGTAGCGCCGCCCGCAATAATGCCGGCGATTGCCCCGCGTGCAGTCGCGCCGCGCCAGAAGAGCGCAAGCAGAACCAGAGGGCCGAACGTGCTGCCAAAGCCCGCCCAGGCGTAGCTTACCAAGCCGAAAATCGAGCTGTTCTCGTTGAGCGAGAGCAAAAAGGCCACACCTGCAATCGCGAACACAGAGGCGCGGCTTACCGTGACCGTAGTCTTTGCATTGAACTTCTTGCCCAGCAGCGTCTGGCAGAAGTCTTCCGTAAAGGCAGAGGCCGCCACAAGCAGCTGCGAGTCAGCCGTAGACATGGCGGCGGCAAGGATTGCGCACAGGAACACACCGGCAATAAAGGGCTGGTAAGTCTGCATGATTGTTGCGATGATGACGCTTTCGTTCTGGCTTGAGTCAAGAATCGGGTCCAGGTACACGGAAGCAAAGGAGCCTATTCCCACAGCGCCTATGAACGCAATCGTAACCCAGGCCATGGCAATGCGGCGCGAAAGCTTTACGTCATGCTCGCTCTTGATGCCCATAAAGCGCACAAGGATGTGCGGCATGCCAAAGTAGCCCAAGCCCCATGACATGGCGGATATTATAGAGATGAGCGGATAGCTCTTGTTCTTGGTAAAGGCGTCTTTCATGGCCTGGCCAAGCTCGCCGTTAATGGCGCGCCCGCCGAATTCGCGCACCTTCTCCGCCGCGTCAACAGGACCGCCGATTCCGGCCATCATTATGCAGACGGTAATAATCAATGCTATGAACATCAGCGTGCCCTGGATAAAGTCCGTGGTGCAAACAGCGCTGAAGCCGCCCAAGAGCGTGTACAGCAGGATGACCACAAGACCGATTACAAGGCCGCAGATATAAGGCAGGTCGAACACCGTGTTCAAGAGCTTGGCGCACGCCACAAAGCCCGACGCAGTGTAGATGACAAAGAAGAGCACTATAAAGACCGTAGACACAAGCGAGATGAGCCGCTTCTTGTCGTGGAAGCGGTTCGTAAGGAATTCAGGAACCGTGATGCTGTTCCTGGCCATTGTTGAATAGCGGCGCAAGGGCTTTGCCACAATCAGCCAGTTCAGGTACGTGCCGATTTCAAGGCCGAGTGCCGTCCAGAACGCCTCCTTGAGGCCGCCAAGGTACGCAACGCCCGGCAAGCCCATGAGCAGCCAGCCCGACATGTCGCTGGCTTCGGCAGAAAGCGCCGTAGTCCAGGGGCCAAGGTTGCGCCCGCCCAGAAAGAAGTCTTCCGAACTGTTATTCGTGTTCATCCAGCGGATGCCCACATAAATCATCAGGCCTAAGTAGATAACAAAGGCAATCACTTGCTGAATCATTGCGCTTGACATAGAAACACCTTTTTTTTGTATAGAATGAGCTATTTTTGCATATTTATGCAGATTGTACAAGTGGGAATACAGTTTAACGTATGGCTGCATGGAAGCATACTGTAACGCAATCAAAACGCCAGGGGTAACGCAATCGAAACGCCAGGGGTTACGCAGTCAAAACGCCAGGGGTTACGCTGTCGAAACGCTGGGGGTTAGGCAGTCAAACCGCTGGGGGTTACGCAGTCAAACCGCTAATGTCAACAAACTTCCCTTTCTTGCAAAGCGGCCGTAATTGCACGGCACACGAAACTTGTTTTTTATATGATTAAGCTTTATAGTAAATACATAGAGAATAGTTCAGAGGAGGCTTTTTACCATGGAAGGAAATGAACTTGACTCGATGTGCGGAATCAGCGATGAAGAACTTACGCTCCGCTTTGCAGAAGCCGTGCGAATTGAAAAGGAAATCAGCCGCATAAAAGGCACTCCAATCGCCAGGTATGACGTAAATTCTCAGAAAGTCTACCTTGAATACCCGGACGGACATATTGAATATGCAAAAGAAGCCTGAAATCGTTGTCTTTGCAGGGCCGAACGGGTCGGGCAAGTCCACTGTAACAAGGCTTGCAAAGGTCATCGAGCCATATATAAACGCAGACGACATAAAGAAAAGTCTCAACTGCTCTGACTTGGAAGCGGCACAGAAAGCAACGCAAATGCGAGAAGGCTACTTAGAAAAGGGCATAGGCTTCACATTTGAGACAGTATTATCAACAAGAAGAAACCTAGACCTGCTCATCAAGGCAAAGCAAAAGGGATATTTCATACGGTGCATTTATGTTCTCACGGCAAATCCCAATATAAACGTCTACAGAGTAAAGTTGCGCTTTGCAAACGGAGGGCATGATGTTCCGTCAGAAAAGGTCTTATCAAGATATCACAAGGCTCTAAATCTTTTGCCTGAACTCGTAGAAGTCTGTGATATAGTTCACATTTACGACAACTCACTCGATGTGCCATTTCGTATTTTCAAGAAGCGCAAGACAGAATATTTCTTTTGGGAAAACGGACTTTGGAGCATTCAGAAAATAAAAGAGCTTACAGGCATAAAACAAGACTAGCTGTCTCTGGCCTCTGGCATCTTAACTTTATTGCCGCATTAGTGTATAATCTTTTCTATTAAAAGAAGTTTATCACATGAAGTTTTTACGGGCACTTGCCGCAGCATTCTTTCTCTTTATTGCATTGGC
>CAZKPZ010000057.1:0-5793 GCA_964554745.1 uncultured Treponema sp. | reverse complement strand
GCATCGGCGCAAGCGACCGCAAATGATGCCGCAAAAGAAATCTCCGTGAACTTTCTGCCCATGGACGCAAAAAGGCGCGCTACCGTCAAAGCGGCATGGAATCCGCACTGGTTCGAGCAGAACCCGTCCACCGTGTACAACCACAACATAGCAAGAATTGCCTGTCTGCTTGCAGACGTTGCCTACTGTGCCGTAGACGAGGACGCTCCGCTTGACTCAGACCTGGCCAACGTCTACAAGAGCTTGGGCATTGCGGAGCGGACCATCAGAATGCACTACGCACTTGACTACAGCGACAGAGTTCTGGGTAACGACCAGTGCGCCTACAGCTTTGCCCACACTGCCCTGCCAGGCGGCGGGCAGCTGGTGTTCGTAACCGTGCGCGGCACTCCGCTCGGAGAAGAAGAATGGCTTTCCAACCTGAACATAAACAACGAGAAGGAATTCGAGCGGCAGTTTCACGAAGGCTTTGACCGCGCCGAAAACACCGTGCTCTCAGACCTCATAAAATACATTGACGAACAGCAAATCAATCTTGACAGCGCGCGCTTTCTTATCACGGGGCACTCGCGCGGAGCGGCCGTCTCCAATCTGCTGGGCGCTTCATTTGCGGAAGGCGGCATTGCCGACACTTCCCGCGTGTTTGTGTACACGTTCGCCTCGCCCAACGTCACCACCTTGGACGAAGAGACTGTTCATAGCGAGAAGTATTCGTTCATCTTCAACATCGTGAATGCGGAAGACGCGGTTCCCTCGGTGCCGTTCAACGGGGTGGGCGGCTGGCACTACAAGAAGTTCGGGCGCACGCTGATTCTGCCCAACGCATGGAACTGCGGCCGCCCCTTCTTTGACAACGTTATCTATCCGCGCATGAACGCCGTGCACCGCCAGCTGCTCGCGCGCGACTACATTCCCTTCCGCACGGGGCCGTTCGTGCAGATTCAGCTGGGAACGATGCTCGCAAAGTTCAACCCGGACGTGCAGTCGTTCTACAAGGGCATTCTTGCCCTGCACAACAAGTCCGAGTCGATGATACCTTTTTTGTTCCCCGACAAGGAAAAGGCCGAGGCAATCCGCTGCGGGCAAAAGAAAGGCAAAAAGGGCAAGTCTATCTCAGAGCGCATTACCGACAAGATAGACAAGGACAACGACCGCATCATCACGACTATGCTAATAGCAGCGAACAACATGCACGCATGCGAGACGTACCTTTCTTTTATGCTCGCTTTGGAACAAGACGAATGCTACTACACCCGCGGCTCCATACAGCTTACGCTGGACGGTCAGCCAGAGGCGGTAATCACCGCCAAGGGCGGCAGGAAGATTGTGCACATCAAGGAAGGCCGCTGCAGGCTCTTTGAATTCCACTATCCGCTCGGTGTCTGCAACCTGGGCGGGCACAGGTTTTCCATAGGGCTTCCCATTGACGAGGACTTTGACGTTATCCTCACCGACACGGCAGTGTTCGCAAGTCCGCTTGAGTTCAGCGTTGACTATTACGATGCCGAAGGTCTGCTGATAAAAAGGAATACAGACCAGAACCTGCTCCCCTGCCGCTCCGTAGTGTACCACTTTGAGGCGGGCAGGAGCACCTGGCAGAAAGGCTATATCGAGGCGGACATTCTGCAGGGCGAGGAGCGGCGGCAGGCGCTCAAGACTGCGGACATCTACGGCGGTCTCAAGCGGCGGCTCACCTTTGAAAGCGACATTGACAGCGACTTGAACTTGGGCTGGGGAGCGGCATACGGCACGGACTTGCTTTACGGCACGGCGCTGTTCCGTCTGCCGCTCGACAGCCACTTTATGGGCACGTGGGAACTTGATGCCGGCATTGGCTCTAAGCTCAAGCTCTGGCGCTTTATCTACTTGAACTCGGAGCTGCTTGCCCGCAATGTCTTTGTGCCGGACAGCGCGCTGCGTTCTGACGGCAAGGCCTACGCCTTTGTTCCGGCACTGCGTCTGTCACTGGCGTTCCAGCCCTACAGGCGCTTCCAGTTCTTTGTGGCGGGTACAGGCAGTCTGCACATAGACGGCTTTAATGACTCGGCCTTTACTTCTCACCGGGTGAACATGAACCCCGTCGTACTGAACGACAGCCTTGGCATCGTGCCTACGCTAAGTGTAGGCTTCCGCTTTTAGTTGCAAGATAGGTAGTAACATTAAATTATAGCGCGACCACTTACAAACGTTTGCAAATCTTGGTAAACTGTTGAAATCTTTGTCTAAAAAGCACACAATAGGAACACACGTATTATGGAAAAACAGAACATCTTAGGCACAGAGAAGGTTGGTAAACTGCTGGTTAAGTTCTCGGTGCCGGGTATCATCGCGCTTGTCGTAAACGCGCTCTACAACATTGTGGATCAGATATTCATAGGCCAGGGAGTAGGCTACCTGGGTAACGGGGCAACCAACGTCATATTCCCTCTCTCAACTCTCGCAATGGCGTTCTCGCTGATGATAGGCGACGGCACTGCAAGCTTCATGAGCCTTATGCTGGGTAAGAAGGAACTGCGCAAGGCCGCAAAGGGAACGGCCTGCGGCCTTATCTTCACTGTAATTGCCGGCACTGCCCTTGCGGCAGTCTACCTTGTTGCGCTCAAGCCGCTGTGTCTGCTGTTCGGCGCGACGGACAGCATCCTGCCCTACGCACTGCAGTACGGCGGCATAATCTCGCTCGGTCTGCCTTTCTGCGCGGTCTGCTCCGGCTACTCAAGCATCATCCGCGCGGACGGCTCCCCCAAGTACAACATGGTGGGTCTGCTCGCCGGATGCGCAATCAACCTGATTGGCGACCCGCTCTTTATCTTTGTGTTTCACTGGGGTGTTGCCGGCGCGGCGCTGGCAACCATACTGGGGCAGATTGCAAATGCGGTAATCAACGTCTGCTACATACGCCGCATGAAGTCCGTGCATATAGAAAAGGAAGACCTCAAGGGCTGCCTGAGCGAACTGCCGCAGGTGCTCAAGCTAGGTATCTCTTCGTTCATATCGCAGATGGTTCTGGTAGTCGTAATGGCCGTGCAGAACAACCTGCTGCGCACATACGGCGCGCAGAGCGTGTACGGCGCTGACGTGCCTATAAGCGCGCTCGGCGTTACCATGAAGGTGTTCAGCATTCTTATGGTCATCGTCATCGGTCTTGCCTCAGGCGCACAGCCAATCTGGGGCTACAACTACGGCGCGCGGCAGTACGCCCGCGTAAAGCAGACGCTCAAGACTGTAATCGTCATAGGCACTGCCGTGATGATAGTGGCGTTCGCCGTGTTCCAGCTGTTCCCCATGGCAATCATCAGCATATTCGGTTCGGCAGACGAGAACTACAATCAGTTTGCAATCAAGACTCTGCGCATCTTCCTGCTGCTCGTTCCGTTCAGCGCGTTCCAGCTTGCCGCGGGCATTTTCTTTCAGGCGGTGGGTCGCCCGGCGCTTGCGTCTATTATCTCTCTTTCTAAGCAGATTATCTTTTCTATTCCGGCGCTGTTCATTCTCTGCCCGCTTGTCGGCGTGGAAGGCGTTTTGTGGAGCGGCCCTGTCTCGGACGCGCTCGCCTTCCTGCTTTCCGTGCTGCTGCTCGCGCTTTCGTGGAAGTCAATCTTTAACATGGCGGCAAAAGAGGCGAACCCTGCCACTCTGCCCGATGCGAACGACAGCTCATCCCTTCCGCTGGGCAAGCCGCGCTACTTTATAAACGGGCAGCCGCTGGTGATTTCAATCAGCCGCACTTACGGTGCCGGCGGACGCAGCATTGGCAGAAAGCTTGCGGAAGACCTGCACATACCATATTATGATGCCGACATCATCAAGGAAGCCGCCGCCGAAAGCGGACTGAATGCGATGTTCCTTGCCTCTATTGACGAGATAGACTCGCGCCACGACGCGCTCACGCCGGCGGCATATACGGCGTACACAAGCCCTCAGAACATGCAGCTCACTGACGTGCAGCGTGCCGCGGCAGAAGCCGAGGCGGCCGTAATCGAAAAGGTTGTTGCGAACGGCTCATGCGTTATTGTAGGCCGCCGCGCAGACCAGATACTGTGGAACAAGGCGCCGGTATTCAGCGTGTTTGTGACACGTCCGCTTGCAGAGCGCGTGCAGCACGTTATGGAGCGCGAAAGCCTCACTGCCGCCGAAGCCGAAAAGCGGATTAAGACCATCGACAAGAAGAGGGAACAGTACTACAACATGACCATGCCGGGCGCATGGGGGCGCGCGGAGAACTACGACCTCTGTCTGGACGTAAGCGTGCTGAGCGAATACAAGTCCGTAAGCCTGATAGAAGCCGCCGTGCAGTAAGAGCAGCAGAGCGACTTTAAAGGCCGCACGCTGTATACAGCAGTATACGGAGCGCGGCCTTTTTGTTGTATGTTCTGCAAGCTGTGCTTAGTCCAAGAATATCTTAATCACTTGATTCATGCAGCTTAATGAACCCAGTATCAGTACAAGATAAAAGAAGAACGTCTTCTGCTTTTGAGCAAGGGAATTCTTCCAGATTCTACCGATAAAGAACAACAGCAAAAAGTAAAAGAACACAGCTGTGCGCCGTCCGCTTGCAAAGACCGTCGGAGAAAAGCCCAGAACCAAAAGGCTCAGAAAGCCGGCGGGCAGAATCATAGACAGAACTATGGCATGCGCATCATCTTTGCAAAGAAAAAGCATCTCTGCCCAAGTGCATGCAAGGTATGCAAAAAGCACAATCACCGGAGCATAGGTCGCGTCTTCATGCCAGTCTATTGTCTCGATTCCCCAGCCAGGTTCCTGAAGCAAGCGGTGAACTCTTGGGAACACATCAAGAAAGAGAGGATAAAAAATATAGATGGTCATTATGACAGCAGGAACAAGGCTGATGCTCCTGTATAATATATTCTTGCTCTTTCTGAAACTTGCGGCACACAAAAGCACTGCAAGAACAAAGAACACAATCCGTTCCGTAAAGAACACGTCAAAGACCAGCAGACTCCCTGCATAGAGTTTTTCTTTTAATGTGAAATCCGGGAACGCCTTCAAAAAATATCCGATTGCAGAAACCTTTCTGCCGGCATTTCCCGGGCACGTATAGATATAAAGCATTGCAAGAACAGACAGAACGGCAAGCGCCAGACAGAAGCGGTCTATCTTTTTGTTCTTAATAAACTGCTCTGCCGTCAAGGCCAAAAGCAAAAGGAACAGCGCACCGGACGTCTGCTCTACATTCAGAGTGTATAATAGTGCCGGAACAAAAATGATTTTTCTAAGAACACCTGCCGTACCGGTAAGCCGGTTTGACTGCTCTACAGTACTCTTTATAAAAGACAGGACATACAAGAAAGCCGCTACCGTCCAAAAGTAATTCATCAGCGTTGCACACCAACCGGCACTGTCAAGGTCTTTTATTGGATATAGCAGAATAGCAAACTGCAAAAACAAATTCTCGTATTTGTCTTTGCGTATTTCAAGCAGGTTCCTCAAGCTAAAGAACAGCGAGCAGCCTACAAACAGATTCGCAAGGCGGAACAGATATATGTTCTTGCAGAAAAGCACAAGACAGCACTCAGTGAATACCCGGCTAGTCCACGTCAAGTAGCGTGTCCTTGCAAAGTCAAGGATATTCACTCCGTCCAACGCATGGCAAAAGTAACCCAAGTCATCTCCGCTGTACGCAATCTTTACGGAGATAACCATAAGAGCGAGCAGCAGAATACCGCCGTTCAGAAAAAAATACTCAAGCCGCTCTGCAAGTCTCAGGCGCTGAGCAGTACCCCCCCCCCTTAAAGTCTACTTTAACCATACGCTTATACTCCTCTGTATCTGGCA
>CAZKPZ010000056.1:13090-17351 GCA_964554745.1 uncultured Treponema sp. | reverse complement strand
GTAGAGCACATCGTTGGTAACGATGAGGTCAGCGGTCCGATTCCGCTCGGGAGCTGTGCGAAACGTAAAGTTTGTACGGTAATTTAAGGAGATTAAAGATATGTCCAGCAAAAAGAAGACAGCTGTAGAAATCATTGCTTTGGCATGCAGCGACTGCAAACGTAAGAATTATACAACATACAAGAACCGCAAGAATATCAGCGGAAAGCTCGAGAAGAATAAGTATTGTCCTTGGTGCCGCAAAGAGACTTTGCACAAAGAGACAAAAGTAAAGTAAGCTTTTGTTTGTTGCGGGCTTCTTATTTTTATATTTTTTTTGTATCTATAATGGTAAGAAGTCTGCTGATACAAGAATTGCGAAGCAATTCTTGTTAAGTTGGAAAATAAACTGAGGATTATAAAGTGATTTTCAGTTTATTTTCCAACTTAGGTCAGTAGCTCAGTTGGTAGAGTCCTGGTCTCCAAAACCAGTTGTCGCGGGTTCGAGTCCTGCCTGGCCTGTAAAAATTCAGTTAAGGGGCTGTTGGATGAAGAAATTTGTTCAGTTTTGTAAAGAGTGCGTTGCAGAGCTTAGAAAGGTTGTATGGCCTTCAAGAAATGAGGCTGTTGCATCTGTTCAGGTTGTTGTAATCTCTACAATTGTTATTGCCCTGATTCTTGGTCTCTTGGATTTGGTTTTTACAGAGGGACTTCGTCTTATTTTCTAGTTTCTGTCTAGTAAGTTTAGTCTCGTTCGTTTTTCATATTTTAGGGAAGTAAAATGGCAAAGAGTTGGTATATCGTTCAGACGTATACAGGGTATGAGCAGAAGATAGAAAAAGAAATCAACTTCCTTTTGGAGAAGGCTAAACAGAATCCTGAAAAGGCAGAGGTTGATCCTGCTGTGCTTCTGAGCGTAAAGGTTCCGATGCAGGAGATTACGGGTCTGACAAAGACTGGCAAGCCGACAAAGCGTCATGAGAAGGTTCTTCCTGGATATATTCTTGTGGAAATGGATTTGCCGGAAGTCGGTTGGAAAAAGACTTGCTCCAAGATTTACCGCTTGCAGGGCGTGAACGGTTTTGTCGGTACAAAGCCTACGGAGCGCCCGAATCCTATATCTGATTCAGAAGCCAGAAAGATATTCCAGCAGACAGGTGAGATAAAGGGCGAGAGAGCCACTCTTGTACAGAACAGCTATGATATCGGCGACAAGGTTAAGATTACGGAAGGGCCTTTCGCTACATTCAGCGGTGCTGTTGAGGAAATACTTGCTGACAAGAATAAGCTTCGTGTCAATGTTCAGATTTTTGGACGCGCGACACCTGTAGAAGTTGATGTCGGCCAGGTAGAAAAGATTTAATTAAAAATATACTTTTTTTATTTACATGGAAATCCCTGCCGGTTATGTTATCGGCAGTTTTTGGGAGGAACGTCGGTCCGTTGGACAGAAAGCGTTCCGCTAATACCATATTAGGAGATTTACTATGGCACAGAAGAAGGTAACGGCTGTTATTAAATTGCAGTGTCCCGCAGGATCTGCTACGCCGGCTCCACCTATTGGACCTGCCCTTGGACCACACGGAGTTCCTGCTCCGAAGTTTGTTACGGAGTTCAATGACCGTACAAAGAAGATGGAAAAGGGTTTGATTATTCCTGTTGTTATCACCGTTTATCAGGATAAGTCTTTCACATTCATCTTGAAGACTCCGCCTGCAGCAGTTCTTATCCGTAAGGCTGTCGGTATCCAGAAGGGTTCTGGAAATCCGCTCCGTGACAAGGTTGGAACTCTTAAGCAGAAGGATCTTGAGGAAATCGCAAAGACAAAGCTTCCGGATCTTAACGCAAACGACCTTGAGGCAGCAAAGAAGATTATCGCTGGTACAGCCCGTAGCATGGGTGTTGAAGTGGAGGCCAAGTAATGAAGCACGGAAAGAAATATACTGATTCATTGAAGAAGTACGACCCTGCTAAGAAGTATTCCATTTCTGAGGCTGCAAAGCTTGTTAAAGATTTGCACTATGTAAAGTTCGACGAGACTGTTGAGCTTTCTGTAAGCCTTCACCTTGAGAAGAACCAGTCTGTGAGAGACACTTTGGTGTTCCCGCACCAGTTTGCCGCTGAGAAGCGCGTTTTGGTATTCTGTAAGGATGACCGTGTTAAGGAAGCTATGGATGCCGGTGCAACATACGCTGGTTCTACAGAGTTCATTGACAAGGTTAAGGGCGGCTGGACAGACTTTGACGTTGCAGTTGCTACACCTGACATGATGAAGGATGTCGGCCGTCTCGGTATGGTTTTGGGCCGCAAGGGTCTTATGCCTAACCCAAAGACAGGAACTGTTACAAACGACATTTCACATGCTGTCGCTGAGTTGAAGAAGGGACGCACAGAGTTCCGCGCTGACAAGGGTGGCGTTGTTCATATCCCTGTCGGGAAGGTTTCTATGGATCCAAAGGACACAGCAGAGAACATTTCTGTATTCCTTACAGAGCTTGACCGCAAGAAACCGGCCGGTGCAAAGGTTGACTTTGTACGCTCAGTTTCTTTGAGCTCTTCAATGGGCCCTGGAGTCTGGATTGACCACAAGGAGGAAGCATAATGGCTATACTTGCGAAAAAACTTCAGCCTGCAAAGACTCAGGCTATTGAGGAAACAAAAAAGACTCTTTCTGAATATCAGGATTTCATCTTTGCTGACTATCGTGGACTTACAGTAGAGCAGATTACAAAGCTCCGCCACAATCTCCGCGAGAAGAACGCACAGCTCAAGGTTTTTAAGAATAACTTTGCCCGCGTCGCTTTTGACGAGATGAAGATTGATGAGGTTGCTCCTTATCTTAAGGGTCCGACCGCCATCACAATGGTAAAGGAAGATGCTAACGAAGTTGCTAAGGTTCTTTTCGACTTCAAGAAAGACGCTCCTAAGCTTGAGGTTAAGGGCGCTTGGGTAGAAAACGAGCTTTATGACCAGGCAAAGATTGAGGCTTTCTCAAAGCTCCCTGGAAAGAAGCAGCTCATCGCCATGCTTATGTCTGCAATCAACGGACCGGCAAGACAGCTTGCCGCTACTTTGCAGGCTTACGTCGAAAAGAAGCAGTCAGAAGGCGGAGCCGCCCCTGCTGCAGAAGCTGCACCTGCCGAAGCAGCACCAGCAGCAAACTAAATTTTTATTCAAACCGCAGTCAGGCTTCGATGTGCTGATTACTGTCTGCGGAAATTAACCGAATGCAGAATACGGGGAATGGTTTGTTCCTCTCTGCACGGTAACTTTTAAGCGAAAAGCTTATGGAGAAGACAATTATGGCACTTTCAAATGATGAAATTTTAGACGCAATTGCAAACATGACAGTTCAGCAGGCTGCTGACCTCGTAAAGGCAATGGAAGAGAAGTTCGGCGTTACAGCTGCTGCTCCAGTTGCTGTTGCTGCTGCAGGTCCTGCTGCCGCTGCTGAAGAGCAGTCAGAGTTCACAGTTTCTCTCGACTCTTTTGATGCTGCAAAGAAGATTGCAGTTATCAAGGTTGTTCGCACAATCACTGGACTCGGACTCGGCGAGGCTAAGGCTCTCGTTGAGGGTGCTCCTAAGACACTCAAGGAAGGCGTCTCAAAGGCTGATGCTGACAAGATGATTGCTGACCTCGCAGCTGCTGGTGCAAAGGCAAGCAAGAAATAAGTTGTCACCGATATACTATCGAACAACAAAATTAATTTGCTCATGATATAATGCATAGGCTTCAGGGGAATTTATTCCCTTGAAGCTTTAGTTGTCAAAAAAATATAAATCTAAAAAAAAGTAAGGCAGCTTACAGGACTGCGTAATGTTCTTGTACGGAAAAGGACGCCGTTAGAACTTCAGATCTCGTGTTGAGTAAAGTTTTTACTTGCAGCGGTTCTTTGGTATCAGTCCTACAAACCTACGAGGTATTTGATGTACGCAAAGACCAAAAAGATTGTAAGACAGTACATTGGGAAAAACATTAAAGATTTTATGCCGCTCCCGAATCTGGTGGACATTCAGCTTTCTTCATACGAGAGTTTTATCCAGAGGGACAGGCTTGCCAAAGGTGAGCCGCTTTTGAATCAGGGCTTGCAGGAAGTATTTACTTCAACGTTCCCGATTACCAATCAAGATGAGAGCATGACTCTTGAGTATGACTCTTACGCGCTGGACTTTGACAGCATTAAAAATTCCGAGCTGGAATGCAAGAAGAAGGGAATCACTTTCTCTGTTCCTCTTAAAGCCAACATCAGCCTTACTTTGAATGAAACGGGTACAATCAT
>CAZKPZ010000056.1:0-13080 GCA_964554745.1 uncultured Treponema sp. | reverse complement strand
AGAAATCTACATGGGTGATGTACCTCTCATGACCGACAGGGGACCTTTTGTTATTAATGGTGCTGAGCGCGTTGTTGTCAGCCAGATTCACCGTTCTCCTGGAGTCATTTTCCAGCACGACAAGGGCGTGTATTCAAGCCGCATCATTCCGTACCGCGGTTCTTGGCTTGAATTTGAGATTGACCAGAAAAAAGAATTGATTTACGCAAAGATTGACCGCAAGAAGAAAATCCTGGGTACAATCTTCCTGCGTGCTTTGGGATATTCTTCCCGCGAGGAAATCATCAGCAGCTTCTATAAGACAGAGACTGTTGCTGTTCCGTCAGAGCAGAAAAAGCGCGAGGAGCTTGTCGGCCGCGTTCTTGCGGCTGCGGTTCTTGTAAAGGATTCAGAGAGCGGAGAAGATAAAAAACTCTTTCGCGCCGGTGACAAGTTGCAGTCTCACGACCTTGATGATCTTGTTACGAACGGGATTTCTGAAATCACAGTAATTGAGTTTGATGCCAGAAAGAAGAAAGGTGACAAGGAAGAGACGAACCCTTCTCTTGACAGTGAGATGATTATCAACTGTTTTGAGAAAGAGGAAATCACCTTTACTAAGGACGGCGGACAGGCCGGAATTGACGAGCCTTCAAAAGAAGACTGCCTTTCTAAGGTCTACGAAGTGCTCATGCCTGGCGAGCCGATTACGTATGAGGCCGCCGAAAAGGACTTGAATTCCCTCTTCTTCAGCCCTCGCCGCTATGACTTGGGCAGAGTCGGACGCTATAAGCTCAACAAGACATTTGACTACAGTGATGATGTTCAGGACGTGGTTCTTATAAAGGACGACATCATCCAGACCATGAAGCACCTCATTGAGGTCTACATCGGCGATAAGCCTCTTGATGATATTGACCACTTGGGTAACCGCCGTGTCCGTTCTGTCGGTGAGCTTTTGACCGTTCAGTTCAAGACTGCTTTTGCACGCATGGAGCGCATCGCAAAAGACCGTATGAATATGAAGGAAATCGACACAATCAAGCCTCAGGATCTTATTTCTATTAAGCCGATTGTGTCCGGAATCAAGGAGTTCTTTGGTTCATCACAGCTTTCACAGTTCATGGACCAGTGTAACCCGCTTTCTGAGCTTACTCACAAGCGCCGCCTGAACGCTCTTGGACCGGGCGGTTTGTCTCGCGACAGAGCCGGCTTTGAAGTCCGCGATGTTCACTATACGCACTATGGCCGCATGTGCCCGATTGAGACCCCGGAAGGTCCGAACATTGGTCTTATCGTTTCTCTTGCTATCTTTACCCGCGTCAATGACTACGGCTTCCTCGAAGAGCCGTACCGCAAGGTTGTGGACGGAAAGGCTACTGACCAGGTTGAATACCTTTCTGCCATGGACGAGGACAAGTACTATATTGGTCAGGTAACAGAGGGCATGAAGGACGACGGTTCGTTCCCGACTGACCTTGTTTCTTGCCGCCATATCGGTGACTATACCAGCCGTTCCCCGAAGGATATCCAGTACATGGATGTTTCTCCGCGACAGGTTATTTCTGTTTCTGCATCTCTTGTTCCGTTCCTTGAGCATGACGATGCTAACCGCGCTTTGATGGGTTGTAACATGCAGCGCCAGGCTGTTCCTCTCTTGTTCCCTGAGCCACCGCACGTCGGTACAGGCATGGAAGGCAAGACTGCGTATGATTCAGGTGTTCTTATCAAGGCAAAGCACGCCGGTGAAGTTGTCTGGGTTGAAAGTGACTTGATTAAGGTTCGCCCGGATACGGCAAAGAAGGATAAGTCTATTCCTGATGACGAGTATCCTTTGCTCAAGTACCAGAAGACAAACTCTGATACTGTAAACCACCAGCGTCCTGTTGTTCAGCTTGGTGAGCATGTGGAAGCCGGTCAGGTTCTTGCTGACGGTCCTGCGACATTCAACGGCGAGCTTGCTCTTGGACGCAATATCTTGGTTGGATTCGTTCCGTGGAACGGTTACAACTATGAGGATGCTGTTCTTATCAGCCAGCGTGTCGTAAAGGAAGATATGTATACTTCTGTACATATCCACGAGTTTGAGACGGAAATCCGCGAGACAAAGCTCGGTCCTGAAAAGATTACACGCGATGTTCCGAATACAGCTGAAAAGACATTGGACAATTTGGATTCGGAAGGTATCGTCCGCGTGGGTGCAAAAGTCCGTTCCGGTGATATTTTGGTCGGTAAGGTCACTCCTAAGAACGACAGCGAGACAACACCGGAATTCAAGCTCTTGAACGCAATCTTCGGTGAAAAGGCAAAGGAAGTCCGCGATTCTTCTCTAAGATTGCCGCACGGTGTTGAGGGTGTAGTTATCGACATCCAGCGCCTTAAGAGGTCTGAGGGTGATGAGTTGAACCCTGGCGTTGACGAGAAGGTCAAGGTCATTATCGCTGACAAGCGTAAGCTGGTTGTCGGTGACAAGATGGCCGGACGTCACGGAAACAAGGGTGTTGTCGCCCGTATTCTTCCTATAGAAGATATGCCGTACCTTGAAGACGGTACTCCGCTTGATGTCTGTCTGAACCCGTTGGGCGTTCCGTCTCGTATGAATATCGGTCAGATAATGGAAAGCGAGCTTGGACGTGCCGGTATGATTTTGAATGAGTGGTACGATTCCCCTGCGTTCCAGACACCAAGCCAGGAGCAGATTGCCGAGAAGCTTAAGGAAGCAGGCCTCAGCCCTGACTGTAAGCAGATTGTGCATGACGGCTTTACTGGCGAACCTTTTATCAATCCGATTTTTGTCGGTGTAATTTACTTTATGAAGTTGCACCACTTGGTAGATGATAAGATGCATGCCCGCTCAACTGGACCGTATTCTCTTGTTACTCAGCAGCCGTTGGGAGGAAAAGCCCAGTTCGGAGGCCAGAGACTTGGAGAAATGGAAGTTTGGGCGCTTGAAGCGTATGGTGCTGCCAATACTCTTCAGGAGATGATGACGATTAAGTCCGATGATATGAACGGACGTTCAAAGGCTTATGAGGCTATTGTCAAGGGAGATCCAAGCACTCCGATTGGCGTTCCGGAATCATTTAACGTTTTGGTTCAGGAGCTTCGCGGCTTGGCTTTGGATTTCACAATCTATGATGATAAGGGTAAGCAGATTGCCCTTACAGAGCGCGATCAGGAATTGATTAACAAGACTGGCTCTGGTTTTGACAAGGAGAACGATAATGCGTGACATTCAGGATTTTGCAAGTCTTCAGATTAAGTTGGCCTCACCGGATACAATCCGCGCGTGGTCATACGGAGAAGTAAAAAAGCCGGAGACAATAAATTACCGTACTTTGCGTCCTGAGAGGGACGGTCTGTTCTGCGAGCGTATCTTTGGAACGACCAAGGAATGGGAATGTTACTGCGGTAAGTTCAAGAGCATCCGCTACAAGGGCGTTATTTGTGACCGCTGTGGTGTTGAGGTTACTCACTTTAAGGTTCGCCGTGAAAGAACTGGTCATATAGAGCTTGCCGCTCCGGTAAGTCACATCTGGTATTATCACGCTGTTCCGAGCCGCATGGGACTTTTGCTTGACCTTCAGGTCGCAGCCCTGCGCTCTGTTCTCTATTACGAGAAGTATATCGTAATAGATCCGGGTGATACTGATTTGAAGAAGAACCAGCTCCTTACCGAGGAGGAATTCAACTCAGCGCAGGAGCGCTACGGCGGTTCCTTTACAGCCGGAATGGGCGCTGAGGCAATCAAGACCTTGCTTGAGAACTTGGACTTGGATGCTCTTGCAGCGGAACTCCGCGAGAAGATGATAGAGAAAGGTTCAAAGAGCGACAAGCGTTTGCTCAAGAGAATCGGTATCGTTGAAGACTTCCGTGCTTCCGGCAACAAGGCAAGCTGGATGATACTTGACGTTATTCCTGTTATTCCGCCGGATTTGCGCCCTATGGTACAGCTTGACGGCGGACGCTTTGCAACGTCTGACTTGAACGACTTGTATCGCCGTGTTATCAACCGCAATAACCGTCTCAAGAGACTGCAGAGCCTTTCTGCGCCGGATATCATTATCCGCAACGAAAAGCGCATGCTGCAGGAAGCTGTAGATGCTCTGTTTGACAACACAAAGCGCCACCAGAGAGTCGTAAAGGGTGCTTCAAACCGCCCGCTCAAGTCTATATCTGATATGCTCAAGGGTAAGCAGGGGCGTTTCCGCCAGAACTTGCTCGGTAAGCGTGTTGACTATTCAGGACGTTCCGTAATTGTCTGCGGGCCGGAACTCAAGTTGTGGCAGTGCGGTCTTCCGGAAAAGATGGCGCTTGAGTTGTTCAAGCCGTTCATCATGAAGAAGCTTGTTGACAAGCAGGTTGTCTTTAATATCAAGAAAGCAAAGACCCTTGTTGAGAGCGAGTCTCCTGAAGTCTATGCTGTTTTGGATGAAGTCGTCCGCGAGCATCCGGTTATGCTTAACCGTGCGCCTACCTTGCACCGCTTGGGAATTCAGGCGTTCGAGCCGGTTTTGGTTCCTGGCAAGGCATTGAAGCTGCATCCGCTTGCATGTAAGGCATTTAATGCCGACTTTGACGGTGACCAGATGGCTATTCACGTTCCGCTCACGCAGGCTGCTCAGATGGAATGCTGGACGCTGATGCTCTGTGCAAGAAACTTGCTTGACCCTGCAAACGGAAATACAATCGTTGCACCGTCTCAGGACATGGTTCTGGGAATTTACTACATGACTTCTATTAAGCCGAATGCCAAGGGAACTGGAAAGTTGTTCAGCTCTGCTGACGAGGTTCGTCTTGCAGCTGCTTCCGGTGCAATTGACTGGCTGGCGGAGATTAAGATTCACCGCTCTGTGATTACAAAGAAGATTCACAAGGATCCAGATCCTGATTCTAAGTATGTCCTCACTTCTGCTGGCCGTCTCCGCTTTAACGAGGCTATGCCGGATGAAGTTGAGTACTACAATGAACTGATGAACGACAAGAAGCTCAAGGCTATGATTGAAGACGTCTATCATACCAAGGGTGCATGGCTTACCATTAAGATGCTTGATGCCATTAAGGAATGCGGCTACAAGAATGCTACATTCTTTGGCGCAACTCTTTCTATGGACGATATTCTTGTTCCAAATGAAAAGAAGAGCATGGTTGACGATGCCAACTTGAAGGTTGAGGAAATCGTAAAGCAGTACACCGACGGTATCATAACGGCTGACGAGCGCTATAAGAGGGTAACAGAAATTTGGGAGAAGACGAACGATAAGCTCACCAATATAATGATGGATAACCTCGCCAAGGACAAGGACGGCTTCAACACCATCTATATGATGGCTACATCCGGTGCTCGCGGTTCCAAGAAGCAGATTTCTCAGCTGGCTGCTATGCGCGGTCTTATGCAGAAGCCGAACGGAGACATCATTGAACTTCCGATTAAGGCAAACTTTAAGGAAGGTCTTTCTGTTATTGAATTCTTTATTTCTACGAACGGTGCCCGTAAGGGACTTGCTGATACCGCTCTTAAGACGGCTGACGCTGGTTACCTGACCCGCCGTCTGGTTGACGTTTCTCAGAACGTAGTTGTAAACGAAGAAGACTGCGGAACAATTAATGGAATTGACTATACTGCAATTAAGGACGGAGACACTGTTGTGGAGTCTTTGGCAAGCCGTATTGCAGGTCATTATTCTATTGAGCGTGTTCTTGACCCTGTTTCCGGTGAGTTGCTTTGCGACGTTAACCAGTACATCGACGAGGCTCTGGCCGAGAAGATTGACAGAGCGGGTGTTGAGAAGGTAAAGCTCCGCACTGTACTTACCTGCGAAAGCAAGCATGGTATTTGTGTAAAGTGCTACGGTAAGGATCTTGCCCGCAATAAGATTGTAGAAATCGGAGAAGCGGTCGGAACTATCGCCGCACAGTCAATCGGACAGCCTGGTACACAGCTTACTCTTCGTACATTCCATACTGGTGGTGCTGCTGAAACGACTGCTTCTGACAACCACATTACAATGAAGTACGATGTATATGTTAGAAGCATTTCCGGCAGAAAGGCCGGTGATCAGCTTCTCGCCGGCGAGTATCCGGGATATGTTGTTACGCCAAAGGGCGACTGGCTCTTTACACGCCGTGGTCTTATGGTCGTAACAAAGCTCTTTAACAGATATGAAGTCGGAGCCGGCGATGAGCTTGCTGTAAAAGATGATTCTTACGTCAGAAAGGACAATGTTATCATTCGCCGCAAGGGAGGCGATGTTCTCGCTTCCGACAACGGACGCATCCTTCTTAAGGACGGCGGCAAGACAGTGTTCTTGGTAAGTAATGACCAGAACATCACGATTGATAACGGTTCTAAGATTTACAAGGACTTCGTTAACGCTGACTGCGTTGTAAAGGGCGGAGTTCCAGTCGGTGAGTTCGAGCCGTATAACGAACCGATTATTGCTGAGCAGTCTGGTATCATCCACTACGAGGATATTATCGAGGGTGAGACTCTTGAAGCCAAGAAAGATGCAGAGACTGACAATGTTAACTACTACGTCAGTGACTTGCATTTGGATACAAAGCAGCCGCGTATCTTGATTTCTGACGAAGCCGGTAACGAACTCGGAAGCTACTACATGCCTACCGGTGCCCTCTTGAGGGTAAAGGACAAGCAGACTGTTTCCCAGGGTGATGTATTGGCATCTACTGCAAAAGCAACCGCAAAGGCAAATGATATTACGCTCGGTCTTCCTCGTGTATCAGAGTTGTTTGAAGCACGCAAGCCGAAGAATCCGACCGTTCTTTCTCAGATTGCGGGAACCGTCAAGTTCGGCAAGATTGTCAAGGGTAAGCGTACTATCGTAGTAGAAGATGAGTACGGCAAGGCGTTTACGCACCTTGTTCCGATGACAAAGAGATTGCTTGTCCGTGACGGAGACTGGGTAGAAGCTGGAGAAATGCTCTGCGACGGCGTTGCAGATCCGCATGACGTACTTGCTATTCTCGGCGAGAACGAACTGCAGAACTTCCTTATGGATCAGATTCAGTCCGTTTACCGCGCACAGGGCGTAAAGATTAACGACAAGCACATCGGTATCATCATCCGCCAGATGTTGAAGAAGGTTGAGATTGTATTCGTCGGCAATACAAAATTCATCTTCGGAGATCAAGTTGACAAGTGGGAATTCCGTGCTGAGAACGAGCGCGTTATCCGCGAGGGCGGACAGCCTGCAATCGCAAAGCCGATGTTCCAGGGAATTTCTAAGGCAGCCTTGGCGACCGATTCCTTTATTTCTGCATCTTCGTTCCAGGAAACCACTCGTGTTCTTACGACAGCTGCAATCAAAGGATCTGTTGATCACCTGCGCGGCTTGAAAGAAAACGTCATTATCGGCCACATGATTCCTGCGGGAACTGGTATGAGACAGTATTCACACATAAAGCTGTCTGACAGTTATAATGAGGACTTGGATGCCAAGATGAACGAGATTCTTGAACAGAGAAGAATCGAAAAAGAGGAAGAGGAAGCAGCAAGTCAGCTTGCAATGCCTGAGACTCCGATGGCAGGCGGAACGGAAGAAGACTAACTTTATCGCCGAATTCATCGTAATATCTATTGACTGGATAACGGTGAATTCGGTACAATATTACCACTTATATTTTATCCGGGTGCTGCCGGTATTTAAATAGGAGAAAAGGCCAATGCCTACAATAAACCAGTTGATACGCAAGGGACGTAAGTCCGCGGCCAACAGAACCAAAGCTCCCGCGCTTGATTCTTGTCCGCAGAAGCGTGGCGTTTGCACACGTGTTATGACTATGACCCCTAAGAAGCCGAACTCGGCTTTGAGAAAGATTGCTCGTGTTCGTTTGAGCAATGGAATCGAAGTTACTGCATATATCCCGGGAATCGGACATAACTTGCAGGAACACTCAGTTGTTTTGGTACGCGGTGGACGTGTAAAGGACCTTCCTGGTGTACGTTACCACATTATCCGCGGAACGAAGGATACTCTCGGTGTTGACGGACGCAAGCGCGGCCGCTCAAAGTATGGTGCAAAGAAGCCGAAGGCATAATCTTAACTTAGATTTCTAACGAGGTTAAAAGTATGGGAAGACATAAAAAATCAGTCAACCGCCCTGTTATGCCTGACGGAAAATATAACAGCCCGGTCATTTCAAAGTTCGTCACACGCATGATGCTTGACGGAAAGAAACAGATTTGCCTTGGCATCGTTTATGATGCTCTTGACAAGTTGAAGGGAAAAACAGATAAAGAGCCGCTTGAAGTATTCCTCAAGGCTCTTGAGAATGTAAAGCCTGTTGTAGAAGTAAAGAGCCGCCGCGTTGGTGGTGCTACATATCAGGTTCCGGTCGAGATTCGCGACAACCGCCGCGAGGCTTTGGCCATGAGGTGGATGATTGGAGCTGCTCGTGCCCGCTCAGGACACGGAATGGCAGAGACTCTCGCCGCTGAACTTCTTGATGCTTACAACAATACTGGAACTGCTTACAAGAAGAAGGAAGATATGCACAAGATGGCAGAGGCTAACAAGGCTTTTGCTCACTACAGATGGTAGAATAATTTTGTACATGCAAAAGGTGTCCGATATGCGGACACCTTTTTTGTTTTAAATTCTGGTACTTTTTTACCTTGTTTTTTGGCTAATCTGAGGTATAATAGCGTAACGTGAAAACGTTTTCAATTTTATGGAGGATTTATGAAAGCTTTTTGGGAAAATCCAGAAATCCAACAGTTGAATAGACTTCCTATGAGAAGTCCGCTGGTTCCGTATCAAACAGCAAAAGCTGCGGCTGCCGATGTTGCTGCCGGACCGGAAAATATCACAGTTCCTTCAAGTCCGTATTATAAGAGTCTGGACGGAACGTGGAAATTTACATTGCTTTCAAATCCTGATTCAGACGGCAAGAACAGCCCTGTTGCCGGCTGGACAGACGTGGGATATAATGCTGACGGCTGGAAAGACATACAGGTTCCAGGCAGCTGGACTGTACAGGGCTTTGATGACCTGCCGCACTACACAAACGTGCAGATGCCGTTTGATATAATGCCGCCGAATGTTCCGCAAAAGAATCCCACTGGCCTTTACCGCCTTAACGTGCAGATTCCAAAAGACTGGGCTGAGCGCCGCGTGGTACTTCACATCGGTTCTGCTGAAAGTTGCACAGAAGTATTCGTGAATGGCCGCCGCGTGGGGCTTTCCAAAGATACGCGCCTCCCGAGTGAATTTGATATTACTCCGTCCCTGTATATAGATGGCAAGCGGTCTGAGCGTGCGGAAATAGCCATCAAGGTAATCCGCTGGTCAGATGCGTCTTTTGTGGAAGACCAGGATCAGTGGTGGTTCGGCGGTATTCACCGCAGCGTATACCTCTATTCAACCGAGCAGTATTTTATTCAGGATGTACAGACTCTCACAAGAGTTTCTTCAATTTCTGACGATTATCTTCGGGGAGATGCCACAATTCCGCTCGTGGTCAAGCTCGGTTATACCAGTCTTACTGACGAGGCGAACCGCCAGACCAATGCCGAAATGGACAATAAAGAAGTCTGCGTCAGTTACAGCGTATGCAAACTTGACGGTACGGCTTCAAAAGGTTCTGTCGGCAAAGAACTTGCGTCCGGCAAGATAACAGGTACCTACTTCTACCGCATGAATTTGCGTGAAGCCCGGGCAGACATCAAGATAGACAATGCGCTCCTCTGGTCGTATGAGCATCCGGAACTCTATATTGTCACCGTAACTTTGTCTGAGGGCAATGCCGAAAAGAAAGGCCGTGACATAGAAAGCGTCAGCTTTACCGTCGGCTTTAAGACTGTAGAAGTCAAGAACCGCGAGCTGCTCTTGAACGGAAAGGCTGTATATATTCACGGTGCGAACCGCCATGAGCACAACGAATACCATGCAAAGACTCTGACTACAGAAGAAATGGTTCGCGATGCGCACACCTTGCGGCAGTACAACTTTAATGCAGTACGCACCTGTCATTATCCCGATGATGAGCGCTGGTATGAAATCTGTGACCGCTACGGTATCTACCTGCTTGACGAAGCCAATATCGAAAACCACGCATATTACGATAACATTACCCGCAGCGACGAGTGGTCTTATGCATATATGGAACGTGTGCAGCGCATGGTGCGCCGTGACAAAAATCATGCTTCAATATTCGGCTGGTCGCTCGGCAATGAGTCTGGTGACGGAGCCAACCAGGTGGCCTGCGCTGCATGGATTCGCCGCATTGACCCGACCCGCCTTGTACATTACGAAGGCTTTATCCGCCCTGCATTCCATCAAGGCGACTTTACGTTGGATTCCCTCGCCCGCGGTAAAGGGCTTACGGACTTGATTTCGCCGATGTATCCAACAATAGACCTTATCGTAAAATACGTAGAGACCCGTGAAGACTACCGCCCTATCATTATGTGCGAATACTCCCATGCCATGGGCAATGCAAACGGCAGTCTGTCAGATTACTGGCAGGCTATCGAAAGCCATCACGGGCTGCAGGGCGGCTTTATCTGGGACTGGATTGACCAGGGTATGGCGTATGAAAAACCTGCCGGAAAGGCCGGCGAGCCGCAAGGCGGCAAAGCATGGAAGTACGGCGGTGACTATGGTGATGACCCTTGCGACTATGATTTCTGCCTGAACGGACTCAATCTTCCTGACCAGACTGCAAAGCCGGCAATGGACGAATGCAAGCGTCTTTTTGCTCCGGTGCGACTCCATGAAGTTCACAAGGAACAGGGCATCTTCTCTGTTGAGAATAAAATGGACTTCACCAAACTTGATGTTCTGGGAATGGACTGGAGCCTGTTCGTTAACGGTGTGCTTTCCGGTTGCGGTTCGGTAGTGCTTCCTGCGGCAGAGCCGGGGGAAAAGGCCGAGCTTAAGATAAAGGAAATACCGGCTCTGCTTGCAGACGACAAATATAGCGGAACGGAAGAAGTTTTGTTCCGTGCGGAATTCTATTGGAAGCCCGACAGTGAAATTTCAAAGAAGCTCGGCTGCCTTAATGAGGACAGCAGCGTCTGCCCGAATACCTGGGCGGGTGCCAGCGATGATGTTTCCGCTCTTGCAGCTACGGCTGATGTCTGTTCCTGCGATGCGTTCGTTATCAGGCAGGCTCGAGGTCTGCAGGACTTTACGGACGGCGAAGAGTTCAAGAGCGCCGATATACAGGCACTTTTGGCTTCAGAAAAGCCGACTCTCTGGCGTGCTATGCTTGAGAATGAGGGAATAAAAAAGCAGCTCAATCTGATTAATGACAAAAATGCGCCTTGGTGCTTTGACCGCAAGCCGACTCGTGAATGGATTAACAGCAAGATTCCAGAACTGGAGCCTAAGAAGACCGCAGACGGCTTTGAGCTTGGTACATTCGGCACATGCAAGTGCGGAACATTCAAGACAGTGGGACCGAACGGCGAAGATGCAACAGGGCTTTCCGCTGTATTTGATTTGAATGACAGCGTGAGCGAGTACCCGCGAGCCGGACTTGAATTCAGTGTTCCTGCCGCATTTGACAAGGTTCGCTGGTACGGTTGCGGTCCACAGGAAAACTACAATGACAGGCAGTTTGCCTCTCTGCGCGGCATGTACGAGATGAATGCCCGTGACCTTGAGGTAAAGTACATCGTGCCGCAGGAAAACGGCAGCCGCCAGGGTGTGTATTACTTGGAACTTGCTGCGGAAGACGGCCGCAAGATTCATGTCCAGTCAGAGACGCCGTTCAGCTTTAACTATTCGCCGTATACCACGGCGGATTTGTTCAAGTGCCACCACCGCGATGAGCTGGTAGACACCACGCAGGGCGCTGACGGACACTGGGTCTTGATTCTTGACGCCGCCCACCGCGGAGTCGGAACAGGTGCCTGTGGCCCGGACACCATGGAGCAGTACCGTGTGCGTCCGGGAGTATACAGCCTGGATGTGGTAATCTGGTAAAAGCAAGGTAAATGCAGGTGTGTTTCCTTTAGGAGACACACCTTTTTTTGAGAATTTACGAAAACGTTTGCGTAAATTTCCGTTTTTTGATTGCAAAATCTCTCTTTCGGATTTACAATAATCTTAAAGAGGATGCAAATGCAAGTAACATTGAAGGACATTGCCAAGGCCTGTGGCGTTTCTTTTTCTACCGTCAGCAAGGCACTAAAGAATAGTCCTGAAATCAGTTCGAAAACGATAGAGATGGTAAGCAAAAAAGCGTCTGAGATGGGCTACCATCCCAATGCCGCCGCAATCGCCCTGCGCACGAACCGCTCCTATGATATCGGTGTGATTTTTGAAGACATAACCGGCTCTGGCTTGCAGCACCAGTACTTTGCAAAGATTTTTGATTCAATAAACGAGACTGCAAATAAACTAGGATACGATATAACTTTTTTGAGCAATTCCGGCAAGCGTAACTATCTTGCGCAGGCAAAGTTCCGCGGTTGCGACGGCATTATCATGGTGAATTCGTTTCATAAGGGCAACGACGTAAAGGAACTGCTTGAAAGCGAAATACCAATCTGCACGCTTGACCGTAACCTTAAAGACCGCCATCCTTCAGTGATGAGCGACAATTCAGAAGGCTTCCGCTCCCTTATGGAGTATATTATTTCCCGCGGACACCGCAAAATTGCATTCATACACGGAGAGCAGACCGAAGTCACCAAGATGCGTGTCTCCGTCTACCGCTCAATTATGAAGAGATGCAACGGTGCCGTGCCGGACGGCTACGTACTTGGGGCAACCTACCACCAGCCGGAAGAAGCCCGCGTTGCAACTGTAAAGCTTCTTGAGCACTCTGACCGCCCTACCTGCATCATTTATCCCGATGACTATTCTGCTCTGGGCGGAATGGATGCCCTTGTCTCTTATGGCGTGCAGCCCGGCAAAGACATAAGCCTGGCTGGTTATGACGGTATATTTTTGGCAAAGCTTGTCACTCCCAAGCTTGCGACTTGGGAGCAGAACGGTACTGAAATCGGCCGGCAGCTGGTGTCTCAGCTGGTCAACAGCATTGAATATCCCGAAACTTATTCCCCCGCCACAATCAAAGTCTCCGGCCACCTGTACGAGGGCGAAAGCGTGGTTAAGCTGTCTTGACCCA
>CAZKPZ010000055.1:4540-17442 GCA_964554745.1 uncultured Treponema sp. | reverse complement strand
CGGTTCAGGTTCAGGAAGAGGCGGAAAAGCTGGCCGGCGCCACAGAGCTGAAGTGCGCGAGTTTTTACTGCGGAGTCGGCTATGACAAGCACATTGCCGCAAACAAGAGGGGAGTTGACATTATCATCGGAACTCCTGGCCGTGTGATTGACTTGAATGAGGGTGGCCAGCTGAGTCTTGACGCTGTTTCGTTCCTTGTCATTGATGAGGCGGACCGCATGTTTGACATGGGCTTTTACCCGGACTTGCGCACGCTGCTCAAGGTGCTGCCGGCCAGTGAAAAGAGACAGACTATGCTTCTTTCCGCTACATTGAATTCCTATGTCAAGAATCTTTCCTGGGAATATACCCGTAATCCTGCGGAGATTACGATTGATGCGGAGAATATCACTGTAGACGAGATTGCTCAGGAGCTGATTCATGTTTCCAGCAATGATAAGATGAAGCTGCTTTTGGGCATCATCAGCCGTGAAAAGCCTGAAAGCCTGATAGTCTTCTGCAATACAAAGCGGAGCTGTGAGGTTATTTCAAAGCGTCTGGTAGTGAATGGCTATGAAAGTCAGTTTATTATCGGCGATTTGCCTCAGAAGACACGACTTAAGATTATGGATGACTTCAAGGCCGGCAAGATAAAGTGTCTTGTCGCCACGGATGTTGCAGCCCGCGGAATCGATGTTAACGATTTGGCGATGGTTATAAACTATGACCTGCCTAACGAGGCTGAGAATTATGTTCACCGTATCGGCCGCACTGCGCGTGCTGGTAAGTCCGGTAAGGCGTATACTTTCTGCTCTGAGCAGGATGTGTACAGTTTGCCTGCCATCGAGCGCTATGTGGGTAAGGAGATACCGTCTCATGTCGCCGCATCTGAAGAATTCGTTGAGGACAAGTCTGCCGGAATGTATATCCGCACTGAGAATTATCATGAGGAATACAATGACAAGAGCGAGTTTGGACGCAGAAGACAGGCTGAGTACGAAAGAAGCGGTCGCGGCCGCAGGGGCGGAAGGCGCGGCGGACATTCAGAAGACCGCGACGGCAGAAGACGTGAGCGTTCCGGGCGTGGCCGCGGCAGGTATTCAGAACGGAATGAAGAGGCTAAGAACGCATACAGGCGAGACAGACGTGTTTTCTCTGCGGAAGAGGAAGCCGAGCTTTCAATGATGTCTTCTGATGAGCGCATGAAGCTCTATAAAGAAAAATTCGGCGGCGGCGTGGTTGCAAAATCGAATGCCGGAAATGCAAAGAAGCACAAGGCAAACGGTAGAAAGCCTGTCTCGAAGGGCAAGAAGAATGCCAAGGTTTCTAAGCCTAATAATACAAAGCAGGGCAAGCAGCCTGAGAAGAAGGGCTTGCTGTCTGCAATAAAGTCATTCTTTGGAAAGAAATAACGAAAATAATACAGTTAGGAGCATATTTTGATTACAGTAAGCGATTTGAGTCTCAAATTCAGTGAGAAACCGCTGTTCAAGGATGTAAATTTAAAGTTCACAAAGGGCAACTGCTACGGAATAATCGGCGCGAACGGTGCCGGTAAGTCAACGTTCCTTAAGGTTTTGTCTGGCGAGGAGGAGCATGATTCCGGTGAGGTTTCAATAAGTCCGGGTGAGCGCTTGGCTAAACTTGCGCAGGATCACTTTGCCTTTGACAAATATTCGGTAAAAGAAACAGTCATGATGGGCTTCCCGAAGCTTTACGAGATTGGGAAAGAGAAAGACGCCATTTATGAAAAGCCGGATTTTTCGGAAGAGGACGGCATAAAGGCAAGCGAGCTTGAGGCAGAATTCGGCGAACTCGGTGGATACGAGGCTGAGAACCAGATTGAGCAGATGCTTTCTGGTTTGGGTCTTGAAGAGGAATTCCACGACAAGATGATGGCGGATTTGGACGAAAGCCAGAAAGTCCGCGTGCTGCTTGCGCAGGCTCTTTTCGGCAATCCTGATATTCTGCTTTTGGATGAGCCTACGAACGGTCTTGACCTTGAGTCAATCAGCTGGCTTGAGGATTTCTTGATTGAATTCCCGAATATCGTCATCGTTGTAAGCCATGACCGCCACTTTTTGAATGCTGTCTGTACGTATACTTGTGATATAGACTTCGGTCGAATTACTCAGTATGCCGGTAACTATGACTTCTGGTATCAGATGAGTCAGATTATGCAGAAGCAGGCAAAGGACGAGAAGAAAAAGCGCGAGGACAAGATGGCTGAGCTAAAGACGTTCATCGCCCGCTTCGCAAGTAATGTCTCAAAGGCTGGTCAGGCTTCCAGCCGCAAGAAGATTCTTGAAAAGATGGAGCTTGAGGATATTCCGGTTACGAGCCGTAAGTTTCCGTTCGTGCAGTTTACGCCGGAGCGCCCGATTGGCAACTTCGTGCTTACTGCGGAAAATCTGTCCAGCAAGGATGCAGAGGGCAGTGTCCTTTTGAATGATTTTTCTGTGACCATTCACCCTGGTGAAAAGGTCGCGTTCGTTGGAATGGAGCATAATTCCATTACCTCGTTCTTTGATATCATTTCTGGAGAAGCCAAGTGCGAGGGCGCAACAATAAACTGGGGTCAGACAACGAGCCATGCTTATCTGGCTCGTGACAATAATAAGTATTTTGATAATAACCTGAATATCACTGAATGGCTCAAGCAGTATTCCAAGGAGCAGGATGATTCGTATGTCCGCGGCTTCCTAGGCCGTATGCTCTTTACCGGTGACGAAAGCCTTAAGCCAGTGAAGGTTCTGAGCGGAGGCGAGAAAGTCCGCTGCATGCTTTCCAAGATTATGCTTTCAGGCTCAAATGTTCTTATTCTTGATGACCCTACAAATCATCTGGATCTTGAGTCTATCGAAAGTCTGAACGAAGGTCTGGTGCGATTCCCCGGCGTGGTTATTTTTAACAGCCATGACCACGAATTTATTTCTACTATTGCGAACCGGATTATTGAGATTACTCCGAACGGGGTGATTGACCGCATGATGAGCTTTGACGATTACCTGAAGGACGAGCAGGTAAAAGAAATGCGAAAAGAGTTCTATGCCGGCACGGGAAAGAAAATAAGGATATAATAGGTTTCTTTCATGGCAACTTATACGATAACTGCGGAAAAAATGGTGACTGGCGGAGATTGTATTTCTTCAATTGAAGGAAAGAAAGTCTTTGTGCCGCTTGCCGTTCCCGGTGAAAAGCTGGAAGTTGAGATAACAAAAGAATTCCGCGACTATAGCACGGCAAAAATTGTATCAGTGTTAGAGCCATCTTCTCCGCACAGGGTGGAGCCGTTCTGCCCTGTGTACGGAAAGTGTGGCGGCTGCAATATGATGCATATTGATTATGAGTTCCAAAAAGAACTGCGTGCATCGATATTGCAGGATGCCTTTGTTCGGGAAGGTTTGGAGCGCCCCGAGGTTGAAGTGATTTCCGGCCCTGACAGGGGGTATAGAGCCAGGTTTCAGTTGCATTCCGGCGGTCTTATGGAACGGCAGTCAAACAATATGATATGTTTGACGCAGTGCCCTTGTGCTACAGCCGAAGTGAACCGCTATTTGGAAGAAATTCCTGCGGAACAAAGACCGAAAGGCCGCGTGCATATTTTTGGAAGCTCTAGCATCAGTTCCATTCCTGAAGGCTATGACAAGTTGGTTATTGCTGACGAGACAGAGCGCATCGAGAAAAAAGAACAGCGGGTAGAAAACAGGCAGCGGCGGACTCCAAATGGCCGCTTGATGAAAAAGCAGAAAAAGATTAAGCCTCGGTTCGAAGGGACAAGTTTTAATCCTGCAAATACCTGTACCATAGAGCTTCTTGGAAAAAAGCTTTCTTTTGATGTGCAGGGATTTTTCCAGTCTAATCTGTATGTTCTTGAACAGGCAATTCCTAAGGTTATAGAGGGGCTGTCTGGAAAGATTGCGGCGGATATCTATTCTGGTGTGGGCACATTCTCTGTGTTCCTTGCCGACAAATTTGACACTGTCTGTATGGTGGAGCACAACCGCGATGCTCTTGCTTTTGCAGAAATCAATATGGTTGGTAAAAAGCATGAAAGCTTTGGCGTAAGCGGCGAAAATTGGGTAAAGAATCATGCACCGTCATTTACGCAGCGATGCGGAGAAATAGACGCGGCAATTGTTGATCCCCCACGGAGCGGAATGGAGAGCGCGGTAAGCGCATATCTGGCATCTTCCGGCATACCTCAGGTACGTTGTGTGTCTTGTGATGCCGCTACTCAGGCTAGGGATTGCGCTCGCCTTATAATGTCCGGATACAAGCTTGAAAAGCTCTTCCTTTTGGATTTTTACCCTCAAACGTGTCACATTGAAAGCCTTGCTTGGTTAAGTAGATAGTGTCATTTTGTAAGAGATTACTTATAGCATTATTTTTTCTCTCGTTCTACGTCTGGGCGGAAGAGACTGACTCTTCTTGCCTGACTCTAGATTTGTCATCTGTAAAGCCCAACAAGGTGAATGTCTTGGGTGGTGCGGCTCTTGCAGAACCTGTGCGTAGTGATGTGGGCTACACTGTTCCTGTCGAAGGGAAAATACTCTATACCTTTGACGGAGAGGGAGATATTGTCTGGACTCATGGTATTTCTTCAAAGCCAGATTCCATTTCTGTCGGTAAAGGCGGAATGTTCTTTGTCGTGAGCCGTAAAAGTGTTCTGAGTTTGGTAAATCCTAGCGGGCGGGAACTATGGAAAGTAAAAGTCGGCTTTAAGATAGAGGGGAAGCCTTTTTCCGGACGGGACGGAAGAGTTATTGTCCGTGATGGCGGACACCTTGCATGTTACGGAATTAAAGGCATACGGCGCTGGTCTCTGGAAATAGCAGATCAAGATATTGCATTACCTCTGGTTGAATTAAATGATGGCCGGATTATTGTTTTTTTAACGCAGACTATAGATGGCAAAAGTACAGCCGTAACGCTGTCTCCGTTTGGTGAAACGCTGGAAGAACTGACTTTTTCCGGCTTGGTTGAATATGTTGCTTCTTGTGGAGACGGAGTGTTGCTTTCCTTTGCGGACGGAAGCATAGGGCTTTGTTCTGTACAGGGCGGAAAGACTGTTTCTAGATGGGTAAGAAGCGGTGCTGAGACTGCCTTTTTTGGTGCTGCAACAATTATTCCGTCTGTTTTTAATAGTCGGGAAGCAGCTTTTATTTCTGGTGCGCCGGCAAAACTTTTGTATGTGAACACTCTTTCTGGCAAGATAGAAACAGAAGCAAAGACAGGCATAAATTCCGCTGCGATACGCTACAAAGCGGAGACCTGTCAGGGGTTGGTATTTGCAGATGCGGGGCATATAGAATGTTACGGAAGAGACGGTCTGCCTGTCTGGAAAGCAAGTTATAGTAATGCAAGTGCCTGCCCGTATCTGTATGTTTCTGATGAGGGATTCATTGTTTTTTGCGGTAAGGACTGGGTTATATCATCTTATCGCGTTAAGCAGAATCTTTCTGCCGGAGTCTCTTCATATAAAGAGCTTGGAATCAGTCAATATTCTGCTTTGTATTCAGCAACCAGCGCGAGTTCTTCAGAACTGTTGGGGCGTGCTATAAGTCCTGCGGAAGCGGAGCGTATGCGGGCTGATTGGAAGAACGGTGATTTCGGCGTTACGGAAAAAGACTATCTTTCTGTGTTGAATAACGAGATTTCTTCAATGAGCATAGCATATACAACTGTGGCTTCAGGCAGAATGGCACCGGAGTATGCTTATTTTGTAAATAATCCGTCATATTGTCGGGAAGTGCTTTTTTCTGCAGCATCATCAGGTCTTTGTACTTTCGCTCCGTATGTACAACAAATGCTGAAGAACTCAAAGGACGATTCGCTTTCTTATACTCTGGTAAAAGCGGCAGGTGAGATAGCTTTTGATTCTGACGGCGCTTTGCTTGATGCTTTGTTCATGACCGCCTGTCGTACCCCTGCTGGTAAAGACGCGACGCTCTTTGCCATATGTGATTCTGTGTATGAGATTTGCCGTTTTATGGGGCGGCCGGCCTTTATGAAAAAAGGCAATGAGATTTTAAGTTTCTTGCTTTTCCCGCAATTTTCCCAAAGAGTACATGAATATGCAAAACGTACTCTCGATAAAATCATTGCGGCAAAGCTTTAGACTGTCTGTCTTTATGCCCTGAATAAATCAAGCCCGGCAAATACTCCGAAGCTTGCAAGCATCATGATTATTCCTGCCAAGAGAACGCCGCCCATAACGGCTATTACGGTATGCTTGAAATCCATGTCCAAAAGACTTGCTCCGAGCGTTCCTGTCCAAGCTCCTGTACCGGGGAGCGGGATACCGACAAAAAGTAACAATGCTATAAAGAGTCCGTGCCCAGCCTTTTTTTGAAGGGCTTTTCCTGCCTTTGTGCCTTTTTCCAAGAAGAAAGTACAAATTCCGCCAATTATTCTCTTGTTCTGTCCCCATTCAAGAAATTTGCGGGCAAAAAGATAAATGATTGGAACCGGAATCATATTGCCAATTATACTTATTATATAAGAAGGAATTATGGGTAAATCCCACGCTTGCGAAAACGGTATTGCCCCTCGTAGTTCAATCAGAGGAACCATTGATATAAAAAATACTGCGATATATTTACTGAGCATTGGAAAAGTATAGTGATATTCTAGGAAAATTACAACTATTCTATTGCGTATGTTCATTAAATACTGTATCTTTACGGAACAAGGGCTGGAGGTTTTTCTTATGGCTGATACTTTGACTTTGTGTCGTAAGGACTTTAAAATATTCGATACGGATGAATCAAATAAAAATAGAGGTTTGATTTATTTTGATAATGCCGCTACAACACAGCGTCCGGAATGCGTCATACAAGCTATAGCTGATTTCTACCGTAATTCAAATGCAAATCCTTTACGCGGGCTTTATGACCTTAGTATACGGGCTACTGATTTATATGAAAGTGCACGGCAGACTGTTGCTGACTTTATAAAGGCTGATGAAAGCTCTGAAATAGTATTCACCCGCAACGCTTCTGAAAGCCTGAATCTTGTGGCGTATTCATGGGGACTTTCCAATATAAATGAGGGAGACGAGATTGTCGTTACGGCAATGGAACACCATTCAAACTTGCTCCCGTGGCAAATGGTCTGTAATAAAAAAAATGCGCATCTCGTTTTCTTGGAATGTGATGAGCAGGGTGTTATTGCAAAGAGTGAATGGGAAAGCAAGATAAATAAGAACACAAAGCTTGTCGCTGTTGCGCATGTGAGCAATGTGTTTGGAATCACAAATCCTGTAAAAGAAATTGCCGAGTATGCCCACAAGGTTGGTAACGGAGGAAAGGGCGCAGTCGTTGTAGTTGACGGAGCGCAGTCCACGCCGCACATAAATGTTGATGTAAAAAAACTCGGTGCGGATTTTTTTGCCTTTTCAGGGCACAAGTTGTGCGGACCTATGGGAATCGGCGTTTTGTACGGAAAAAAGAACCTGCTGGATAAAATGCCGCCCTTCTTGTCCGGCGGAGAGATGATAGAGTATGTTACCCGTGGCTTTGCAACCTATGCTGAACTTCCGCATAAATTTGAAGCTGGTACGGTTAACGCCGCTGATGCCGTGGGGCTTGCAGCTGCTATAAAGTATATTTCCCAGATTGGTTTGGACAAAATAGAAGAAAACGATAACAACCTTGCATCGCTTTTAATGTCGGGTCTTTCTAGTGTTCCTCATGTGCATATATATGGGAATAAAGACCCGTCGCGCCACAGCGGAATCGTTACGTTTACTATCGACGATGTGCATCCTCATGACATAGCGTCTGTGCTTGATTCTGAGCATATAGCAATTCGTGCAGGGCATCATTGCGCACAGCCTCTTATGCAAAAGCTCGGAGTCGGAAGTACCGCAAGGGCAAGCTGCTATTTCTATAACACATCCGCTGAAGTGGAGACCTAAGTAGAAAAAGTCTCCCACGACAGGGAATGGATGGTCTTGCAAAAAGCAATTCTCTTATATAAGTCCTAATGCCGAGCAGGCTTCTTTTGCTGCTGCCTGTTCGGCTCCTTTTTTTGTCTTACCGCTTGCAGGACCATAAGATACATCACCTAGATGGACTTTCATAGAAAAGGTCTTGTCATGTTCCGGCCCTGAAACCTTTATAAGTTCGTATTTGGGGCAAACTTTATATTTTTTCTGATAGAACTCCTGCAGAGTCGTTTTGTAGTCCTTATTGCCTTTGTCTGCCTGAACTTTTCGTATTTCCGGGACTATAAGCTGTTTAACAAGTTTTTCTGCATTCTCATATCCAGAATCAAGGTAAAGAGCGCCGATAACAGCCTCCACCGCGTCTGCCAAAATCGCTTTTTTCTGCCGCCCGCCGGTGATTTCCTCTCCTTTGCCAAGAACCAAATACTTATCAATATGCATTTTTTCTTTTGCAATAGGGGCAAGCGTCTGTTCACTGACGACATTCGCCTTTATTCTGGCTAAGTCTCCCTCTGGATTGTCCATCATATCTTCATAAAGGAATGCCGCGACTGCCAGTCCAAGAACGCTGTCTCCCAAGAATTCCAGGCGCTCGTTGTTGTAATGCCTGTGCTCTTCATTTTCATTTGAAAAAGACCGGTGATGAAATGCTAAATCCAGCATGTTCAGGTTTTTAAAATGCAAATCAAGATTCTTGCAAAATTCGTTAAGCTCTTCTCGTCTTTGCGGCGTAAGCTTTTTTGATTCGTAAATCTTGTCACGAATGTTCATGTTCTTTTAACCTTTGCTTTTCAAATTTAAAAACAAAAAAGCACAGCAATGTATGCATAGCAAAAAAAATGCCGGCATACTTACTGTGCCTCTTCAATTCAACAGGAAAAACTACACAAGGTAGACTTATTTCTGATGTGACTTGATGTAGTTGTAAGCGTCAGCAACGCTTTCAAACTCGTTTGCAACTTCATCAGGAATCTTTATACCTGTATCTTCCTCGATAGCATAGACCAACTCGTATGTATCCAAACTGTCAGCTCCGAGGTCTCCACGGAATGTTGCTGATGGTGTTACTTTTGATGCGTCAATTTCAAGCTTGTCAGCAATGATTCCCTGCATCTTCTTGAACAATTCATCGTTTGCAATTTCTGCATTGTCTGCCATTGTATTCTCCTAAATTACTTTGCCTCAGGAGTGATTACCTGACGGCCATTGTAAAAACCACACTTAGGGCAAACATGGTGCTGCATAATCAAGTTTCCGCAGTTGCTGCACTCAACAAGGTGCGGTGTCTTGAGCTTCATGTTCACGGTCTGTCTTCCCTTCGTAACGGCCTTTGATGTTTTTGATCTAGGTACTGCCATACTATATAACCTCGCTATTGAATTTTAAGACATCTGTAAATAACGTGGGTAATAATACTACAGATTCCCTTTCAATGTCAATAATTATATAAGTCTTTCGGGTGTTTTGTCAATAAAAATTATGACATTTTTTTGTTTTTTGTCATTTTTTATGTTCAAGCAGTGTTTTGCAGTGTGAGCGTATACGATTCGACTGCATGACCCCCAGCGGTTTGACTGCGCTACAGTATACGTTTTGACTGCATGACCCCCAGCGTTTCGATTGCGCTACAGTATACGATTCGACTGCATGAACGCTAGCGTTTCGATTGCGTTACAGTATACGCTCATGTTGCGTTACTGCAGGAGCCGTGTCTTGTGAATCTGCCGCACTTGTGAAAGAGCCGCTTTTTCTGTATAATAGGCGCACTATGTTAGGTAATATGAGAAATATCGGCATTATGGCGCATATTGATGCTGGAAAGACAACGACAACTGAGCGAATTCTTTTTTATTCTGGTAAAATACATAAAATTGGTGAAATCGATGACGGAGCTGCAACAATGGATTTTATGCAGCAGGAGCAGGAGAGGGGTATTACCATTGCCTCTGCTGCTATCACAACAGAGTGGAAGGGGCACCAGATAAACATAATCGACACTCCCGGCCATGTGGATTTTACGGCGGAAGTCGAGCGCAGCCTTCGAGTCCTGGACGGAGCTGTTGCGGTTATTTGCGCAGTCGGCTGGGTTCAGCCGCAGACAGAGACTGTGTGGAAGCAGGCTGATGAATTCAAGGTTCCAAGAATTTGCTTCGTCAACAAGATGGATCGCATAGGGGCGGATTTCTTCGGTGCGATGAACGATGTCCACGAAAAATTCGGTGCGGAAACCGTTGCGCTTGAAATTCCTTGCGGTTCAGGAGCCGATTTTGACGGTGTGATAGATTTGCTCCGCATGAAAGAGATACATTACGACGCGGAGACCGAAGGCGTTAAATTCACAGAAAGCGAGATAAGCGATAGCTATAAGGCTCTTGCAGAAGAATGGCATGCCAAGCTGATTGACACCGTGGCTTCCAATGACGATGAGCTGGGCGAATTGTACCTGGAGGGCAAGGAGATAACGGTGGAGCAGCTTGTGGCCGCAATCCGCAAAGCTACTATAAACAGAACCCTTGTTCCGTTCCTGTGCGGTTCCAGCCGTCATGACCAGGGAATTCAGCCTTTGATGGATGCCATTATAGACTTCTTGCCGGCTCCTGATGAAGTTCCTCCGGCAGAGGGAATCCATGTAAAAAAGCATGGGGAAGAAGAAAAGGTCGCCGTAAAATGCAATCCGGACGCAAAGACTCCTGTAGGACTGGTATTCAAGATTCAGTATGACCAGAATGCGGGAATTCTGTGCTTTGTCCGCATGTATGACGGTAAGATTTCAACCGGGCAGCAGATTTACAATGTTACGAAACAAAAGCGGGAGCGCGTGAACCGTATTCTCCGTGTGAATGCGAAGAGCATGGATCAGGTTGATTCTGTTTCGGCAGGAGATATTGCCGTTTTTGTAGGTCTTAAGCTTGCGCAGACAGGAGACTCGCTGGGCAGTGAGGGAATGCCGATTCTCCTTGAGAGCGTGAAATTCCCGGAGCCGGTTATTTCAATCGCCATAGAGCCTGACACAATGAGTGACAGAAAGAAGCTTCTTGACACGCTCGATATCTTGAGCCGGGAAGACCCGACTTTTACTCACCGGGAAGACAGCGAGACAGGTCAGCTTGTTATAAGCGGTATGGGAGAACTGCATCTTGACGTTCTTGTTACCCGCATACGTGATGACTTTAAAGTCGCCTGCCATGTTGGCGCACCTCAGGTTACTTACCGCGAGGCTGTTACGGCGAGCGCTGATTATACAGAGAGTTACAGCCGCCTGCTTGCAGGAAAAGAAAATACCGCCGGCATTACAATTCATGTAGAGCCTCGGGAGACAGGCGCCGGCAACTCGTATACCTGCACTGCAAAACGCGATAATATCCCCGATGAGATTTTTGATGCAATCGCGAACAGCATTGAGAGCAGTTTCTCTTCTGGAATCAAGATGGGCTATCCTTGTGCGGATACGGCCATTACCGTAACGGCAGTGGAGTACAATGAGTTGACTTCTACGGCTTTTGCTTTTGAGGCGGCTGCGGCCGAGGCCTTTGACAAGGTTTGCAATGCGGCTTCCCCGGCGTTGCTTGAGCCTGTGATGGCTGTTGACATTGAAAGCCCTGCTGAATTCGTGGGCGAGGCCATGAGCCAGATTACGCAGCGCGGCGGCATGATAAGCAGTATGGACGAGAAGTCCGGCGGCAATGTCATTCATGCAGAAGCCCCGATGGCTAAGATGTTCGGGTTCTCAACCGATCTCCGCAGCGTCACTCAGGGCAGAGCCGGATTCGGAATGACGTTCAGTCATTTCCAGAAAAAGGCCGGCTGATTTATTCCGCCGCATAGCTTCTGTTGTTGTTTATATCTTCCTTTTTTGTTATAATAAGACACAGATTAAGGAAGATATAAAATGAAAGTTGTTTTTGCAGGCGGCGGAACCGGAGGACACATATATCCTGGAATTGCAGTTGCGGATGCTCTTGCCGCATCGGCAAAAGAGCGCTGTGTAAATCTTGAAATATATTGGATTGGCAATTCATCTGGCATGGACAGAGATATTTTGTCAAAAAGTCTTGTCGATGCCGGGGGGAGTATCAATTCTTTTTACGGTATTCCTTCGGGAAAGCTGAGACGCTATTTCTCTCTCCAAAACATCGCTGACCTTTTTAAGATCTTTGCAGGGTTCGTAAAAGCTCTTTTTATTTTACAAAGAATAAAGCCTGACTGCTTGTTTTCTAAGGGCGGTTTTGTATCTGTTCCGCCTTGCCTTGCGGCAAAGATATTGCATATACCGTATTATACTCATGAATGCGACTTTACACCTGGGCTTGCTACAAGGCTGAATGCAAAGGGCGCAAAAAATATTTTTGTCTCATATAAAGAAACCTCTTCGTATTTTAAAACTGCCTTGGCAGAAAAATGCCTTGTTACCGGTAATCCTGTGCGTCCTGTTTTTTATGAAAACAGCTCTGAAGCAGGACTTTCTTTTTTAGGAATCGAAAAGAATCATGCAAAGCCTGTTCTTCTTGTTTTAGGCGGCAGTCTTGGTGCAAGACAGATAAATGCTCTTGTCGTCCAGAATTTAAGTTGGTTAAAAGAGCGTTTTATAGTGGTTCACCAAACAGGAAATGTCTTTGCCCAAGATAATCAGGATATCATGAATAGTGGGGATAGTGATTATAAGCCCTATGCCTTTATTTATAAAGAAATGCCTTCTGTAATACGAGCGGCTGATATTGTTCTCTCAAGGGCTGGCGCAAATAGCATTTGGGAGTGTGCCGTCTGCAATAAGCCTATGGTGTTGATTCCTCTTTGCGGAAGCGGAACTAGGGGCGACCAGGTGGACAACGCACGCTATTTTGAGCAGCATGGAGCGGCTAAGATTCTTGTCGGAGACGATGCGGACAGTTCTCATTTGCAGGAAGCTCTTGAAAAACTCTTGGATGCATCAACAAGGCAAGAATTTTCTTCGGCCTGCTCAAAACTGTGCGGA
>CAZKPZ010000055.1:0-4530 GCA_964554745.1 uncultured Treponema sp. | reverse complement strand
GTATGAATATGCAAACTCCGAACGCAACACGGACTTTCCGTTTACGGTCATTATTACGGGGTCATCCTGCGCAGATACCTGCGCAGCACAACCTAATATGCTGAATGCCAACAAGGCAAGAGTTTTCTTCGGCCTGCTCAAAGCTGTGCGGACAAGAACGTGCTGCAGAGAAGATTGCCAACATTATTTTAGACGGAGAATATGCATGATTTCACTTCCCATTATTGATTTGATTTTCTTTTGTGTTTTACTCATATTCGCAATAACAGCATGCTTCAAAGGATTTGTGAATGAACTCTTTGACAGGGGCGCTCCAATAATCGGGCTGTGGGCTGCAATCATTTTTTACAAGCGTCTTGCGGCTCTTCTTTTTCCTTATCTGCGTTTTCAAATTCTTGCGAATGTATTCGGTTTTATCCTAGTATTTATTTTAGTTTTCCTGGTCGTAAAAATAGCTCAGCAGATAATAGGAAATATATTTGCAGGTAAAATTTTCCGCCAGCTGGATCACACTCTGGGCTTTGCCTTTGGAGTGTTGGAAGGCTTGGCCGTGATTGCCCTGATATTGATTTTGTTAAATTCCCAGCCTTGGTTCAACGTGTCGTCTATTGTAAAAGAAAGCATTTTCTATAAGCTTTTTCTTACTTTTCTTTCTTCTGTTTCTGCTGCGCATGATTCTGGTGCGGCAACGGTTATAGGGGCATAAATGTTTGAGAACATTTTGTATCAGAGCGCACCATCTTTGTTGGAAAAAGATATAACCGCAAATGAACTTCCCGGTTCAATTCTCTTTGCGGGACCTGCTGCTTCAGGAAAGCTTTCTGCTGCGCTGGAGACTGCCCGTGTCCTGTGCTGCAAAAGCAATGGGGCTTTATGGGGAAAGTGGAACTGCACTTGTTCTTCTTGCGCACAGCACAAGGCTTTGGTAAACGCAAACACTTTAATTGCCGGTCCTGGAGACAGGACTCTGGAAATACGGGCGGCAAAAGCGACACTTCTTGCAGAGAATGCCCGAAACTCAACTCATTTGGAAGCAGCTCGTTATCTTTATATTCGTGCTGTCCGAAAACTTACTATGCGTTTCAGTCCTATACTTTGGGAAGGTGATGACAAGCTTGCAAAGTTCTCTCCTTTGTTGCAGACAATAAATGAGAATCTTGAGACACTGAATCCAGGAAGAGAAATACCTGATGGTGATACTTTACAAAAGATTCTTGATACAATAGAAAACTCTGCGGAGAAATTGGAAGATTCTTTTTTATACGATTCGATACCTGTTTCGCAGATACGGAACTTTTCTTCATGGGCACATTTAAAGAGTGGCGAAGGAAAAAAAGTCCTTATAATCGAGAACGCAGATTTGATGGCCGACAGCGCACGAAATGCCTTGTTGAAAATTCTTGAGGAACCGCCGGAAAATGTCCTGTTTATTTTAACAACAACAAAACGGAATGCAATCCTTCCGACAATTCTAAGCCGTGTACGTACATATAATTTTTTTGAGCGCACGGCAGAGCAGCAGAAGACTGTTGTTTCCAGAGTTTTTCACTACGATGAGTCTTTTACTCACAGGCCAGTGCCTTCTAATATAAATTCATTTTTGCAGTCATATCTGGATATAAAGCCGGAAGCTGTTACGGCTTTGGCGGCGGCATATTTCAGAGAAATCATAGAAGGGCATGTGCCGGACATGGCTTCAATAGTTTCGTCTTGTTGTGGCTTTCAGCCTCGCATTCTGTTTACCATTTTCTTGCAGGGAATTATTGACTCTCAAAAGCCCCTTATGCAGTCTGCTCAAGGAGCAGAATTATCTGTTTTGATAGTCGAGGAATTGCGAAAAATATCAAACAATATCGGGCTATATAATCAGAATCCTCTTGCTGCACTGGAGCAGATGACGAGGGATTTTATGCTCATGGATTATGAAAATGGGGGCGGTTTAAAGCAATTAATCTCTATACAGGATGGTGAATGATTTTATGAGTGAATTCATAAAAAAAGTATCTCAAAAAATTTCAAAAATATCTCCTGAACAATTAGAGCGTTTTATAGAATCTCTAAATACAGAAAACAGTATACTTAACTCAACAATTGAAAGTCTTTCTACGGGACTTATAATCGTTGATAAAGATTTTCACTATATGAAGAGCAATAAGGCTGCTGAACGCTATATACCTTTTAAGATTCGCCCCGGGGAAGATAAAAAAGAAGAATCTCGTCTCTGGGAACAAATCGATGACGAATATATATGTCAATTTTTGAGAAAATGTTGTGAAGAGCAAAAAACGAACGTTAGTGAAGAGTTTTCTGTCTCTAATAGTGAAAAAGTCAGATTCATAAATCTAAAACTTGTTCCTCTCGTAGAAAAAAGGATGAAAGACGAGGGGGAAGCTTTTAACACAACGATTGTCGGCAGCATAATTACAGTTGATGACATTACGGAACAACGACAGCAGGAAGTCATTCTGCATAGAATGGAAAGCCTTGCAGGTCTAACAAATCTAGCAGCTTCTGTTGCTCATGAAATAAAAAATCCTCTTGGAGCAATAAGTATACATATTCAGCTCTTGCAGCGAGCCATAAAAAAAGCACGTGAAGGTGACGGGTTATTGCCGAAAGAAAAGTATGTAGAGGACTACCTAGCGGTTGTAAACGAAGAAATTGATAATCTGAATAAGATTGTCGTTGATTTTCTTTTTGCAGTCCGTCCGTTGCAAGTAAATATGGAATTGGCAGATCCTGATGCTTTAATTGAAAAAATCGTAGCATTCTTTAAACCTGAGTTTGACAGCAAGTGTGTGCATGTTGAACTTAAGTTATGCAAGGTCTCTCGTAGGCTGCTTATAGATGAGAAACTCTTTCGCGAAGCCATCGTAAACTTGGCACAAAATGCTTTAGCTGCCATTGTAGAGCGATTCGGGGATGAAAAGAAAGCCGCAGGCAATGAACGTGATTTTGAAGATAAATACTGTTCTGGAGAATTGCTTATAGAGAGTCAAGTAAAAGATGATAAGTATATTTTGAATATTGCAGACAATGGTTCGGGTATGGATGAGAAAACTTCTTCAAAAATTTTTGAACCGTATTACACTACAAAAGCTACAGGAACAGGACTTGGACTTACCATGGTGTATAAAATTGTAAAAGAGTTCAAGGGTGATATTGATGTAAAGTCCGTAAAGAATCATGGTACAGTTTTTACAATTACGCTTCCTGTTCCTCAAAAAGAAACTATGCTTCTTGAAGATAAAAGCACTTCTCGAAAATTACTAGGAGAGGTCTAAATGAAATTTACTCTTTTAATTATCGATGATGAAAAAAATATCCGTGAAGGTCTTGCCGCAAATTTTGAAATGGAAGACTACAATGTTAAGACTGCCGCAAATGGAGCAGAGGGACTTAAACTTATAGAGAAGGGCGATATCGATCTTGTCATCACTGATTTGCGAATGCCCGGAATTACTGGAGAACAAGTGCTCGCCAAGGTGACTGCAGAGACACCTGGTATTCCTGTAATTATACTTACTGGCCACGGCTCAATTGACAGTGCAGTAGATGCAATGCGACACGGCGCGTATGATTTTCTTACAAAACCACTTAATCTTGATCAACTGGACATGATTGTAAAGCGAGCTCTTGAAAGCCGCGAGATGCGAGTTCAGCATGCGCAGATGAAAACTGCATTGGAAGAAAATACCACTCTGAAAGATATGATTGGAAAATCTGCCGCCATGCAGAAGGTCCAGGAAACAATTAGAAAAGTCGCTCCTAGTAAAGCGAGCGTGCTTATTACAGGAGAAAGCGGCGTAGGAAAGGAACTGGTTGCAAATGCAATACATAATCTTTCACCCCGAAAAGATAATAGTTTTATAAAGGTTCATTGTGCGGCGTTGAGCGAGACTTTGCTTGAGAGCGAGCTTTTTGGACACGAAAAGGGCGCTTTTACCGGTGCTGAAAAAATGCAAAAAGGTCGTTTTGAGCTTGCACATGGCGGAACAATTTTTCTTGATGAGATTGGAGAAATTAATCAAAGTGTTCAAATAAAAATTCTGCGCGTCTTGCAGGAAAAAAAGTTTGAACGTGTCGGTGGAGAACAAACTTTAGAAGTTGATGTCCGTATTGTTGCTGCAACAAACAGGAATCTTGAAGAGGAAGTAAAAAATGGCCGTTTTAGGGAAGATTTATATTACCGTTTGAATGTCATTCACATTCATGTTCCTCCGTTAAGAGAGCGCAAAGATGATATACCTTTATTGATGGCATCATTCTTGGATGAATTTAATAAAGAGAATGGCAAGCATATAAAAGGCGTAGACAACAAAGCAAAGGCCGCAATGTTCAAATACAATTGGCCTGGTAATATACGTGAATTGCGGAACTGTATGGAAAGCGCTGTCGTTCTGTGTTCTGGTGATGAAATTACAATTTCTGATTTGCCTCCGACTGTTTCTGCTGCAACAAGTGCTGTAGCAGGTAATGACAGCGTAATAGTTCCTCTCGGTGTCTCTCTAGACGAAGCCGAACGCCTTG
>CAZKPZ010000054.1:15959-18033 GCA_964554745.1 uncultured Treponema sp. | reverse complement strand
TCACTTGTAAATTTAAAAAAAATTAGAGCTGCCCATTTCTTTTTGGACAGCCCCGAAGAGGTCGGCATTTGCCGACCGGCTTGCATGCTGGCTGTACAGCAAGTAAACTCTGATAGGTTCTGAAACTCTTTTATAAAAGCCCTTGGAAGCGCGTTGTTTTCAAGGGCTTTTTTTATCGTTTTTAAGCTTTCCAGACTTGCATATCAAAAGCTACGTTTATACGTATGACTTCAGATTTTCATATTGTATTTAACGTCATACGTATGAATAATTTATAGCTCAATTGACTAAATCTCTATTATGAACTATTATAGGCTACTATGACCGTAAATGAGTTGCGTTCAAAATATATTGAGTTTTTTAAGTCTAAGGGACATGTAGAAATCAGCGGAAAGTCGCTGCTTCCTAATAATGATCCCACGGTTCTTTTTACGACTGCCGGAATGCAGCCTCTTGTTCCTTATTTGCTGGGTGAACCGCATCCTTCTGGAAACAAGCTTACAGACTATCAGAAATGTGTCAGAACTGGTGATATAGATTCCGTAGGTGATCCGAGCCACCTTACATTCTTTGAGATGCTTGGTAACTGGAGTCTTGGTGCCTATTTTAAGCATGAATCCATTGAATACAGCTACGAGTTCCTTACTTCTCCAAAGTATTTGGGCATTCCAAAAGAAAAGCTCAACGTGACTGTCTTTGAAGGCGAAAAGCAGCCGAACGGTACGGAGATTCCGCGCGATGAGGAAGCTGCTAAGCGCTGGGAAGAGATGGGAATCGCACGCGACCATATTTTCTTCTTGCCAAGAAGCGACAACTGGTGGGGGCCGGCAGGACAGACAGGCCCGTGCGGTCCTGATACCGAGATTTTCTACGATAACGGCCAGCCTAAATGCGGTCCTGACTGCAAGCCGGGCTGTCACTGCGGTAAGTACCTTGAAATCTGGAATAATGTATTCATGGGCTACAATAAGGACGCCCAGGGCAATTACAACGAGATGGCCCGCAAATGCGTTGATACCGGAATGGGCGTTGAGCGAACGGTTTCTGTCTTGAACGGACAGAAATCTGTGTATGAGACAGACGTTTTTCTTCCAATTATACAGTGCATAGAGCAGGTCTCCGGCAAGAAGTACGGTGCTGATGCGGCTGATGATACTGCAATCCGTATTATTGCCGACCATGCGCGTACGGCTACCTTTATCTTGGGTGACCCGCAGGCTGTTACTCCTGCTCGTACTGGTGCCGGTTATATTTTGCGCCGAATTATCCGCCGTGCAGTCCGCTACGGACGTAAGCTCGGTATTGAAGGTTCCTTCCTTGAAAAGCCCGCTGACATAATAATCAGTGAGTATAAGGATGCCTATCCTGAACTTGCGGAGCACGCTGCCTTTATTAAGGAACAGCTTACGCTTGAGGAGAACAAGTTCAGCAAGACGCTCAAGGCCGGTGAGGCAGAGTTCCAGAAGTTGCTGCCGAACTTGCAGAAGAACCCCAAGATGGAAATCCCCGGCCGTGTCGCATTCCGTCTGTATGACACTTTCGGCTTCCCGATTGAGATTACCGAGGAAATGGCAAAGGAAAACGGCATGACTGTTGATGTGGAAGGCTTTAAGGAGCAGGAAAAGAAGCATCAGGAAGAAAGCCGCACGCTTTCAGCGGGTACGTTCAAGGGCGGTCTTGTTGATCACAGCGAGATTACGACAAAGTATCATACTGCCACACACCTTTTGCAGCAGGCGCTCACTCAGGTTTTGGGCGATGAGGTTGCGCAGAAAGGTTCTAATATTACTGCGGAGCGTATGCGCTTTGACTTTAGCTTCCACCGCGCGATGACTAAAGAGGAAGTGCAGCAGGTTGAGGATATAGTAAACGAGCAGATTCAGAAAGATTTGCCGGTGACTATGGAAGTTATGGATTTGGAAGCTGCCAAGAAGCAGGGCGCGCGCGCCTTGTTCGGCGAAAAGTATGACAGCCAGGTTAAGGTGTATACCATAGGGCCAAAGGCTGGAACTTCTGACAACAAGCGTATGAGAAGTAAAGAATGTTTTTCTAAGTTTTCCAAGAATCTGTTTTG